>QHPY01000170.1 GCA_003219215.1 Verrucomicrobiota bacterium | reverse complement strand
CCAGCGTGTTTAGTTTGAAGTTTTTTAAACATAATTGCGTTTTTCTATTTATTTATCGCGAGTCGTGATCAGCGGACCATTATCCGGCTCTCACGACTCATTCCCTGCCACCACGGTCAGACCGCGAATGACAGGAGAATGAATCGTCAGATTCGTTACGGACCGTAAGGCGACCAGAAACCGGTGCTCGCTACGTCGGACAACACGGCGAGGTCCGAGCCTGGCACCTGCGGGATGGTGTCCACCGTCTGGTCACCGTAAGCGGTACCCAGAAGGCTCTTGCCGTTGTTGTAAAGGAGCGAACCCTTTTTCAAGTAATTCGTCCAATCGGCGATCTTGACCACATCGCCGGTCTTCCGGTTGGTTTCGATCGCGTACTGGTCAACCGCTGAGTCGATCATACGCAGATCGTTCAGAATTCGGCTGGCTTGCGAGCGTTTGCGCGCCCGGAGGAACCCCGGAACCGCGATCGCCGCGAGTAACGCGATGATCGCAACCACGATCATGATTTCCACGAGGGTGAAGCCCCCGCGGCGTTTGTTGATGGCGTTTAACATGCTATTGCTTTCTTTATCTCTTGTTTGTTTGACTGCGCTCCGCGATACCCTCGCGGATGTGCTTTAAACAGCAGCGTTAATGCCAAACCGGGTGCTTTCTAGAATTTCCAGAGATTGGGTCCCCAGCCTTGGAGCGCGCCTGTGAAGTTACTGCGGTGGATTGACCGATTTCCACTCGGCTGGGCCAACCTGATTTTCGTCGCGGTTCTCGCCTTGCGATTGACTAACCTTGCCCGACTCGCGAGCTCGCCTTTCTTGCTGCCTTCCCGCGGGGACATGCATTTTTACAACGACTGGGCACAGCGAATTCTGCGCGGTGAGCTAACCGAGCATCTGGCGTTTTACGGGCTGCCCGGTTATGCCTATTTGCTCGCACTTCTATACCGAATTTTTGGCTACAATCCATTTGTGCCGGGTCTTCTCCAGGCCGGTCTCGACGCAGGCACGGCAGTCCTTATTTATTTGCTCTCGCTGCAGACCTTTTCGCAAAGAGCAACAGCTCGAAGCAGCCGTTCTGAGGGCGACCTTAACGCGCGGATTACGGGCGTAATCGCGGCGTTAGGCTGGGCCTTTTTCGTTCCGGCCCAGGCTTACTCCGTCATTCTCATGCCAACTGCTTGGTTTGTATTCGTATTCTGGCTCGTCGTTTGGCGAGTCGGTCGGCCAGACCACGCGCTCGAACCGAAAGAATGCTTTTGGCTTGGCTTGCTTCTAGGAATCACCGCTACAGCGGTCGCGAATGTTCTCTTGCTTGTGCCGCTCGTTCCTGCGGCGCGGATCATCAAACCCAAGATGGCCAATCACCCGACGTGGAAGAATTTCGTTCGCGGCACAATGCTTCTGCTGATTGGAGTCGGCATCGGAACCGCTCCTTGTTGGGTTCACAATTGCATTGTCACACGCGACCCTGTCTTTCTTTCAGCGCATAGCGGGATCAATTTTTGGATCGGTAATAGTCCAAGCGCAAATGGCTATCCGCGTTTTCCACCGGGGCTGCACGCCGGTCAGGCGGCGATGCTTCAGGACTCGATCACTCAAGCCGAGTCAGCCGCCGGTCGGTCGTTGAAACATGTTGAGGTTTCTGCCTATTGGTCGGCCAAAGCCAAAGAGTACATCTCCACCCATTTTAGCGATTGGTTGAAATTACTTGGCTTAAAGCTGCACAATTTTTGGAGCGCATTCCAATATGACGATCTCAGCGTGATTAGCAATTTGCGCGAGCAAGGTGTGATCTTTCCGGGCTGCTACTTTGGTCTGGTCGCTGCGCTTGCAATTCCAGGTCTGTTGTTCGCCGGAAGGTTCGCGCCACAATCGCGCTGGATCATTGCGGCGGTTTTCTTGTCGATCTTAGGACTCCTCGCCGTCTTCATTACTGAACGTTACCGATTGGTCGTTGTGCCCGGCCTGCTCATTCTCGCCGCTTATGGATTGTCGGTCTTCTGGAACTCGTGCGCTTCACTTCGGTTTGAAACCGTCGCTATTTATCTCGTCCTGGTCGCCGGATCCACAATCCTCGTTTCCTGGCCGCAGCGGGGGCCGTCGCTTTGGGCGTTAGATGCGTACAATTCCGGTTGGCAAGCACTTGAATCAAACAATCTCCGGCTGGCCGAAAAAAAGCTCGCGATCGCTTACGCTTATGTGCCGACAAATTCCGAAACCAACTTCGCCCTCGGGAATTTGCGACTCGCGCAGAACCAAACTGAGGACGCAAAATTATTCTACCGGGCGGTTCTAGGAATCGACCCGCACCACAAGGGTGCGCTGAATAATCTGGGCGTGATCAGCTTCGAAGAGGCGCGCTTCGAGCAAGCGCGTGAGTTTTTTGAGCAAGCGGTTAGGCAGGCCCCGCGTGACGGCAAGGCTCATTATCTTTTGGCGAAAACTTTGCTCGCGCAAAGTGACCCCCACCGTGCGCAAGCTGAGATTGATAAAGCGATTGTGCTCCAGCCGGATCAGCCTGAGTTCAAGGGACTCAAGCGACAGATTGAAGAAAATTCGCAGTGACTCGCCCCGATTTTCTGAAACGAGCGGAATGGTTCGTGGCGGTTCTTCTATCCGCGATGGCGCTTTTTCTCCTCACGGTCCGCGCGACACACGCCGGCGCGCTCTGGCGGGATGAATGCGGGACCGTGCAGCTTGCGATGATGCCGAAGGTCTCCGATATCATGGATTACTTCGATCACCAAACCTTTCCACCGTTAGTACCACTGATCGTCCGCGGTTACATCCACTTTTTTGGCGACAGTGATCTCGCACTTCGCGGATTTGGGTTAGCAGCTGGAATAACTTATATTGGCGCGACTTGGTGGGCCGCTCGAGTAGCCGGTCAAGGTGTGCCACTAATGGCGATTGGGCTCTTCGGCTTGAGCCCGCTGTTCGTAAGATGGGGGACCACGGTGGGGGGATACGGCTTCGGCGCTGTCCTGATAGTAATCGCTTTCGCAGCGACCGTTAAGTTACTTCAAAGGCGAACACCTTGTGCGATCCTATTTGTTTTCCTTGCAGCACTTGTCAGTCAGCAATTTGTCATCAGCAACTTAATATTAGTTTTGACCATTGTGCTTTCAGCGCTGGTCATTGCACTGGGCCATCGCAAGTCGATGACGGCCGGAATTCTGACCTTAATCGCAGTGTGCGCGACGCTACTCGGGACAATCTATCTGAGGATTTTTGCAAACGATGAATGGCGGATATTGTTCCAACACTCCTCTCACATACCGGATCTGTGGAATGAGTTTACGCAAGCTTATGGACAGGAGTGGTTGATTACTTGGCTCGTGCGCGCTGCTTTTCTCATAATAACCATCGCTGGTGCATGGATGTCGTTTCGAAATCCGTGGGATGACAACGCCGCAATCATTTCACGTTTTGCGTGGCTCGTTATGCTTCTGTCACCGTTTGCGTATTTGGGAGCACTACTGATCGTCGGTTACCGCACGCACTGGTGGCATTACCTGCTGCTCTTAGCATTGTTGCCGGTCCTGATGGACACGATCGTAATCGCAATGGCGCGTGTATACTGGCTTCGTCTCGCTCGACTTGGTTTGGCTAGCACGGCGGCAATTTTACTAACCGTTCCGGCTTGGACGGCAGCGCGCCAACGGGAGACAAACATCAACATTGTCGCGGCAAAACTGATCGAGCAGGCAAAACCCCGCGACCTCATCGTCGTTGCCCCGTGGCAACTCGGTATCTCCTTCAACCGTTATTATCACGGCAAGACGACATGGATGACGTTGCCAGAAATAACCGATCATCGAATACATCGTTACGACTTGCTGTTAGCGAAAATGATTTCGCCCAATCCTATTGGCGACTCCTTGGAAGCAATCCGGAATACCCTCGCCTCTGGGAATCAGATTTGGTTCGTAGGTGAATTAAGGTTGCCGGAGGAGGGCCGGCCACCTTTGTCTCTGCCGCCCGCACCAAATAAGTTGTACGGCTGGGACGACTCTGCCTATTCAGAATCGTGGCTGGAACACGTCGGAATATTTCTGCGATCGCACACTTATCGAGCGCGGCCAGTTGCGTTGCCAGCTGCCGGTGCAACTAACAGTTACGAAGACATTCCGCTTACGACGCTCGACGGGTGGCAATGATCCGCGCTCGATTCCTGCAACCACCAAGGCACTGAAGCTGCTCGAACTCTCAGGATGAACCCCAATCGCGATCTGCGCACGACCTGCATCATTGCACTGGCGCTCATCGCGATGGCACTCAAACTCGCGATCGCCTACAACACCATCGGCACCAACGACGCAGTATTTTTTTATGGCTTCGCCAAAGTGCTGAGCGAGCACGGTCTTGAATGGACCTACCAACACAGCCGCTATTTTAATCATCCGCCGCTGACGGCTTACTACTTGCGCGGCATCTACGCGCTGACCGAGCAACGGTGGTGTCAGGACATCGGCATCCATTTTCCGTTTCTTCTTCGTTTGCCCGGAATCATCGCCGATTTTCTGGTCGTTGCGGTTTTGCTGCGAATGAGCAAGATCGACATCCGCATTCCAACCTGGGCGCTGGCGCTTTTCGCGCTCAGCCCTGTGTCGCTCATGGTTTCCGGATTTCACGGGAACACTGATCCAGTGATGGTGCTGCTGTTGGTCTGCGCCGTTTGGATGTGTCTCCGGAATCGACCGGTGCTGGCGGGATTATTTTTTGCGCTTAGTTGTCAGATTAAAATTGTCCCGCTGCTTTTTTTACCGGCGTTTGTTTTCTTCTGGCTATCCCAAAATCGAAGCCGCGGTTTTTTGATTTCCGGAGCGGTCACGACCTGTCTTTTGTGGTTGGAGCCGCTCATCAATTTTCCCGGCTTGTTTGCCAAAAACGTGCTCGCCTACGGAAGCTATTGGGGAATCTGGGGGATAACTTATTTGTTTCGCCTGACGGGTCTGCCCGATTTCAGTCGGCTTTCGTTTTTTGATCTTGAGCCGGCTCAGAATATCATCATCACGATTCTCAAAGTAATCATTGTCGGCGCTGCTCTCTGGATCGCGTGGCAGCATCGCCACGCCCGCGACCGCGCATTTGTTGAATCGCTTGCTTGCACGTGGCTCGTGTTCTTCGTGTTCGCTCCTGGTGTCTGCCCCCAATATCTGATCTGGCTTGCGCCTTTCATTCTCATTTTCTCGCCGATGCTTTACACCTGCGTGCTTATCTCGAGCTCGATTTTCTTGTTCGCCTTCTACAACATCACTTCTGGCGGTTTGCCCTGGAAGGTCGCGCTCGCGATGGATGCATCGAAACAACATTGGACGGCGTGGTCGTTGTTGCCATGGCTTGTTATCGTGGCTGGCTCGATCGCGCTCTGGCGAAAAAGTGCTGACGGAAAACTCGATCTGCGTTTATTTAAGTTCGTGAAGTTGCGCGCTGAAAGCGCGTAGATAATGACCGAAACTCAGTCCGGCCTGCGCAAGAGTTCTCCTGAGCGAAGTCGAAGGATCGACATCATCCTGCTGGCGATCATTTTCGCTGTCGGGTGTTTTTTGCGATTGCCGCCGGCAACATTCGAGCGCGGCGGATCTTTGCACGGGCTCGCGCAAATTCACCCGCAACCGGCCTATACCAGGCTTGGATTCGATGAAGATCTTTACCGCGTCTATGTCGAAGGTTTAAGCAAAGGTGGACTCGGCGCATATCCGGAAATCGTCGATGAATATATTGAGCACCAAAAGACATTGACCGGTTCGATTCTGCCGCCGGTCCGATTTCTCTACATATTTGCGGGCTACGTTTGGCGCAGCGTGTTCGGATGTGACGCGATGACCGCGCTCCAGCAGGTCGCAGCATTCTTCAGCATGCTGACGCTTTGTTTCGTTGCGCTCTTCACCTGGCGACTGCGCGGTCCTCTCTGGTCGTTAGGCGTGACTGCACTTTTTGCTGTCGCTCCGACCCAACTCCATATGTCGCAGCACGCATTGGTAGACGGATTCTTTACTTTTTGGGCAACGGTAGTGCTTGGCTTGCTATGGGAAAACCTTCGTCGGCCAAATAACTGGCGCTGGATTATCGGTTATCTGGTCGCGCTGGCCCTGGTCGTCCTCACGAAAGAAAACTCCGCTTTCGTCTGGTTCGGCTGCGTCGTTCTCATCCTGGCTAATCGATGGTTCCAATTTGGAATTGTCACGCGCGAGTTAGTCATTGCCACGGTTCTTGGACCTTTGCTCGGGGTTGTCATCCTTGTATTTCTCGCCGGCGGTGTTCCGACCCTCGTTGAAACTTACCACCTTTCGATCACTAAGAACTTCATCCTCGAATATGCAATTGCCACCGGCGACGGCCCCTGGCACCGCTATCTTGTCGATCTTCTGCTTGTTAGTCCGATCGTTCTTCTTCTCGCGCTCGGTACGGTGTTCCGGCTCAATCGTGAGCAGAAGCCGGAATGGTTTCTAACTATCTTCATCGCGGCGACCTACCTTGTGATGTGCAATCTGAAATACGGAATGAATCTCCGTTACGCGAATATGTGGGACTTCCCTTTGCGGCTGCTCGCGTTTAGACAGCTTACTCTGTTCGCAGCGATCTTCCGCCGCTGGCAAAATCTGGCGCTGGCCCTTGCCCTGTTGGCCTTGTGCGCTACCGAGTTCTATCAATATATCGCGCTCGCAGTTAATTATCCGCTCTACGAGCTTGTCACTGCGCATCTTCTGCGCGCGCTCAAGATACTCAAACTCGCGCCCGATATAGGCCCATGACCGGCCCGAACCACGAGAAGACCGATCCACGACATTCGCTCCTTTGTTTCTGTGTCGTCATCGCGCTTCTCGTGGTTGGGATTTTTCTACGCTTGCCGCCGGAGCCATTCGAACATGGACCTTTGCACGCATTACAGAGCGCTCATTTACAATCGCACTTAAAAGGCGTTGGCGTAGATGAAAAGATATACCGAGATTATGTGAACGAACTTGGGCAGCTGGGTTTAGCTTCTTACCCCCGGGTCGTTCACAATTATGTTGAGAGACAGAAAGCAGCCCCGGGAGCAATCCTGCCACCTCTTCGAGCTCTCTACATCGTTTGGGCGTTCGCTTGGCAGCACTGTTTCGGAGGCGACGCCATTAGCGCACTACGCAATGTCGCAGCCGCTTTTAGTATTCTAAGTCTGCTGCTTGCGACGGTGTTTGCTGCCCGTCTAGACCGCTCCGGATATTTCCTTGCTATTACCGCGTTAATGGCGTTTGCGCCGACTCAATTGCATGTGTCGCAACACGCGATCATAGATGGGGTTTTCGCGTTTTGGGCTCTGTTGACCATCTGGTCGCTGTGGGAAAGCCTTAACCACCCGGCTAACTTGGGTTGGAAACTATTATATGGTTTAGCATTGGTCGCGCTGGTCTTGACGAAAGAAAACGCGCTATTTGTTTGGCTTGGAGTCATCGTAATCTTAATCGCCAATCGATGGCTTCGAATCGGAACTGTTACACGCGGGTTACTGGTCCTAACCTTTCTCGCACCGGCGATCTCTTTAATTGTTCTGATGCTATTAGCGGGAGGTGTACCGATACTTATCGATACTTACCGCCTTTTTATTACTAAGAATTACGGCCTGAAATATTCGGAACTTACACAGGACGGCCCATGGCATCGTTACCTTGTCGATCTTCTCCTGGTCAGCCCAATCATATTGCTTCTGGCAGTCGGCGGCATCTACAACCTGACCCGGGAAAAAAGATTGGAGTGGTTCCTGGCAATATTCCTTGTCTCTACTTACACAATGATGTGCGGCATTCGCTACGGGATAAACCTGCGGTTTGCTAACATGTGGGACCTGCCGTTGCGAATGCTGGCCCTGAGCCAGGTATGCTTCTTTGCAGCGATCCTTCAACGCTGGCGAAATGTCGCCCTCGCCAGCTTCGTGGCTTTGATCTGCATCACTGAAATCCACAACTACGTGATTCTCGAGGTCAAGTATCCGCTCTACGATCTCGTTACGAAAGATCTGGCAAGCGCGCTTCAGATCTTGAAGTCGCCCTAGCGCACTGCACATCCCTAGCGAAGCGCCGAATCCGCTGCTTTCAGAATGAACTTGTCGTCGTTATCATTGAGGCCGGCGAGATAATTGCGAATCCGCCGGAATGACTGGCGCAAGAAAAGTTCGGCAGCGGTATTCTTTTGATTGGGCGCTTCACCGTTGCCTTGACCGAATTGAATCTCTGAATCCCACCGGCTCAGCACCGCGGTCGATGCAAAAAGATCCATCGCCGCGCCGGCAATCCTTTCCTGCACCAGTTGCAGGTCGAGAATTGGTTCGCGATACACGATCAGCGACCGGTTCACCGCCAAATTAAAACGCCAGATCAATCGGCCGAGTTGGTTGCCAAACGATCGCAGCTCCACACTGCGCACGGGCACATCCGGAATTCTCACGGTCGCACCGAGCCGATTCATCCCCGCGCTCCACGCTTTGCCGATCCCGCCGACACGGGTCGGTTTCAACATCGTGTCGTAGATTTCCTTGAACTCCATTCCAGGTCCGCGCATCCCAACCAGCGCGATGAACGAAGTCAGCACTTCGTTGCTGCCTTCGCCGATCTGATTGATCCGCGCATCGCGGAGCATTCGTTCCAGCGGCAGGTCGACAAAATAAGCTGATCCGCCATAAATCTGGAACGCGTCGTTGATGCATTCCCACAACCGTTCGGTCGTGAACACTTTCAGCATCGCCGTCTCCAGCATGTAATCTTCCAGGCCGCGGTCGATCAGCGAAGCGGTAATAGTCGTCATCGCTTCCATCGCGTAGGCATTGCCAGCGATGCGCGCGATTTTTTCTTTCACCAAATGAAAATTGCCAAGCGTCTTATTGAACTGCTTCCGTGTGTTGGCGTGTTTCACCGCGAGTTCCAGGCAGGTTTTTGCCGCACCGGTACAACACGCACCAAATGTCGTCCGCCCAAAATCGAGAACGGTAAGCGCAACTTTCAAACCTTTGCCGGGCGGTCCGAGAATATTTGCTTTCGGCACCTTCACATCGCGCATCGCGAATCGCCCAGTCGCGGTGCCGCGAATTCCCATCTTCGGCATGCGCGCATCGAGAATTTCGAATCCCGGCATGTCGGGCGTCACTAGAAATGCTGTGATCGACGTTTTGCCTTCTTTGCCCGGGAGCGGCGTTCGCGCCATTACCGTCAGCACCTGCGCGATTGCCGCATTAGTGATATAGCGTTTTTCGCCGGTCAAAATGAAATGCGAACCGTCCGCGCTCGGGGTCGCCGTCATTTGCACGTTGGCCGCGTCCGAGCCCGCTTCTTTTTCGGTAAGAGCAAACGCGCCCAGTTGTTCGCCGGTCACCAGTTTCGGCAACCATCTTTGCTTCTGTTCGTGCGTCCCAAAAAGCAAGAGGGCGCGGATGCCGATGGAATGATGCGCATTGACGAACACCGAGGTCGATGCGCAGCGGCGACCGATTTCTTCCAAAACTTTGCAGTTCGCCATTTGCGTAAAACCGCGACCGCCGTACTCCGCCGGCGCAGTCATTCCCAAAACGCCGACACGTCCAAGACCATCAATTACTTCGCGCGGAATATCGGCGTTCCGGTCGATCGCCACTGGATCCAGTTTCGCGCCGAGAAATTCCCGGAGTTCCTTCAGTGTTTTATCGAGCTCGACTTGTTGCCCCACCGCGATCCGCGGATACGGCATTACCCAGTCGGAAACGAAATGACCCTGGAACAGTCCTTTGACGAAACCGAGCGCTTGCGGGCCGGCGAAAAGTAATTCTTCGGCCTGTTGAATCTCTTTCTGTCGTTGTGCTTCAGTTTCAGTCATGAAAAACGAACCCGCCGACGAACAATCGGCGGGTCACAAAGCTTAGCTATCCGCCGCCGCATGTCCAACAGCGGCGCGCATCTCGCACAGGCTCAAGCTGAGCTCCAAACGGAGCCGCGGTTTAATCAAACAACCTCAGCTGCAGCCCTGACTCGTGCCGCACTCGGTGCAAACACCGCAGGCGCCGGCTCGGATCACTTTGTCACTGCCGCAGTGCGAACAAATGATGTCCATGAACATGTTGCCGAGCGCTTCCTGCACGCGATCGGCATGACTTTGGCCATTCCCCGTTACCTGCGGCTCACCGTCGTTCGCAGAATGGCTCGTAATCACGTCGATCAATTCTTTTTCGCCCGTCCGCGCCAAATCCGAGACCGGGCGGTTGAGCGCCTTCTTTTCCATTTCTCCAATTTCTTTCAGCGGCAATTCCGTTTGCCCGCGGCTCGGTGAGGTCGCTTCCTTGTAGCCTTTGATGAATTGGCAGGCGAGCCAGCGAAAGACGTAGTCAGTAATGCTGGTCGCGTTCCGAATGTCAGGATTCTTAGTGAATCCGCTCGGTTCGAACCGTTGATACGCGAATTTTTTCACTAAACTCTCGAGCGGCACGCCGTACTGGAGCGCAATCGATGTGAGTGTGCCGACCGTGTCCATCAATCCGCCGATGGTGCTGCCTTCCTTCGACATCGTGATGAACAATTCACCCGGCTGACCGTCTTCGTACAAACCGACCGTGATGTAACCTTCGTGTCCGGCGATCTCGAACCGATGGGTCAATGACATCCGCGTGTCCGGCATTCGATGACGCAGCGGTTTGTCGATCTTTCCGCGCAGCATCGTCAACTCTTCCTCCAGCTCGAGAATCCGTTTCTGGAAATCTTCGCGGTCGATTGTGATATCGAGCGCAACATCGACATCTTCCGTGGTGCCGCCCATGTCGCGCGTCTTGCGCGTGTTCAGCGGCGCGGAGCGCTTCGATCCTTCACGATAAATCGCGATCGATTTCAATCCGAGCCGCCATCCTTCCACGTAGCTGTTCATGATGTCGTCAACCGTGGCTGCTTCCGGCAAATTCACGGTCTTCGAAATCGCGCCGCTCAAGAACGGTTGCGCCGCCGCCATCATCCGGAGATGCGCCATATAATTAAGTGAGCGCTCGCCTTTGAACGGCTTGAACGCGCAATCGAAGATCGGTAAATGCTCGGGCTTCAGCCCCGAGAAGATTGTCGATCCATCCGAATCGGTTACGTCCTCGATCGTGTCGAACGCGTCGATGTGCGCGCTGATTCGATCGATCTCTTCCGAATTGTAACCTAGGTTTTCGAGCGCCGGTTTCACGGTTTGATTCACGATCTTGAGCATGCCGCCGCCGGCAAGCAGTTTGTATTTCACCAGCGCGATGTCCGGTTCGATTCCGGTCGTGTCGCAATCCATCAGAAAACTAATCGTCCCCGTCGGCGCAAGCACAGTTACCTGCGCGTTGCGATAACCGTGGCGTTTGCCTAAATCGGCTGCGCGCTTCCAGGTCTTCGCCGCTTCCTTTTTTAAATAAGCGAATTCGCCGACATCGGGGATCTCGTTCACAGCGCAACGATGTAGATCGATCACTTCGAGCATCGGAGCGACGTTGTCTTTCGCGACCGGTTTTGGGACGCCGCTGCATCGCGCATCTCTGTAACCGGGAAAAGCGCCGATCGCTTGCGCCATTCGCGCACTTTGCTCGTAGGCTTCCCCGGTCATGATCGCGGTAACGGCGCCGCAAAGCGCGCGGCCTTCCACGCTATCGTAACCGTAACCATAACTCATCACCAACGAACCAAGGTTGGCGTAACCGAGCCCAAGCGTCCGGAAAATGTGCGAGTTCTCTGCGATCTCCTTGATCGGGTAACTCGCGTTATCGACCACGATCTCCTGCGCGGTAATGAAAATGCGCACGGCGGCTTTGAATCGTTCCACGTCGAACTCGCCATCGGCAGTCTTGAACTTGAGGAGATTCAAGGACGCAAGATTGCAGGCGGTGTTATCGAGAAACAAATATTCGCTGCATGGGTTGGTCGAATTTTGCCGGCCGGTGCCTTTGCAGGTGTGCCATTTATGGATCGTGGTGTCGAACTGCATCCCGGGATCGCCGCAGATGTGTGTGCCCTCGGCAATTTTTCGGAGCAACGCCCGCGCCTCTTTTCGTTCGCACGGTTGACCGTCGATCACGTGGCGCGTCCACCATTCGCGACCTTCGAGCGCAGCTTCCATGAACTCATCACTCACGCGCACGCTCAGGTTTTCGTTTTGATACATGACCGAGCCGTAAGCGTCGCCGTTGTAACTGCCGTCGTAACCCTGCTCGATCAACGACCACGCTTTTTTCTCTTCTTTCTGCTTGGCGTCAATAAACTCCTCGATGTCCGGATGCCAGTCTTTCAACGTGTTCATCTTCGCGGCGCGCCGCGTTTTGCCGCCGCTTTTCACCACGTTCGCTACTTGATCGTACACTTTCAGGAACGAGAGCGGACCGCTCGGCTTGCCGCCGCCGCTCAACTTTTCCCTGGTTGATCTTAGCGTCGAAAGATCGGTCCCGGTTCCGCTGCCGTACTTAAAAAGCATCGCCTCGCTTATGGCCAACCGCATGATGTCTTCCATCGTGTCGTCCACGTTCTGAATGAAACAGGCGCTGCCTTGCGGATACTCGTACTGAGTCAGCGCGCGCTCGGCCTTTCCGGTCTCGCGGTTGTAAAAATAATTTCCCGCGCCCGCGTTCTTGCCCACGCCGTACTGATGATACAAACCGACGTTGAACCAAACCGGTGAATTGAACGCGCTGTGTTGATTCAAGCAAAGCCAGGTCAACTCGTCGTAAAAAATTTTAGCTGTCTCCGCGTCCGCGAAATAGCCGTCGGCAATTCCCCAATCGGTGATGGTGCGCGTGACCCGGTGAATCAATTGGCGCACTGAACTTTCGCGGCCGCCTTTGTACGGATCCGGTCCATGCGCAATGTCGCCGTAAAAATATTTCGAGACCGCGATCTTCGTCGCCAGCGCGCTCCAATTCTTTGGCACCTCCACGTTTTCCTGCTTGAAAATAATCTGACCGCTGTCGTCCGTAATTTCCGCCGTCCGATGTTCCCATTCGATTTGATCGAACGGTCGCACCACGGCGTCGCTGAAGACCCGCTCAAAATGCAGACCGCTCTTGGGTTTTTTCGCTGACCGACTTTGGCGACGATCAGCTGCCTTGCGCGGTTTGTTCAGGGCAGAAGGTGGGATTCCGGGCTTGAGTTGGATCATTAGGCCAAGTGCTGGTTAGGGTTGTGAATTAGCGGTGAATTCCTGCCAACAGCCCGGCTAACAACCTGTGAATTCCAGCGCATAACAAGTAATAGCGGAGCCATTCGGCGGATATACAATATGCGGTGCGAAACGCACCCGAATCAAGCCAAAATTTGTGACATTTTTTCGTCACCATCAGATGAGCCAGATAATGGGTAAAGTAGGATTATTGATCTCGCGATCGCCTGATCGGTCGTCCGCTTCCTGGGCGGCTCTGCAGTCTACCCGACGCGCTGCGAAGCGTAGCGTGCTCAAAGCGTGACTTGGCTCTGGAGCAATCGAAAATCTGAAATCGAAAATGCTTGTGTGGCGGAAGGGGTGGGATTCGAACCCACGGTGGGTTGCCCCACGCTCGATTTCGAGTCGAGTGCCTTAAACCGGACTCAGCCACCCTTCCATTTTTGCGAGATTGACATTCACCTCCTCGATCCGGAAAAGAGCGCGTTTATTATGAGGCGACGCCGTCGCTTTGCAAATCCGCGCGTAGCTTTGGAAGCTGCAACCACGAGAAGCTCTTGACTAACGGCTCCGGCGGAAATACACCTCGCCTCGAACAAAGTTGGCTGCGGCATCATCAATGCTCGTGAACGGAGGGTGCGATGATTAGGGCAAATTGTCGGGCACGCTTCACCGCGGCGGATTTCGATTTCATCGTCCGCACCCTTGCGCGCTCCCGAGGCGACAGCGTTTCACTGGTCGATCTTTTGAGTGACTCGGAAACGCGCGACTCGATTCTAGATCATCCGCGCCTGGTCGAAACCATTCTTTCCAATGCGGGACATCTCCACATCTCGTCCCAATTCTATTTTTACGTTCTGGCCAGGTACGTCTTGCAGCAAGCCGGCATCGGCGATCGCAAACTTTGCGATTATGTCGGCTCACTGCTCGAAACTTTTTCGCGAGCAAATCAACTGCAGACGCCGGACAAGATCGACAACCCCGAAATGATCGGGGCTGGCGAAGGCTTTCGGAGTCGCGCGCACGAATACATCTCCGATATGCTCATCGCGCTCACCCGCGCGACGCCAGAGCAAACATTCCTGCTGCGCGCCCACGTCGGAAATTATTCTCTCTTCATCAGCGGCATTTTTCACGAGAACACGCACCGGCGCAGTTTGCGGGGCGCGCCTGACATCGAATTTTATGAGCAAGTCGGTCGCACCAATTATCAACTCGTCGCTTCCCATGAGACCGCTCGCCGCTGCGAACTAACCGATGTCTTTGCCGGATTAGCCGACCGCTTCCACGACGTCCGCCTCGCGCTCAACGACCTTTCCGATCGCCTGCTTCATCTCGATGAAGACGCGCGGCCATCGCTCCTTTTGTGAACGATACGCTTTTCAGCCAGATCCAAAAACTTTTCGAGCGAACTTACGCCCGGGTCGGAATCAATCTTGAGGATTGTTTGATCGATCGCCATCGCTGCAGGGAGTTGTCGATCTTGGCCGGCAAAACCGCGCGCGAACTGAGCGAGTTCGCCCGGACTTTTCTCCGCACGGCCGACGATCGCCTTTACGTCGGCATTTATTATTCCCGTTGGCTGATCGAACAACTTGAGCGGCACGATCCGCGTGCCGGGTTGAGCGATCATAATATTCGCTCGCTTATTGCCTTCGTTGAAGAGATCAATCACGCCCTCCACGCTGCGCTTCAATTCAAAAACGGCACACGCGAAATCGCGTCCGAAAATTTTGCGCGCAATCTGGAGCTCCAGGCTCAAGTCGATACTTACCTCGTTCTTCTTTTGTTCGTTGCGTTCTTTCGCAACACCCAGCGCGTTTCGCGCACCGATCGGCGCTGGCTCCGCTTTCACCTCTTTGCCCGACAATGTCCTGAGGCGTTTCGCGATCGAAATCTGCGCGCGCGTTATCTGGAGACGACCGAACTTGCTTCGAGCTATACCCGTTATCTCGACACCCTGAACGCTGTTCGCCGTGTCGAAGAAATTCGGCGTTTTCGATCGCTCGATTACGACGACAAGAAAAAAAAGATTCTGGCCCTGCCCGGCGGCGAAATTCTATCGCGTCGCATGAATTTAATTTGCGAAAACTGACACGCGGTCGCTAAATACCGGCGTGTTCAGTTTGACCATGCTTGGGAGCGGCAGTGCCGGAAACAGTGCGTTGCTCGCGACAGATCACTGCAAAATCCTGATCGATGGCGGACTGAGCGCGCGGCAAATCGTCCTTCGTCTCGAGCAGTGCGGCGTGATGCCGGAACAACTCGACGGTGTTCTCCTGACACACGAACACAGCGATCACGTTTGCGGACTCGAAGTGCTCTGCCGCAAGCTTGATCTACCCATTTATGCGAACGCCCAAACCGCCGAAGTGGTCCGCTACGACGGCGCGTTGGATCGACATCGCAACTGGCGAATCTTTCGCACCGGCGCCGAGTTCAAGATTTGCGACATTCTCGTGCAAACGTTTCCCGTGCCGCACGACGCGGTCGATCCGGTCGGTTTTGTGTTTCATGCCGGATCGAGCGGTCTCGGATTCATCACCGATCTCGGTTACGCGACCAAAATGATCGTGGAACGGCTTCGGCAAGTTCATACCTTGGTCATCGAAACAAACCACGACGAAAAACTCTTGCAGAACGATACGCATCGGCCCTGGCCGGTGAAACAGCGGATTCAATCGCGACACGGACATCTCTCCAATAACGCAGCCGCCACCGTGATCGAAGAACTGCTTCCGGGAAAAATCGATCGTGTCGTGCTCGGCCATCTCAGCCGCGATTGCAATGCGCCCACGCTCGCGCTCCAAACCGTGCGCAACTCGCTCAACAAATCCGGCAAGATCGAGATCGAACTTTTTTGCGCAACCCAATCGGAGATCAGCCCGAGGTTTTGTATTGGCGAAACTGAGCTCGGCGCGTTCCAGCCAACTTTCGAGAACGCATTTTTCCCGGCGGCTTGAGCGCGACTGTTATTGAAGATCGATCGTTAGAGTCGGCAGCTACCGAAGAAATGAAAATCCGCGACGCGGTAGAGTCAGATTTACCCGCGATCATTAAAATTTACAACGCGGCCGTTGCAACGCGGATTGCGACTGCGCAATTAGAACCGGTTACACTGGAGCAACGGCGCGATTGGCTGAAGGAACATTCGGGGGATCGACCCTTTTGGGTTTTGGAAATGGATGGACAAATTGCCGGTTGGCTGACGTTGAAAGCGTTTTTGCCACGCTGCGCTTATCGCGGCGCCGCTGAAGTAAGTGTCTACGTCGACGAAAGATTCCGCCGCCGTGGAGTTGCTCGAACATTGATGACTGAGGCGATCGCACGTGCGCCATCGCTTCGGATCAGCGCGATGGTTGGACTGATTTTTGCCCACAACGAACCGAGCTTGAAGTTGTTTGAGCAGCTCGGGTTCGAGCGTTGGGGACTACTTCCACGCATCGCCCAACTCGATGACGTCGAGCGCGATCTCACAATCATGGGCCGACGCGTCTAAGATCGATAATCGATTCAAATTTCTTCCGGGCCGACGACGAGATGAATCACGCCGCCCGGATCGGAGATGAAGAAGCCGTTGAAATCTTCGCGCAGATTTTCCACTTCATCACGGCGAGCGACGCCGTGCACTTTGAGGAAAGACGACGCCGCTTCGGTGTCGTTGGTCTCGATCTCCAGCCAGATATCGGGGTGACTCAGGTTCGGCACTTTGTCGATCCAGAGCCGGTTCGGACCAAATTGAAAGATGCAGCCGTCCGACTCTTCTTCGATCAACGGCAGGGCGAGCGTGTCTCGGTAAAACGCCACCGTTTCCTCGTAGATGTGCGTGGGACATTTAATTGCGATATTAGCGCCGCCGGAAAATTGCGGTCCGTCGAGTTTCGCCACCATATGTCGATCTAAGCTCGCCCTCTGCCGCGGTCAAAGATGCTCGAGCAATTTTTGCGCAGCGGTTTTTGCTTTTTCCAATGCAACCGCCTCGTCTGCAAAACCGCCGAGGCCGATCGTGAGAAAGGCGTTACCTTTGGCGACGTAAAGCATCAGCACGCGAGACGCGAAGCCGCTTTCTCCGCCGCCAGCGAACAGTTGCGCGGCCTCGCCGATACCGGACACCTTTTCCATCGCACCGTTCGCCGCCACCAGCAATTGAAGCTCTTTCTGCGGGCCGATCGCGTTCGGCCCTGGCAGCTGCAGGCGAATGATCAAAGATTTGCCGCGATTAACGCTGTAATAATTGCATTTCGAGTAATAGCCGTCGGAGCCGTCGCCGCTGCGCGGGCTCGGATCTTTGACCGGTTCGCCTAGAATGGCGGACGCCTCCGCTTTGTTAATGATTTGCGAAACGTCGGGTCGCGAATCGGCAACAACCATATTCGTTAGGCCGGCAGCGAACAAAAAGCCGCCGATCATTTTCAGGATCGACATCGTCAACCGCCGGCTGCGTCGGTTCCGCCGGGTTCCGTCATGGAAATGGGGTCGAGCGCGCGTTCGAGTTCTTTCTCCGGCAAGATTTTTCTCTCCCGGCAAAGCTGGCGAACGGTTTTGCCGGTTCGAACGCTTTCCTTGGCGATTTCGGCCGCGAGATCATACCCGATCTTGGGCGCCAATGCCGTCACCAACGCCATTGAAAGTTCTACCAATTCTTCGCAGCGCGCCTTGTTCGCTTTGATTCCGGTCGCGCATTTTTCGCAGAAGACATCGACCACATTCGCGAGAAGCCGGATCGACTCGAGAAGATCGTGCGCCATCACCGGCATCATCACGTTGAGTTCGAAATTGCCGTTCGCGCCCGCCCACGTAATCGTGGCGTCGTTGCCAAAAACTTGCGCACAAACCATCATCATCGATTCGCACATCACCGGATTGACTTTACCGGGCATGATCGAGCTGCCGGGTTGGGTGGCGGGCAATTGAATCTCGCCAATTCCACAACGCGGGCCGCTGCCTAACAAACGAATGTCGCTCGCAATCTTGAACAAACTGGTCGCGATGGTTTTGAGCTGACCGCTCGCTTCGACCACGGCGTCTTTCCCCCCCTGCGCTTCGAAATGATTTTTTGCTTCGTAAAAAGCAACGCCAGTCCGTTGCTCGATGTGCCGCAGCATTTTGCCCGGAAGATCGACATGCCGGTTCAAACCGGTGCCGACCGCAGTGCCTCCAAGCGCAAGCTCACGCAAAACTTCGATCGCTTTTTCCGCGCGGTCTTTTCCGTAAGCGATTTGTTGAGCGTAGCCAGAAAATTCCTGACCCAGCCGGACCGGTGTCGCATCCATCAAATGCGTCCGGCCGATCTTGATGATGTCCCAAAATTCCTTTGTCTTCGCATCCAGTGCGCCATGCAGTTTTCCTAGCGCCGGCACCAGACAATTTTTTAATTGTTCCGCCGCGCTGATGTGAATGGCTGATGGAATCACGTCGTTGCTCGACTGACCCATGTTGACGTGGTCATTGGGATGAACCAATTCGCGCGACCCGATCTTTTTTCCAGCCAGTTGCGCGCAGCGGTTGGCGATCACTTCATTCGCGTTCGTGTTCGTGCTCGTGCCGGAACCGGTCTGAAAAATGTCGAGTGGAAAATGTTCGTCCAGTTTTCCGTCGATAACTTCTTCGGCAGCTTGCACGATCAGCGCCGCGCGTTCGGCGTCGAGTAAACCGAGATCGTGATTGGCTTGGGCCGCGGCCCATTTAATTAAGCCGAGCGCCCGAATGAAAGGGCGGGAGAAACGGTAGCCGCTGACTGGAAAATTCAGAACCGCGCGCTGAGTTGAGGCGCCGTAGAGGGCGGATTCGGGGAGCGGCATTTCTCCCATCGAATCCTTTTCCATCCGCGTCCGGCCGCCGGTCATGCGTTATTTGCAGAAGTTCGACTTTCCTGCAGTGAGAAATGCAATTCGCCGTTCCGACCGTTCGTTTTCTCGAAAACAGTGATGAACATGGGCGGAATGTTTTGCAGGAAATATTCGGACTCTGCACGCTCGAAAATTTTGGCGTGCTGCTTCAATTCGTTGGTGACTTGATAAATGATGAAGCGGCCGCCAGCCGCGAGCGCGTCATGAGTTTGTTGCAGCAACGCGCGCTTTTTGTCGATCTTCAGAATGCTAAACGGGATGCCAGAAACGATGTAATCGCAAGCGTCGATACCGCGTCTGCGCAATTCCAACGGAAGGCGCGCGGCGTTGTCGTTGATAATATGGACGCGCGCGTCGTGACTAAATTGGCGCTGCAAATCGCGCGAGAAAGCCGGGTCGAGCTCGAAGAGCAGCAATTGACAATCCCGCCGCATCCGGCGCGCGATTTCACGGGAATGCACCCCTTCGCCCGGACCGTACTCGGCGATTACGCGGGCGCGGTCGAAATCGATTTTATCGGCGACGCGCTCGACCAGCCCCTTGGAGCTCGGCACAATCGATGCGATCTGAAACGGGCGTTTCAGAAATCGCTTGAAGAAAAGGGCGCTCATCGAAAATCGAATAGTCACCCTCTGTCCCGGCGTTGTCCAGTCGCGAGTGCCCCGGTCGCCCCGGAATGCAGCATTGTTAGGCTTTTAATCGCCCAAAGAAAGGATTGACATCGATTCTAGAATTTATAATGCTTGGGCAAACGAAATGTCTTGCCCATTTTCCCGCGAATTGGTGATTTTCCCAACATGCATAACCTCCTAACGGTTAAGGAAACGGCCAAATATCTCCGGATCCCGTTGCCCACCGTTTATTATCTCGTCCAACGCGGTCAGCTCCCCGCCATCCAGATCGGCGGCCGGTGGCGCATCAAAAAATCCTCCCTCGACAAGGACATTCTCAAGGAAGACAAATCCGGCCAGCCGACCGTTCTCGTGGTGGACGACGACGAAAGCCTGCAAAATCTTTTCAAACTCTTCCTCCGCAAAATCGGTTTCAGCCGCGTCGTTGTCGGCACCGTGAAGGAAGCCCTGGCCGCACTCGAAAAACAAAAGTTCGATCTTGTGTTTCTTGATTTAAAACTACCGGACGGTCCGGCCGACGATGTTTACGATGCGATCAAGGAAGATCAGCCCGGCTGCCCGATCATCATCATTACAGGTTATCCGGACAGCGCGATGCTCGACCGAATTTTGGGCAAGGGACCGATCACGGTTTTGAAGAAGCCGCTCAAGGTTGAGCAACTGAAGGAAACCGTTCGCATTCTCGGCCACAAAGAAGCGGCTCAGAAAATTACGCGCAGTCTTGACTGAACGGTGATCACTGATCACTTATCACTCCGCTTGAAATGCGCGGTTAGCTCAGTGGTAGAGCACTACCTTGACACGGTAGGGGTCAGAGGTTCGAAACCTCTACCGCGCACCATCTTTCTTCGCTATGCCCGGCTCATCTGAAATTCTAAAGAGCGCAATCGCGGCGGCGAAGAAGACCTTGCAATCGATTGTCGATCTTGAATCTCAAATTGCGAAAGCCGCCGATTTGATCGCAGATTGCCTAACGAATGAGAAGAAGGTGCTCGCTTGTGGAAACGGCGGCAGCGCCGCGGATGCGGCCGATTTTTGCACGGAGTTGGCCTGCCGGTTTGTGGAAGATCGCCGGCCGTACCCGGCGATGAACCTTTCGCAGGGCGGAAGTCTAATTACCGCCACGGGAAATGATTATGGATTCGAAGAAATCTTCGCGCGCCAGATTCGCGCGTTCGGAAATTCTGGCGACGTTCTGATCGCCATCAGCACCAGTGGCAAGTCAAAAAATATCCAGCACGCAGTCGAAGAAGCGCGCAAGCGGAAACTAAAAACGATTGCGCTCCTCGGACGAGACGGCGGATCAACCGCCGGCGTTGCCGATGTCGATCTTATCGTGAAAGGCAAATCGACCGCGCGGATACAGGAAGCGCACAAGTTCATCCTTCACGTCATCTGCGAAATTTTCGAAGCGCAACTGCCGCGCGTCTGATCAACGCACGCCAGCCGAGCGACGCCTTGCGCGGGTCACAGCGGATTTCTGACCGCCGCTTTTAACGCCGATCTTTGTTCCCCCGATCTGAATATTTTCGCCGCGCCGCGCGGTTGGCGATCGCGGACGAAGCAACCGCCGCCGGTGCATTGTTTTTTTGCCTACAATAATTTTGCCAGCCACATATTTATTTCGCATGCGCCACGCGAAACGAGCGCAATTTATCGATCTCGCTCAGGCAGCGACAGGTTCGGCCGGACGCTCGGCCGTCGCCTGTTTACTCGATCGATAGCGCCAAATCGCGAACCCGACGAACAAGAGATCGAGCAAGACAAAAGTGGCGACATAAGTTTCGCCACCGATCCCGAATCCGTAGGAATGGAGTCCCTTCCCGAGAACGAAGTTAACGCCGTACCAAGCCATCAATACGGCGAGAAAGCAGATCACGCTCGCCACGACCAGGCCGAATTCGGTCCACCAACCGGCCAATCGCCCATGGAGCGCGGTCAGATAGCAAAGCAGCGCGATCAATGCCCAAGTTTCTTTTGGATCCCAACCCCAGAACCGGCCCCAGGAATAATTCGCCCAGACGCCGCCGAGAATCGTTCCAGCGGCGAGGAGCAACACGCCGAGTTGCAAAACACGATAAAGCCAAAAATGCATCGGCGAGTCTGCTCGTGCGATGGCCGGATTGCGCGCGTAGCGCCAGAGCAAGATGTGACCGAACCCCATCGCCAATGCGAACGCGGCGTAACTCAACGTGATCGTCAACACATGAATGGTGAGCCAGAAATTATCGCGTAGTACTGGGACAAGCGGATCGATGCTCGATGGCATCGCGATCGGCATTTGGTGAACCAGGAGAAGCGCGACCAGCGTGACCGGCAATGCCGCCAGCAAATAGACCGGTGTCCGGTAGCGCACGAAAAAGATCATGCCAAAAAATGAAACGGCGAACGAAACCCAGATGATCGATTCGTACATGTTCGTCACCGGCGGCCGGCCGGCGATCAGGCAGCGCATTACAATTCCGGTGGCGTGAAAGGCGAGGGCGAGAATTGCGATCGCCACACCGCTGTTCCGAAGCAAGCGGCCGCTCCCGCGCAAATGCGCGAGGAGCAGAACGAGAAATGCGAGTCCATAAAACCAGATCGCGCGATAAAACGCTTCGAAATGGTTGTAGGAATATTCAAGCCGCAGTTGTCGATCTCGTGGATAAATGGAAGGACTGAGCGCACGCAGACTTTCACGAAGCTGGCTGGCGACGCGGCTGAAATTAAATCCATCGGCCTGCACGTAACTGATGGCCATTGTTTGGAGCTGGATTTGGATCGGGGCGAACTGCGTTTCGCTGTAGTAACGAGAAAACTCCGGCGGGCCGACCCAAGCCTCGGTTTCGCTTTTCAGTGCCGGCACAATCAGAAGCGCGCTGCCATTCATCGCGTTGGCCAGAAGTGCGAGCCGATCGCTCACAGTGAGCGCTTCCTGTTGCTCACGATCGAGTGGTTTCTCGGCGCGCTTCAAGCTATGCCCTTCGTTCGTCAGGCGCTGCAATTCCGGCAACGCGACAAGTTGCTCAAATGAAAACCGGCGCTGCGTCTTATCCAAACCAAGTTGTTCCTTCAATTTGCCTAACGAAATCAGCACCATCGGTTCGCTCCGCCAATCGTGCGTTTCCAAGGAGGCGGACAAAACGAAGTCGTTCGGCTCCCATTTTCGCCCAGTTTTGTCGGAGTACGTCGATCTTCCGGTGATTCGAATCAGCGTCTCACGGGCAAACGTGTCGATCGGCTTTCTCCGCCCACCGTCCTGGACCGCGAGCAAACCGAATTGATGGAAATTCAGGCCGCTCGTGTCGGCAGGTGGGATGTTGGATTGTGGATCTTGTCCGGTCGCTGCGGCGAGCGCGCTAGCGGCTGAATGCGAGATCGCAACTAGAAGCGCACCCATCAAGCCGATGTGGACATGTCTCACAAGCGAGCAGTTTATCCGAGGCCGACACAACCGACAAGCGAGGTGAACCGCTTGAAACCGGCGGTCGAGGACGACTCCGATTCGCCTTTTGTCCTGAAAGACGCGGGATGATGTTGGGGGAACGCCCGCTGGATCTACATCGGGCTGGTCCTCGGCGCAATGCTCATCTCCAATCGGCGGCTTTATTTTTGGCCGACACGCAAATCCACCTAAGTGCCGATATAGTCCGCGTCAGCGCAATCGCGCTTGGTCATCCACGCCTTGCCGTGATAACTGGTAGCTCAGCTGCGCTTTAAACTGCGCAGCTCGTTTAGCAAGAAATTGCCGACCCGACGCGCGCGGTTACGCAAAGTTCTCCAGATGCCGCGGTCAACAAAATAGGTAAGGAGAATGCTGTCGCGCGTTCTTACTTCGGGTCCGACGGGGTCGGCCGAATGCCAGGTATCGTTCCATACCGCGAAAGCGTAACCGCTGTTCGGCGCGAATGGCATTCGCATTCTTTTCGGTTTCGTTCCGTCCGGCAATCGCTCGTGAAAAATCGTGCCGACATTTCTGTTTGAATCATCAGCGGGCAAATAAAGCTGGACCGTAATTCCTTTCCAAAGACTGTCGGTGTGTTTGAAAACGCGATAGCCCGGAATGTCGCGAGTCAGAATCGGGACCGGATACATTCCGACGCCGTGGAAATCCTTCCCGAAACGTTCTTCCAAACCCGGGCCGAGTTTTTGGATCAACGCCGACTTCACCTTCTCCGAACGCAGAACGCGACCGACAACGTCCCAAACCGCAACTTTTTCCGCCGGCAGATGACGAATATATTCCGGGAACAAATCAATCTTCGTCCGTGTCGGTTTTCCGTCCGGCCGGCTGCTTCCCATTTTACTTTTACCCGACATTGGCCGGTAATCGTTGTCGTCCGGCATGGTTCGGAGCATTTCCGCGTAAAAATCCGACGGGAACACCCGATCGAACTGCAAATGATAAAACGGCGCGCTGCCTTGCCGCGCATTCTGCACCGAATCGGCCACGAATTCAGTCAGCTCTTTGACTGACCACGATTGTTTCATTGATTAAATTGTTCCCGTTAACCATGAGTGAGACAACCCAAAAGCATTCGATGCTCGCGCGGCTCGGCCGATGGCTGGCCGAACTGATTCTGGTCTTTGTCGGCGTCTACGCGGCTTTCTGGCTAAATAATTACCAACAGGGAAAGGAGCAAGCGAAACGACGCGATCAGATTCTCGCTTACCTGGAGCAACGCTTAGAGGACGGTATCAGCAGCGCTAAAAGCGACGGCGCCAAGGAGGAAAAATTAATTGCTGCGTTCAAACATTCTCTCGATGCGGGTGAAATGCCGCCGTTGCGGCCGTTTTCATTTTCGACCGATTACAATCCTGCAGACATTGCAACGTTGCTCCAATCAGGTGGGATCGAGTTGCTGGATACGAAGACCCTGACCGTGCTGCGCCAACTCGAATCGACAATTCGCGGCGATTTGAGTGCGATAACGCATTTCGAGAAACTCAGTGACGAACTAATTGCGCCCAATCTCGATCAGGACATTTCCTTCTTCTATGATCCAGTAACCAAAAAACTTCGGAAGCGCTTTGAGAAATATCCCCAAGCACTGGACCTGGTGGTAAAACTTTTTCATGACATGGAAACGACCCAGACGGATTTGCTAAGGCAAATTCAAGCTGAACGACAACGTCATTAAATATGAAATCGCTCATTCGAATCTGCGCAGCTGCCTTGCTGTTGGCTGGAGCGAGAACGATTATACCGGCCGATTATCCGCCACCGACTGAAGGCGATTACACGATCCGAGATTTCAGGTTCGCATCCGGCGAAACATTGCCGGAACTGCGAATTCATTATCGAACGCTCGGCAAGATCGACAAGGACGCCCAAGGCAAGACGCGCAATGCCGTTCTCATCATGCACGGCACGACCGGCAGCGGCGCCCAATTTATTCGACCCGAGTTCGCGGGCGAATTGTTTGGAAAAGATCAGCCACTGGACGTGACGAAATTTTTCATCGTTCTCCCGGACGGAATCGGTCACGGCAAATCGAGCAAACCGAGCGACGGCCTGCACGCGAAGTTTCCGCACTACGGTTACATCGACATGGTGTTAGCGCAGTATCGTTTGCTGACCGACGGACTCGGCGTGAGTCACGCGCGCTTGGTAATGGGCACGTCAATGGGCGGAATGCACACCTGGCTCTGGGGCGAATCGCATCCCGAATTCATGGACGCGCTGATGCCGCTGGCCAGTTTGCCGACTCAAATCTCCGGGCGCAATCGCGCCTGGCGACGCATCATCATCGACGCGATTCGAAATGATCCGTCGTGGAATAGCGGCGAATATCCCGCGAACGCGGGACAACCACCAAGTCTGCGCACCGCGGCGGAAATGCTTTGGTTCATGAGCAGCAATCCAGTGTTGCGGCAAAAAGAAGCCCCAACGCTCGCGAAAACCGATGAAACGCTCGACAAGTTCGTGAATGATTATCTGAAAACCGGCGACGCGAATGATGTCCTCTACGCGCTCGAAGCGTCGCACGATTACGATCCCGGCCCGAACCTGGAAAAAATTCACGCACCGTTGCTCGCGATTAATTCAGCCGATGACTTAATCAATCCGCCCGAGCTTGGAATTCTGGAACGCGAAATCAAACGGGTCCCGCATGGGCGCGCGATTGTCATTCCGCTCAGCGACAAAACACGCGGCCACGGTAGCCACACTGTCGTGTCGCTCTGGAAGGATGAATTGATCAAACTACTCAAGGAATCCGAAAAATAATTTGAGATCGACATTCCTCTCCACCGATTTTTCAATCGCGGGATGATGCCCAGATTGTTTCTCGTCGCTTTGGTAACTTGGACAATCGCAGTTACCGCTCGCGCGCAGGATTTCGATGTCATCATTAAAGGCGGCGCGGTTTACGACGGCACTGGCGGCGAGGCACAACGTGTCGATCTTGCGATCAAGGGCGATCGCATTGCCGGTCTCGGTGATTTCAAGGACGCCAGCGCGAAAACAATTGTTAATGCGAGCGGACTCGCGGTCGCGCCGGGGTTCATCAACATGCTTTCCTGGTCGACCGAGTCGTTGATCCAGGATGGTCGTTCGCAAAGCGAGATTCGTCAGGGCGTGACGACGGAGATCATGGGCGAAGGCGAATCGATGGGACCGGTGAACGATCGTGTGCGCGAGTTCATGCTGAAGCAGCAGGCTGACATCAAGTACGACATTAAGTGGAACACGCTCGCGGAATATCTGCAGTACCTCGAAAAGCGCGGCATTTCCTGCAACGTCGCGTCGTTCATTGGCGCGACCACCATTCGACAATGTGTCATCGGCTTTGATGATCGTGCGCCGACGCCGCAGGAGCTCGACCAGATGCGCAAACTTGTGCGCAAAGAAATGGAAGCGGGCGCGCTCGGCATCGGCACATCACTGATTTATCCACCGGCGTTTTACGCGAAGACGGAAGAATTGATCGAGCTCTGCAAAGTCGCGGCCAAATACAAAGGTAATTACATCTCGCACATGCGGAGCGAAGGAAATCAATTGCTTGAAGCATTCGACGAGTTGCTCCGGATCAGTCGCGAAGCCGGAATCCCGGCCGAGGTTTATCACATCAAAGCCGCCGGCCAGAAAAACTGGGCGAAGATCGACAGTTTGCTTTCGCGAATTGAGTCAGCGCAAAAAGAAGGACTCAACATTCGCGCGAACATGTACACCTACACCGCCGGTGCCACCGGACTCGACGCCTGCTTCCCGCCCTGGACCGAAGACGGCGGTTATCCGGCGTTGTTCAAACGGCTGCGCGATCCGGCCACACGCGAAAAAATCAAAGCCGAAGTAAAGATCGACAGTGACAAATGGGAAAACCTTTATCTCGCGACCGGATCGCCCGACAAGATTCTGCTCGTCGCTTTCAAATCGGAAAAATTGAAACCGCTTACCGGCAAAACGCTCGCTGAAGTGGCGAAAATGCGCGGCAAAGATCCGATCGACACTGCGATGGACCTTGTCGCCGAAGACGAATCGCGCGTCGGCACTGTCTACTTCATGATGTCTGAAGGAAACGTGAAGAAAGAGATCGCGAAACCTTGGATCTCATTTGGCTCCGATGAAGCGTCGGAAGCGCCGGAAGGCGTTTTCCTGAAATCGAATCCGCATCCGCGGGCCTACGGAAATTTCGCGCGCGTTCTCGGCAAATATGTGCGCGACGAAAAAGTGATCACGTTGCCGGAAGCGATTCGAAGACTGAGCGCGTTACCGGCAACCAATCTCGGGCTCGATCATCGCGGATTTTTGAAAGAAGGAACGTTCGCCGACGTGGTCGTGTTCGATCCGGCGACCATTGCCGACCACGCGACATTCGAAAAACCGCATCAATACGCGACGGGCGTGAAACACGTTTTTGTAAACGGCGTTCAAGTGATCAAAGACGGCGAACACACTGGCGCGAAACCGGGACGGGCGTTGTGGGGACCCGGGAAAGTGCGCTGAGACCGAACGGCGTAGGATCGACATCGAGACAGTTGAGGGTGTAGTCGCGTGTCCGCGAGCGGTTTGCACCGCGGTATCCCGAAAGAGGCACGCGACGACCGTGTTTTGCGCGTAGTTTATTTAGAGGCAGGTCACTTTTGAAATGGACCCGATTGGCAGCATTAAGTTGCGCTGGCTCCACGGCGCGTTGCACGACGTCACTTACGAGTTGGCGCGCTCCCGATTTCAATTCGCGCCCCACACGTGGGAGCCAGCCATCAACGCTTACCACTGCGAAAAATGCGTCCGCATCTGTGTCGATCTCGCCGGGGTGGAGCGGTCGCAAATCGATCTCACGGTCGAGCCGCAACGCATTCTGATTCGCGGGGCGCGCGAGTTGCCGGAACCGACACACGCCGAAGGCCGCGCCGTCCGATTGTTGGCGATGGAAATCGATTACGGACCGTTCGAGCGCGAGGTCGCGTTACCGGCCGAAGTGGAGATCGATCAGGCCAGCGCCGAACAGCGTAACGGGTTGCTCTGGATTTCACTGCCATTAAAACAATGATCAACGAAGAACAAATCGCGTTGGCCAGCGAACTGGAAATGAAATCCAGCACCGGTCCGACCATTGCCGCGGACATGACCGACGAAAGCCTTGTGCCGCGGATTCCAGAGGAACTGTCGATCCTGCCAGTCCGCGGGTTCGTTGTTTTTCCGGGCACGATCGTGCCGCTGAATGTCCGGCGGCCGGCATCGATTCAATTACTCGACGAAACGTTGCCGCGCACAAAAGTGATCGGCCTATTGACGCAGCGCGACGAGGCCGTGGAAGATCCGGGGCCTCAGGACCTTTACCACGTCGGAACCGCCGCGCTCGTTTTGAAGCTCATTCGCCAGGCCGACGATCACGTGGTCATCATCGCGCGAGGGCTCGACCGATTCAGTCTGCGCAAAATCGTCGCGACTTCGCCGTTCATCCGCGCAGAAGTCGATTTGGTGAATTCCATTTCGCCACCGGAGAGCAAGGAATGGGAAGCGACGTTCCGAAACCTGCGCGATTCGGCTGCGAGATTGTTCGAGCTGACTCCGGAAGCGCCGGAGCAAGCGCGCCTCATGATTCTCAACATCTCGAGCCCGGAACAGCTCGCCGATTTTCTGGCGCCGAACTTGAATATCGATGTCGCGCAGAGGCAGGCGATTCTCGAAGAACCGGACGTGGAGAAGCGGATCCGTATCGTGCAGAAACACATCTCCGCGCAATTGGAGATCGCGCAGATCCAGGAGAAATTGCAGAAGGACGTGGCGTCGCAATTTTCCGACGCGCAACGGCGCGCCTATTTGCGTTCGCAGATCAAAGCGATCCAGCACGAGCTCGGTGAAGCCGAAACCGGCAGCGAAGAGCAAATGGAGCAATTGCGCGCGCGCCTAAAGGAAGCGAATCCGCCGCCAGAGGTGATGAAGCAAGCGGAGCGCGAATTGAAACGGCTTGATTTTATTCCGCCGGCCAGCCCCGAGTTTTCCGTCATCGTCAGTTACATCGAGATCGTCGCCGACCTTCCCTGGAACAAATTGAGCCAGGACAATCTCGATCTCGATCAAGCACAGCAAATCCTCGATCGCGACCATTACGATCTCGAGAAAGTAAAGAAGCGGCTAATCGAATACCTCGCCGTGCGCAAACTGAACCCAACCGGGCACGGACCGATCCTGTGTTTCCTCGGGCCGCCGGGAGTCGGCAAAACCAGTCTTGGCCAATCGATCGCCGATGCACTCGGTCGCAAGTTTGTCCGGATCAGTCTCGGCGGAATGCGCGACGAAGCGGAAATTCGCGGACACCGGCGCACTTACATCGGTTCGATGCCGGGACGGATCATTCAGGAACTGCGCCGCGCCGGCACTCGCAATCCGGTTTTCATGCTCGACGAGATCGACAAGATCGGCGCCGATTTTCGCGGCGATCCGGCGAGCGCGTTGCTCGAAGTGCTCGACCCGCGCCAAAACAACACTTTTGTCGATCGCTACCTCGACGTACCATTCGATCTTTCGCAGGTCATTTTTATCGCGACTGCGAATTACATCGACGGCGTGCCCGAACCGATGCGCGACCGGATGGAAGTGATCTCGCTGCCCGGTTACACCGAGCGGGAGAAGCTCGAGATCGCGAAACGTTATCTCGTCCGGCGGCAGATGGAAGAAAACGGCTTGAAGCCCGAACAGGTCGACTGGCAGGACGACGCGCTCCGCCAAATCATCAACGATTACACGCACGAAGCCGGCGTGCGCGAGCTCGAGCGCCAGATCGGAGCGATTTGCCGTGGAATCGCGTCGCGCGTTGCCCACGGTAAAACGGAACACGTGACGGTCACGCCGCAATTAGGGGCGCAAATGTTGGGACCCGCCAAATACGTGCGCGAAACGAAATTAAAAACGAGCAAACCCGGCGTTGTCACCGGACTCGCTTATACGCCGGCCGGCGGTGAAGTGCTCCACATTGAAGCGACGCGTTATCCCGGAAAGGGCAACGTGACGCTCACCGGTCACATCGGCGAAGTGATGAAGGAATCGGTTCAGGCGGCGCTCAGTCTCGTGCGAAGCCGCGATGGCGAAATCGGCGTGAAACCGGAAGACTTTCGCGACATGGACATCCACGTGCACGTTCCCGCCGGTGCGGTGCCGAAAGATGGACCGTCCGCCGGCATCGCCATGTTTACCGCGCTGGCATCATTATTCACAAACAAACCGGTCCGTCCCGATGTAGCGATGACTGGCGAAATCACATTGCGCGGACTCATCTTACCAATCGGCGGACTCAAAGAAAAAAGTTTGGCCGCGATGCGCGCCGGCATCTCGACCGTCATCATTCCGAAGTTGAACGAAAAAGATCTGGTTGATGTTCCGGAAGAAGCGAAACAGAAATTGAAATTTGTTCCGGTGGAAAATGTCGATGAAGTCCTCGCCGTCGCTCTGGAAAAAGACGGCGCCGCGCAATCAGCGAGCGCGAACGGAACAGACGAAAAAGGTAAAGACTAAGTCAACGTCCTTCGGCGTCGGCGCGTCGCTCGATTTGCTGCAAACTCGGATCTGAATTGCGGATCCAATCGCGAGTGGCGTTGATGTCGCCGCGGTTCACCGCAATTGCCGGCCGCACTTCTTCGGCGCGCGCGACCATCTCGTCGCCAACTTTTACCGGCTCGGCCTTCGGCGCTTTCCAATGGTGACCGAATTTGCGGAGCGCATAATACATTGTCCCTGCTTCCACCGCGCTGACACCGCTGCAACGCATCGCGTTGTAAAACATCCGGTCGCAAACTTCCCATGGCCGGTTGCGCTGTTCGTAGGCAACGTCATGCAGCACCGACGCGTTCCGATATTTTCCTTCAAACGGGCCGCCCATGATTGACCAGAGCGATCGCGGAATTGACGCGCCGTCTACCACCGATCCGGCCGGCGCAATCCAGGCCACGCCTTGTGGATCGGTATAACGCAGCTCGCTCAGCAAAGTCATCGTCCGCCCGTCGTTTTCCCAACGCGCTTCGACATAGCCGCTGTAGTGCCCCCACTTGTTCGGTTGTTTCTCCGCGAAACGCACCCATGCCGGTTTTTTGTTTGAAGCGCAGCCGGACAAGACCGTGATCATAATCAGAGATCCTAACGACCGAACGAATTTTGAGTTCACAACCATAAAATTTGTTCAGCGCGCAACCGGATGCAGTTCTTGCGCCCGCTTCGGCGGTTTCGGACCGGTCAGCGTGATCGGTTCGCCTTCTGTTTGCTTCCGGTAAGGCTGGAGATAAAACATCATGAACACGCCGATTACGACAAGGAGGGAACCGATCCATTTCAACAGCCAACCCGGATCACGCAGAATTTGGACGCTGCTTTGACCGAGATTTTCCGGGTTCCACGACGCTTGCGAAATTTTGTAGGTGAACCCCGTCCACGTCCGCAACCAACTGCTTGGATAACTGAACGGATGATTCATCCAGCACGCACCGGTCGCGCTTTCGCCATCTGAACTGCTCACGCGCAACGTGCTTTTGAATCCGGCTGGACTGTCGCTGCCTTCGTTACGTTTCACTTCGAAGTCGAGCAGCTCAAGTCCAATCGGCAGTGGAAGCGTTTTCCAGCCGTAGGCGACCATCGTTTCGTTAGGCAAAGTCGGCACTGTAACTTGCCAGCCGGCTGGCACCCATTGCTCGAGTGTTTCGCCGTTTTGTTCCACTCGAATTCGCACACCGTCGGGCAATTCGGCCGCGCCGGCAGATGTCGATGTTGTCTCCGACTTTGCCGGCGTGAAATCCATCCACTGCTCCGCGTGGGGCATCGCTTTGTCGATCACGAGTTGCCAATCGGCCCAACCGGTCGTGAGCGATTTGTTGATGTCGATCTTGCCGGACGATTTCCCGCTCTTGCGCGAGAGAAGCTCGTACGAGATCGCGCCGTCGTTCGCGACGAAAAGAGTAAGATGATTTGGCGCCGCGTCACCAACGGCCGGCATTGTCGGCGGGCCGCCAGTTGTCGGCAGCTCGCCTCCGCCGTGCGGATTTTTCGTTTCCACTATGGTTGTGGGAACGGCCTTGCCGCGAATGGTCACGAGCACGGCTGGGTTGTTCGGCTGATCGCTGATCGAACCCGGTTTCCCGTTCTCGATCCGGAAGTCCGCCCAGTAGTTGTCGATCTTGAGTGTGAACGGCGTCTTCTCGATCTTCATTTCGCGGCCAACATTCTCGGCGACATCGAAAGACGATTCCTTTCCGCCGAGCGAAATCAGCACCCGGCCCTTGTTTCTGTTTCGAGGCGGTTCGAGTTGAACTTTTGCCCCCGTGCTGCCGCCTTTGTTCACGTGGCCGATCTGTTCGTCGGGCGCTTTGCTAAAAGCGAAAATCGATTCCTCCAGATCTTTTTCTTCATTTTTACTCGTGCTCGTGATCGAGGATGGCGATGTTGGCGCACTTCCACGCTTCAATTCGATGTTCGCGAGTCCCATCGAAAAATTTCCGTGCTGCGGATCGTCGGCCATCAACCAGCTTTCGAGGTGTTGATTCATCATCGCAGTTTCGATTTTGAAATGAATTGCCGGCGCGCCGCCGTCTTTGAGCGGTTTTGGATTGAGCTTGCCTTCAATTTCCAGCGCGTAATCCACAATTTGCAAACGGGCGCCGCTTGCGAGCGCGCCGAGATTTTTTGGATGCTGTGGGCTCGGCGGATGATGCAGAAATTCCGCGGGATAACCTTTGATGATGCCATCGATGTCGTGGACACGGAGCTGATGCTGATCGACGAGCAATCGATTTGTCGGCGCTTCGCCTTTGAAAAGTGTGATCGTTCCTTCGACACCAAGAATCCGGCCGACGAGCGAGCCGATCAGCAGCGTGATAATGCCGAGGTGCGTAATGAGGAACGCGCTATGATATTTTTTCCAGGGCCAACGCGATAGCGCGGACACGGTCAGATTCGCGCCGAGCAAAACGAGCCAGGCGTTGAACCAGGGCGCGCCATAAACATAAGCGCGCGCCACTTTCGCGTCGAAACTCGACTCGTAAAGTGTTCCCACGATCGCGCCGGCGATGAGCACGGCCAGCAACACGACCGCGAGTTTGAGCGACGCGAAAAACTGAAAGATCGCGTTCTCCGGCCAGACCGGTTGGTCAGATCGACTTATTTTGGCCATGCGAAGATCGACATTCGATTGCGCCGACGAGTCTAAAGACGCAACGACACGCAGCACCCGGCCAGATTTAGCATCCAGTCTTCAGAAACAGTAAGAGATTTCTCGACTTCGCTAGAAATGACAAAAGCTCAGTGCGTCCACGATTTCCAGCGTTTGCGGATCGGCTTGGTGTAACGGTCGAGGTCGATGTCTTTCACGCGACCGACGCCTTCTCGAACTGCATCGGCGGAGTCTTCGAGTCTCTCTTTCATTCCGCGAAAGAGCGGCCAGAGAAACGGCAACGTAAGAACGCTCCAATTAATCCGGTCCAGGGGCGTTTTTATTTTCGCCTCTTTTTCGTCGGGACGCGAGGCGTAACGAATGGCGAGGCCAATGGCGAGCCCCGCGGCCAGCGCCCCAAGGATCATCGGAACCGGATTTTCCCGAAGGAACAATTCGGTCCGTTCCCGCGTGAAACTCCTTCTTCCCCTGATTTGTTCACGGCGACGGGGTGGCGGTTCCAAGACGCTGGGTGGGCGGCGCCGACGTTTTCGACGCGACGCGTTCTGTTCTGCCCCCAGAGGTTCGTCGTTCACAAAATCATCTTCGATCGGATCCATCACCAATTGGTTCGCGACTGCTCGACCGATCGCGTTGGTCCAAAGCGTTTACTCATCCAGCGCGCAAAAGCAACTGTTTGTAGACAGAAAAAATCTCGCCCGTGATCAGGACGAAGATCACCTTGTCGATCTGGTCACTCGCGCTAAGAAAATCTCGCGCGGTTCGCAGAGCAATCTGAGCCGCTTCCGCAATGGGATAGCGATATGCGCCGCAGCTGATCGCCGGAAACGCAATGGTTTTGATTTCCTTCTCGGCAGCGAGGCGCAAAGAGTTCCGATAACAGTTTGCCAGCGCCTCTGCTTCACCGCGGTTCCCTCCCGACCAGACCGGACCGACGGTATGAATGACGAAGGGTACGGGCAAATTGTAGCCGCGCGTAATTTTTGCTTGACCGGGCTGACAGCCGCCGAGGCTTCGACACTCTTCCAACAACTTTGGTCCGGCCGCGCGGTGAATCGCGCCATCGACTCCGCCGCCACCGAGCAAACTGGTGTTGGCGGCGTTCACAATCGCATCGACATCGAGTTTGGTGATATCGCCGCGGAGGAGGTCGATCTTGTCGTCGCGAGTTTTCACGGCGCGAGCCGGTCTATCGACCAAGAGCCGCTGGATTGCAACGTGTAGCGAAACCGGTCGTGTAAGCGATCGGGACGGCCCTGCCAAAATTCGATCCGGTCGGGTTTGAGGCGATATCCACCCCAATGCGGCGGAAGCGGAATTTGTCCTTCGGCGAAACGTTGTTTCATCTCTTCAAGGCGCGCATCGAGAATTCGGCGCGCATCAATCACCTCACTTTGATGGGAAGCCCACGCGCCAAGCTGCGCGCCGATCGGCCGCGTATGAAAATATTCCTCTGATTCCTCGTGTGAAGTTTTTTCGACCTTTCCCTCGATCCGGATCTGGCGCTCCATTTCCATCCAATACATGACCAAAGCGGCATTCGGATTTTTCTCGAGCTGCCGGCCTTTGTCGCTGGCGTAGTTGGTAAAAAAAACGAACCCGCGCTCATCAAAGTCCTTCAGCAACACGACGCGCGCGGATGCTTTTCCATCCATGCACGTGGCCACCGTCATCGCGTTAGCATCATGGATTCCGGCTTTAATCGCAGCGGCGAACCAGGCGTGGAATTGCTTTACCGGATCGGGATCGAGATCGGTGCGTCGCAATCCTCCCCCAATGTACTCGTGTCTGAAACCGGCGTAATCGAGCGGAGATTTATCCATACGTAAGCAACGCGGCTTACGATATTCGCCGCTGCGACGATGTCGATCTCAGTTGGTTGCTAAGCCGCTGTGGCCCTGATTCGGTCGGTTTCACCAACGCCGATTGAATGTTGTCCCGATGAAAGTTCCCATCCGACGATGGCGCGTTTCCGAATCCGACCGCCGCCGTAATTTCCCAGGGCTCCAGTCTCACGAATGACGCGGTGACACGGAATGATGAAGGAGATCGGATTGGCGCCGACGGCACTGCCGACGGCGCGCGCTGCCTTGGATTGGCCGATTGCTTCGGCGAGCCGCCCGTACGTCGTCAGAGCTCCGGAAGGAACACGCAGCAAAGCGCGCCACACCCGTAACTGAAACAGACTTCCGCGGACAAAAGCACGAAGAGGTCGACGTGATGTGCCTTCGCGCCGTCGCGTGAAAATTGTCGTCGACAATTCCGCGATTCGCGCATCATTGCGGTGCAATTCTGCGTTCGGCCACTGCAACATTAAAAAATCTCGGGCACCGTTGCGGCCCTGGCCGTTGAGAAAAGAAAGATGGCACACTCCGCGTTTGGTCTCGGCGATGAGCGCTTCACCGAATGGTGTCTCGGCAAAGCCGTAATCGATTTGCATGCCGGCTCCGCCGTTTTTCATTTCGCCGGGTGAAGCGGCTTCGAGCGCCACGCAAAGATCGTGCAATCGGCCAGGTCCGGACAACCCGGCATCGAGCGCAGCGTCGAAGACATTGTTTCTCTCGAGCAAAAGCTGTTTCACGTGCTCGAGAGTCAGGCATTGCAAAAAATCTTTTGGCGTGACGCCGGCCCAAGTCGAGAAGAGCCGATGAAAATGAAACGGACTCAGCCCGGCCGCGGCCGCGAGCTCGTTGAGATCGGGCTGCTCGATATGATGTCGATCCAAGAAGCGGATCACGTTTGCGACTCGTTCGTAATCATTCATACGGTCAGTTTGTCATCGCTCAGACTGCATGCCCACCCGCTTCTTGCTGCGATTTTAGAATCTTTTCCTGGCCAGCCAATTGGTCAACCCGCGCCAATAACCTGGCTGAGCTCGCGAGCAAGCGCTTCACTCGCTTCGGCGTCGTCCTGATAGCCCCAAACCGCGATCTCGAGCATTTGCGCACCAATCTCGCGACGTCCTTGAAGCGCGGCCCGAAGGCGGCCGCGCGGCGACCAATCCTCGGACTCGGCCGCAGCAATGTTTTCATAAGAAGAACGCGCATCCCAATAACAGTAAAAAACATGGAGCGGAACACCGCGATCATCGAACCGATACGAGCGCACGGGCAGAGTCACTCCATTAACTGCGAGCATGCGGAGCCCATTGTCGCGTTCCATCGTTCTGCCGCTCGCGGGAAGACAAATGTCGGGGCGATGAATTTTAACAAAACGCGCTGCGGTCCGGCCCGGCAACCATCGAAAAAAATACATCATCCATTGCCGGCCGTCTGGTCCTTCCCAAGCTGCGCCGCCACCTTCATTGTAACGAAGCAGCGTTTCGGCGGCGGGAGCGACCGGCACCTGCTTGTAATGACTTTCCGACTCCGGCCAACGCACGACCCAACGCGAACGGATCAGCGTGTGATGAGACCGATACCAGATTTGTACTCCGAGTTCGACAAGAAGCAGCCAAATCGCTAACGCGCCAAGGAAAGACCAGTTGAGTTGGATCCGTGCGCGTTGATTATCGATCGAGCGCGCGATGGGCGATGCATTGCCGCGCCGTTGCATGATGAGACTCGCAACCCAAAGCCCAATCAAACAGGCCATCAAAATTGTCAGGCCGGCCGGATCGTGCCAAGCCTCGATCGATTTTGGTCCGCTGGTTGTCCCAGCCCAGACCAGAATCGCGGTTCGCACAACATTGCAAACGAACGCGAGCAGCGCGCCGATGACGATCAGAATGAGGCGGCGCGACGCGGTGAAGTAATAAAGTTCGCCGAGAAAAAGTGAGACCATCAAGGTTGCTTGAAGCGAGCGCACGCCGCTGCAGGCTTCTTCGATTCCGATAAAGCCAGTCCCGACTTCGATAACGTTTCCATGTTGAAGAGCCGGAACCGCTGCCAGCTGGAGAAAGGTTACGTTGATGGCAGTCACAATCCGCATCAGGTCCTGAATGACGACCTGCTCGATCCGGACCGGCCACGGCACCGCTACCAAAAAAAATAAGACCGGAAAGGCAAAGTGCCGCACCCAGACGCGGCCGCCGACGATGTAGAGGAACAAAAGCGAGATGGTAACAACGACCAGCGCGAACAGCCAGCTTAACAATCGCCAGTCGGGATTTGCTTCGGCGAGAAACCGAATCGGAAGAGAGAGTGCGGCGCACAAAAGTATAAGAGGGATTGGAAAAGCGGTTGCTGCTGGCGGTGCGGGAGTCGGTCGAACGCGCCAGCGTTTCCAGAACAGGTAAAGCGCGAGGAGCGGAACGATCAGGCCGTAATTGTATTGCGGATTAAGCCACCACTCGGGTTTCAGCTGATTGATGAGCTCGAACCAAAGCAGGCTGAAGACAACAATTGGGATCGGCCAGCCTGTTCTTTTAACACTCGCCTCTGAAACACGGGCAGTTTGGACAACGGCCTCATCCATTTGGGCATAGCGTAGCCGAGCGCGAGCAACTTGCGAGCATGTGAGTACGAGGGGCCAGCCGGATTGCCAGCCGCGGAACACGATGTGTTATTCCCATAAGCGGCTGAAATTGGCCGTCCAATTCGCCTTTCACAAATTCTCCGTCTAATTTCTAACTCCATTGGAAAAGTCAGTCGAAAGAACACAACGAACAGTCATCAGGCTTTTGTTCGGCATTCTTCTAAGTCTGATTTTTTTCATCGCGGCGATCTGGGGTGGCCACGATCTTTACGTCCGCTGGCAGGAAAAACGGTTAGTGCGCCGGGCGACGTTCGACATGGAGCACGGCAATGAACGCGATGCCAGTCTGGCTGCGCGCAGCATTTTGGAAATGAAACCTTCGAGCGCGAGCGCGGCTCGAATCATGGCGCAATTGGGCGAGCGCGTGGGCGAACGTTCGGCGTTAAACTGGAGGCGGAAGGTCGTGCAGTTGGATCCACATTCAGTGGACGATGCGCTGGCACTGGTTCGGTGCGCCGTCCAATTCAACGACATCCCAACCGCCGAACGTACTTTGGCCGAAGTGAATGAGAATTTACGAAACAGTGCGCCTTATCACGAGGCTTCTGCTCTGGTGGCGCAGTTCAAACATCAGGATGAAAAAGCGGAGACCGAATGGAACGAAGCGCTGCGTTTGAGCCCCGACGACAAGTCCTTCCAGCGGCAACTCGGAATGCTGCGGCTGCGAGCGACCCAACCGGAACGGCGCGCTGCCGGCGAAGCAATGTTAACAGCTTTGCGCTCCGACCCCGCCCAGCGAAGCGCTGCAACCCGCGCATTGATTAACGCCGGGGTCACGCGAAAAGAAGATCCACGCAAGTTGCTGGAGCTCGCGCGCGAATTGCAGGCGTATCCCGAAGCGACATGGAACGATCGGTTTGTCTATCTCGATTTTCTCCACGGCCTGCAAGATCCTCAATTCAGCGCTTACCTGACCGAACTGGAAAAGACTGCGCCGACTAAAGCCTCATCGCTGGCAGCCCTGCTTTCGTGGATGGCTAAGAACAATTTGAGTTTGCTCGCTCTGGACTATTCCAAGAGCTTGTCGGCCGAATCGCTCCAGAACTGGCCAGTACCTCTCGCGATTGCGGATGCGTACCTCCGGTTACGCGAGTGGCAGAATCTGGAAGCGCTTACGGCTAAGGCAAATTGGGGACGGTTAGAGTTTCTGCGGCATGCCTACCTGGCCCGCGCCTTACGCGCAGAGGACAAGCGAGCCGCCGCCGAACACGAATGGAGTGCGGCGCTTAAGGACGCAACCAGTAGCGAATCGCTGGTCTTATTGATCCAACCGATTTCGGAATGGGGCTGGGAAAATGAAACTACCGATCTGCTCTGGGCGCTTTCCAAGCACCCCGAGAAACAGAAGGACGCTTTCATGGCGCTCTATCAACATTATGCAAAAGCCTCGGACACACAGGGACTTTATCGCGTCCTTGTTCGTCTGTCGGAACTGGATTCGACGAACCTCAATGTCCAAAACAATTTGGCGCAGGTTTCATTGCTCTTAAATGCTAACCCCGAAGAGGCGCGGCGGTCGGCAGCGGATGTTTATCACAAGTCACCTGCGAACCCCGCCTACATGACAACCTACGCCTACTCGCTCTTAACACAGGGCAACGCGAAGGAGGCGTTGCGAATTATGAGTTCTTTGAGCGAAGAGCAATTGAGCGATCCCACAATCAGCGCTTATTACGGCATCTTTCTCGCCGCCACTGGCGATGAAAAAGCGCGGGCTTATTTAGACTTTGGCAAACCGGCGAATCTACTCCCGGAAGAGAAAGCCTTAATCGACAAGGCCTACGCCAGTCTGGATTCGCGCAGCCGCACTCGCTAACCCGCGAAATTCAGGCGACTTGGCTACGATTAAGCCAACGGCGACAATTGTCGATCTTGTCATCGCCCAGGAAACGGCGGTGGAATTCGCGCCGCAGCGAGCGTGCTACGTAGCACTGCGATGGACGCAATAAGCTTGTATTGTCCTCCTTCAGCCTGGCCGTTTGGACGTCCAATGGCCGGGTCAGGAGATCGGATCGCACCGCTCGATGCCCTCCTGGTAGAACGTCGAAAGCGGGTCAGTTCGTAGCAACAGCCTAGGTAGATCACCTTGGCGGGAAATTTGCTTCTAAAGTATCCGTCTTCAGTTTGATCCGGTATGCTTCGGTTTCTCACTCGTCCGTCGCCGCTAGTTGCAGTAGTCGAATCTCTGCTGCTGCTATTCGCTATCACCTGGCTTGACCTCGCCACCGGTCACCAGGTGTCGCTCGTGCTTTTTTACACAGCCCCGATCGTGTTCGCCGTTTGGTTGTGCGATAATAGAAGTCCTTTTATCGTCGCTGGATTGGCCGGGGTGCTTTGGTCGTGGGCCGACATTGCGCTGGGGCACTTGTATTCGAGTGCCACTGTTCAGGTGTGGGAGATATCGATTCGATTTGCCTTTTTCTTTCTCGTTGCGCTCGCCGGCATCGCCACTAAAGAACGGCATCAGGCGTCCAGTGCCCGCATCAAGTTGCTCGAGCACTCGCGAAGACTCGAGCAGCAGATCATCGAGGTAAGTGAATACGAAAGGCAACGTATCGGAAGGGATTTGCATGACGGCCTTTGCCAGTACCTGGCTGCGCTCGGTTGCGCGGTCACTGCATTGAAGATGGACTTGCAAGAAGGAGGCCTGGAGAAATTGGCCGCGACTGCGGGCGAGATCGAAAAACATCTGACTGAATCGGTCAAACAAGCGCGCATTCTGGCCCATGGCTTGGTGCCGGTTCAATTTGACGAGGCCGGCCTGCCTGCTGCCCTGCAAGAGCTGGCGGCGTCCACCAGCCGGCTGCTGGCCATGGACTGCACGTTTGCATTTGCCGGCGAGTACAGAGCGACACATAACGATAAAGCGACTCATCTATATCGCATCGCGCAGGAAGCGATTAATAACGCGACCAAACATGGCAAGGCTCGGAATGTCGAAATGCGCCTGAGCGCAAACTCCAGCGCGATGAGCTTGAGCATTGCGGACGATGGCACGGGTTTTTCCAAAACGGAAAAGGACAGGAACGGCGTCGGCATCAGTATTATGCGATATCGCGCAAATGTGGTGGGTGGCGAGTTTGAGATCGAAGAGCGGCCGAAAGGCGGGACAATCGTGTCCTGCACTGTGCCGGCGAAAGCTTAAGTGAACCAACTAACAAATACTTTCGGGCAAACATCAGAAAAGTTCCGGGTCGTTCTGGTAGAAGATCACCCGATGTTTCGTGAGCAGCTGGCTCACCTTATTAATAAAGAGCCGGACATGTGCATATGCGGCGAAGCAGACAACATTCGCGACGCGCTTGAGCTACTTCAATCCGCTTCAGCCGACATCGTTATTGTCGATCTTACACTCAAGGGCCCGAGCGGGCTAGAGCTTCTCAAAGATCTCAAGGCCCACCAAGTCAACGTGCCGGTGCTGGTGCTTTCCATGCACGACGAATTGCTTTACGCCGAACGGGTCTTGAGAGCAGGCGCCCGCGGATACATAACCAAAAACCAAACGTCAAATGAAGTCATGGCCGCCATCCGCAAGGTCTTGAATGGACACGTCTATCTTGGATCGGAGATGGCTTCCCGCGTACTTGAGAATTTCTCCACTCAGCCGAAAACCGAAAAGGGAGTAGCGCTGCTCACGGACCGTGAACTCGAGATTTTCGAGCTAATCGGCCGCGGGCGAACGACCCGCCAAATCAGCAGCTCCCTTCGCTTGGGCATGAGTACCGTCGATACATATCGCACACGGATTAAGGCCAAACTGAATTTGGAGAACGCGAGTCAGCTCTGTCACGAAGCAATTCGCTGGGTAAGTGCAGGGCAAAAAGCGCCATCCTAAAAAGGGTTGGAATTTTCGGTAAGCTGTAGCGTTTTTCTCTACAACGTAATCGTGTGGCGTTAGCGCGGTTCGGGCACTGCAACTGCTCCCTTGCAGCGGTCATGAGAACGATAAAGATTCGCCAAAGGGGGTTAACGCTCGTCGAGGTTCTCATCGCCGTTGCGCTCTTGGTTGGATCTTTTGTCACCATATTTGAGATCAACGCCAGGTGCTTGCGTTTCATCGATGCCAGCAAGGAAGCCGTCGCAGCACTTCAAGGAGTGCAAGATCGCATTGAGCAGCTGCGTAATCTGGTGTTCACCGATCTGACCAACGCCAGCACCGTTCAGACTTTGATGACCACGCCATCCAATGGGTCGGCCTTCGCACAGAATGTAACGGAGGTGATCACGTTGAGCGCTTATCCAACACCGAATGGGGTTAACACACAGATCACCCGTGGGCCTGGCGCCTCTGTCACTCCCACGATCGGCTCAACCGACTCCAGCCTCTCGAGTGCCACGCTCGTGAAACTGAAGGTCGCCTATACCTGGACCACGGCTTTGGGGAGCCAATCCCGGAGCGAACAAGCCGAAACTATCATCTCAGCCGGAACAAAAAAATGAAGCTTTGCAAGGTTTCCAACCATCAGGGATTTACCCTCAGTGAAATGTTGATCGGGGTGTCGATCGGCGCGGTAGCTCTTGCTACCACAATTGCTGCGTCGGTCGGGCTCCAAAAAAGCTTGAATGCGGTGGACAACTACTTCACCGCGCACGCCCAACAAATCCGTATTGTCGATTATCTCAGCCGGGATGTGAGACGGTCGTACATCGCGACGATCACCGGCAGTCCGCAAACGGTCACTTGTACGACTCCGGAGTATCTCAATAGCAGCGGTGCACGACGAACGCCCACGATAACGATCAATGCGAATGGTACAACCGTGAATTACCGAGGAGTGTCGGACGGTGTTCTTGTTAGTGGCTCTCCCACATTCACGTCCGCGACAGCTGGGTTCACTTCAGCCGACGTTGGTAAAGCACTAATCGCCACCGATATCCCGGCCGGAACGACGATTCAGAGTTACACAGGCCCTACCACAGTAGTGATGTCTGCCAACGCAACCGCTAGTTCGACAAGCGACGCAGTGACGATCGGAAACACCGTCCTTTACTCGATCAGTGGTCAGTCGATTCTGCGCACCGAAAATGGCGTTCTGACGACCATCGCGTCGAGTACAGACAATCTGCTTCCCAGCTGGCTGAACGTCGAACTGACCAACACGACGTATCTCCAAACCAGCATAACCTTTCTGCCGATCTTCACCTCCAGCGGGGCAACGACCGAACGATCTGGAACAACGCTCTATTCCACGGCTTATCTCCGCAACAAGCGCCGGGGTTGACCGAGTCAAAAATTAACATACCGAAACAATGAAACTTCGACGAACGAATACCGGCAGCGCAATAATTTGTGCCCTTTGCACGATCTTTATCCTTTCACTCATTGGAGCTACAGTGCTGTTGAATTGCGCCGCCCGCTACAACGTAGCCACGAAACAGGCGAAGGCCTGGAAAGAGGCCCTTTACGCGGCGGACGCCGGCGGGGACATCGCCTTTGCCGAAGTTCGGAAGCTCGTGAGTAATCCAGCGGCCGCCTTTAGTGGATGGACATCAGGCGTTCCGGCTCCCGGGCCTTCCGGCAATGGACCCTATACTTTGGGACAGGCAAATAGTCTCTCGACTAGTGTCACGGTCGACCGGCTCCAACCGACTCCCAATCCAAACGGCGTCTTTTGCTATCGAATTCGCGCCACAGGAACCGCGAAGCTACTCGGCTTGCCACGGACCGGCCTGGACTCCGCTCTCACCGCGAGCGGAACTCATTTTGCGGCTAACAGCGCGACGCGCGGAAACGGAGACACGCTCCTCCGAAAGATTGATTTCAACTACGACCACTTCAAAGCAACCTATGGAGATGGAGACGGTAATAATCTCGCTTTGCAAACAGTGTCTAAGCCGCAGATTACGCGGCGCATCGAATTAATCGCGACTCCGCAGACGCTCAATTTCACCGGTTCGTTAGAGGTTAGCGGTGCCTTCAGCGGACCCGGCTCCGCCGGCCGGATTGACAGCTGGGACTCAAAGCGTGGTGCTTACACCTTTGTTGCTAACAATCCCGCGTCGCCATATTACGCCGACTCCCGCAACGGAGATGTGTCAGTCGGGAGTTCGAGCTTTAGCGAAGGGGGGCCAATCTACGGAAATGTAACGACAAACGGAGGCAACGTCACTCATTCCGGCACCAGCATCAGCGGAACAATTGACAACAACGTGCCATTCACCATTCCTCCGCTGGTTAGACCGGACACGAGCACTTTCAGCACAGGAAGCGGCTCGACGCTTAATCTGCCCTCGGGAACAACGCCGGGAGCCCCTGCGCAATACGTCTACAGCTCGTTAAGCGGCGGTCTCACGATCAATGGACGAACGCTGGGGGGATTAGGACTCGTGCCGGTTGAGACGTACGTTACTATCGTCGTGGGATCTGCTGGTTCAAAAACCGGCGATATCGGCCCTATCACCATCGGCGCAGGGGTCAACGCCAAGATTTACTTCACCGGAAGCATGAACGTAAAAGCAAGTGATCTGGCGAATAACAACGTGGATGGCGCCGTCGGGGTTTTCAATGCGGATGGGACACCGTCGATCGACTATAGCCGGGCGGGTCATCTTCAGTTCTACGGAATCAGCCCAACGGATGGATCGATGCAAAGCATTGCCATCGCTCCGCCGGGTAACCTTTATGCCAGTATTTACGCGCCAAGTGGCGACATTTCGCTGACCGGCAATCCCGATTGGTATGGCGCGGTCGTAGCTCATAGTTTTGTTGGCAATGGCAACACTGGATTCCACTACGACAAGGAAATCACGGGGTTCGGTATTCCAATCGATTACCAGGTCGCCAGCTACATCGAAGACATTCGGTAACCTATTGCTGCCGCTGACTTCCAAACGGGGCAGACAACGATCTCATTCTGGCCGCGGTATTTTTCTAAGCGCATCGAAGGTCGATCCGGCAAGTCAGCGCGATACTATTGTAAAGCAAAGCGGAGGCGACATATTCATTGTCGCCTCCGCGCCTATGCCAAACAAGGAGCGTCCGAAAGCAGAATGCTCGATTATTTCGAAAGTTGCTGTAGTTGCCGGCGTCGCACGAACTGAGTTGAGAAAACCGCTGCCAACAAACCAACGATCGGGAAAAACGCGCTCGCTTCCGGAATCGGATTCACCACCAGCGACCATTCTTCGAACCCGTCGTTACTCGCATATGTAGTGCCGAAATGACAATACAGGTAAACGAAATCGGTCGGGGCGGTACCGGCGAAATCGCTCACCGGGATGAATGCAAACATGTCGCCCGCGCCGCTGCCGGGATTGCGGGAAGCATCCAGATAGACGGCATCACCCGGGCTAAATGTATACCGCAGCGTCCCAAGTGAACTGACGGTCGTCGTGTTCTGGCCGCCGATGGGCGACGTGTAGAATTGCAGTTGGTCGAGTGAAATAAATGTGGCGTTGCCGTTGCCCGACTGATTGACGTCCAAGAGCACCTTAAAATAGTTCACGCCACCGATAGTGACCTCGGTTGTCATCAGATCGGCAAAAGTTATATCGCGGGTAAACACGCCCGTTTTATCATCGAATGGCGGAGAGGGGTTCGAGGTATTATATCCTTGCTCGGTTCCATCGGCCTGAACACGCAGGAAGGGCGTAATGACTCCCGTACCAGTCGATTGTGACGAGACCCAGTCGAACATAGCTCCATTGATTGTGCCGCTGTCCCCGTTGATCAGATCCACGATGGTGGCCTGAGCGCCGGACGCAAAAAAGAGCGCAGCAACTGCGAGGACAGCGCCGGACACGATCCTTTTAAAATTAAAAATGCTCATACCGATTTTGTCCTAGTTTGTTATGATTCCCATATTCCTCATAATTGAGTCGCAACGTCAATAACAACTTTATGCCACCTTATAACCACAACCCGACCAAGAGCGCTTTTACCTGAAAAACGCCCCAAGACGCAAGCAAAAAAAACGATTTGTTGCGGTTTTTCGTGCGCCAGTGCCGGTGGAGACCTGCCTGAGGCGTTACCGGATTGGACTCACATGCACTCCATCACCGCCGGATTCGGCAAAGTGCGTTTCCTGTTGCTCAGATGCTTTTGTTCGCCCCTCAATTGCGTCTAGATTTGATCGCGTGACGTCAATCTGGAACCGAGCAAACCGGCAACTGCGCGACCTGGCCGTTTACGAACCGGGCAAGCCAATCGAAGAGACCGCGCGGGAGCTGGGTCTCGATCCGAGCGAAATCATTAAGCTCGCTTCCAACGAGAACGCTCTTGGCCCGTCTCCAAAAGCGGTCACGGCGATGCGCGCTGCGATTGAATCGGCGCAGCTCTATCCGGAAGGCAGCGGTGTCTATTTGCGTGAGGCAATCGCGGAACGATTGGGATTAAGCCGCGAAAATATTATTCTCGGAAATGGCTCCAACGAGGTCATCGAGTTCGTCGCACACGCGTTTCTCAATCGCGGTGACGAAGTCATAACTTCGGAGTACGCATTTATCGCCTATAAATTGATCGCGCAGCTTTTTGATGCACGCACTATTGAAACGCCGACAACAAACTTTCAACCGGAGCTGGACGAGATGCTGCGCGCGATCACGCCCAAAACGAAAATCATCTTCATTGCCAATCCAAACAATCCAACCGGATCATTGATTGGGCAGAAGAAGATCGACAATTTCCTGGCCCGTGTGCCGGACGAGGTCATCACCGTTTGGGATGAAGCCTATTTTGAATTTCTGGACGATCCGCCCGATACACTTCGCTACGTGCGCAATGGCCGAAATGTTGTTATTTTGCGAACGTTTTCGAAAATTCATGGGTTGGCCAGTCTGCGCCTGGGCTATGGAATCGCGCGACCGGAGCTGATTGAGGTTCTCCAGAAAACCAGACAACCGTTCAATGTTAATGGCATTGCGCAGAGTGGTGCACTGGCCGCTCTCGGAGACGACGAACATTTGCGCAAAAGTAAACGCGTGGTGGATTCCGGCCGCGCTTACTTAGAAAACGAATTTCGGGCGATGAAATTGAAATTTAATCCAAGCGCAGGCAACTTTGTTTTCGTCAATGTGGGCGATGGTCCGGCGGTGTTCAAAGGACTGCTGAACATGAGAATTATCGTTCGCCCGTTGCGCGGCTACAATTTGCCGGAGTGGTTGCGCATCACCGTGGGAACAATGGAGCAAAACGAAAAATGCATCGCAGCGTTGAAGAAACTGCTCTCCTAGGATCGGGATCTTCGGCCGCAGGCGATCCGGAAGTGATCGGCGCCGAAACAATCGCGGCGATCTCGACGCCCGCCGGCGAAGGCGCCATCGCCCTGGTGCGAATCTCCGGTCCGAATGCGATTTCAATCGGGGGCAAGATTTTTCGCGGCAAAGAAGCGCCTGCGAAATTTGCCTCTCGCCTTCAGCATTTGGGCGAGGTCGTCAGCGAATCAGGAAACTTGATCGACCAAGTGATGATGTCGATCCATCGCGCGCCGGCCAGTTACACCGGCGAGGATCTGGTCGAGATTAGTTGCCATGGTGGAACATTGGTGACGGCGAAAATTCTTGAAGCTTGTTTGCGCGCGGGTGCGCGTGCCGCGCGTCCGGGAGAATTTACCGAGCGCGCTTTTCTGAACGGCAAAATGGACCTGACCCAAGCAGAAGCCGTGATCGATTTGATTCGCGCTCGCACCGATCTGGCACTGCGCTCGGCCACGGAACAGCTCGAGGGCAAGCTTGGGGAAAAAATCGCAAATATTCGCGGCGACCTGCTCGATCTTCTCGCCCATCTCGAAGCCGCAATCGATTTTTCAGAGGAAGGAATCGCACCCGACGAAGGTGACACTCTGCGCGCGCGACTCGACTCAGTTCGCGCACAAATTGCCGCGCTTCTTGCAACTGCCGATCACGGCCGCATTTTGCGCGACGGCGTTCGCGTCGTGATCTATGGACCGACGAACGCTGGTAAATCCAGCCTGCTCAATCGCCTCCTCGGCTACGAACGAGTGATCGTGAGCGACACTCACGGCACAACACGTGATACCATCGAAGAAACCGTCAATTTGCGCGGGGTGCCCGTTCGTTTGCTAGATACTGCCGGCCTTCGAGCATCGACATCCGATATCGAACGCGAGGGAATTGCACGCACCGAGCATTCGCTACAAAAAGCTGACTTGCGTCTGCACATTGTCGATCGAACCACGGCGCCTCCGGAGCAGTTCGCGCAGACCGTGGATGGGAACGAAATCCTCGTCCTGAACAAGAGCGACTTAGCCGAACATCCGGAATGGAAAAACAACAATGCGCTTCGGATTTCTTGCGTAACCGGCGACGGCTTGGCGGATCTTGAGAACGAAATTCTTTCGCGGATCAGCAAACAAAATTTACGGCCGGAAAACGCGCTCGCCATCAACACGCGTCATCGCGATTGCTTGCGCCGCGCTCTGGAAGCGTGCGATCGCGCGCGAAAGAGCTTCGACGAGACATTCTCACCTGAGTACCTGTCAGTTGATCTTAATGAGGCGCTGGGGGCAGTGGGTGAAGTGATCGGCACGGCCGGCGTTGAACAAATTCTGGATTCCGTGTTTGGCCAATTTTGCATCGGCAAATGAAGAACGCCTACGAGCGATTCGTTAGGCCGCTGCTTTTTTCAATTGATCCCGAAACCGCGCACCGCCTCACAATCGGGAGTTTGCGCGCCGCCTCACATGTCAATCTTGCCCTGCGCGCGTTGAGCGTTTTTCAACCACCGGCAAAACCGAAAAAACTTTTCGGTTTGAATTTCCCAAATCCAATTGGTCTTGCCGCCGGTCTGGACAAGAATGGCGTAGCACTGCCGGCCTGGGCTGCGCTTGGCTTTGGTTTCATTGAAATCGGCACGGTCACTGCGAAAGCTCAACCTGGTAATCCAAAGCCGCGGATCTTTCGTCTCCCGGAAGATGACGCGTTAATCAACCGACTCGGCTTCAACAACGACGGCGCCGACACGATCGCACACCGACTCACCAAATTGCATCGCAGCGGCCGTTGGCCAGACGTGCCGATTGGAATCAACATTGGAAAATCGATGAACACACCGCTAACGGAGGCGAGTGAAGATTATCTCTATTCGTTCCGGCTTCTGCGCGAATTTGCCGATTATATTGTGCTCAATGTCAGTTCGCCAAATACGCCGGGGTTGCGCGAGCTGCAGGGACTGGATGCGCTTTCCGAATTACTCTCGGCCATCGGGAAAAAAAATCTGATAACCCGTAAGCCTATTGTTGTGAAAATTGCACCGGACTTGGCGCCGGAAGAGCTGGAGCAGATTGTCTCAACATGTGAAGCAAACAAGGTCGCCGCGATTATTGCCACGAATACAACCATGGATCATTCGTCGATTCCAACTGCGCAAGACGAGCAAGGCGGATTGAGCGGCGTGCCACTGCGGGACAAATCCAGTGCGCTTGTCCGCGCGATCGCCGCAAAATCAACAATCCCTGTTATCGCGTCCGGCGGAATCACGGACGCCAGTTCCGCGCGCGAAAAGATCGAAGCCGGCGCCCAACTTCTGCAGATTTACACTGGCTTGATCTATCGCGGACCCGGATTGCTGCGCGAAATCGCGGGGGCGATCAAATGAAGTTGCATCGAAAGCTGGCCAAGTTGACTCGTCCGGAAACTTATTGGCGTGGCTGGCGCAGGGCGCAGCGTTCCGTTTTTCGGCTGCCGTTTGGGCCGGTCCTCGTCAGCATCGATCAAGACCGGCTCGTCGAAATCCAGAAACATTACGCCGGCGCTAAATATGCCGACGTCGATCAATGGTTGCGGGTCAATCGCGAGCGGGTCCAGGATTTGAAACTTCATCGCTGCCCGCCGCTGCGGGTCTTCGATCTCGGCTGCGGCGGCGGCTTTTTTTTGTTCATTCTGAAACGGTTCAATCATTCCGTTCTTGGTCTCGACGTTGACGAATCGCCGCTTTTTAAGGAACTGCTCGAAGTCTTTGGTGTGCCGCGCACTGTTTTCAGAATCCAACCGTTCGAGTCGCTCCCGAATCTTCACCAACAGTTCGACTGGATCACCGCATTTTCGATTGGCTTTGACCGATATCGCGGGACGAACTTGCGCTGGGGACCGGGCGAATGGGAGTTTCTTCTCCGCGATTTGCAGCGGCGTCTCGCGCCTGGCGGCAAAATATATCTGACACTCAATCCACTGCCAAACGGCGATTATCTTACTCCCGAGCTGCGGCAGTTTTTTTACAGTCGCGGTGCCGACATCGAGCGCGAACGGATTTTCTTTCCCAACGGCGTGAAGAAGTAATTCACAAGATCGACATTTTGTGGCGCGTGATCCGATTGCGGCCGCGCTGTTAAAGCGGGGAAGTTATTTCTTTTTCCAAGGCGTCCAGGGCTGAAGCACGTTTTTCTCGCGCAGCTTGCACTTATCGCTCACCAAGGTGAACTGCAGCGTGTCGTCTGTTCGATTGAATTTGTAAACGCCCGGTCCTTCGCAGCCTTTGGGTTTTACTCCGCCAGTGCGTTGGAACGTGGCCTGATCGCCCTGCACCGTGTACGTCCCCCAAGCATCACGTCTTCCATGGTGCTTAAGATCGACGTCGAACGTGCCGTCGGCGCGGATCGCCCAGACGGTCCCGAAAGAATTTGTCCAGTTACCGACCAGCGCAGATTGTCCGCCCCTTTGAAACATGGCGCAGCCGGCCAAAAGAGCGATCGCCGTCGCAGCAAGAACAATTTGGAAAGAGACTTGTTTCTTCATGCCGCGATGCTCTCTGGAATGCGTGAATCTTTCAAGCAAAGAAGGTTCCGCTGCATCTTTACTGGCCACGCCAGCGGCCTAAGTTTCCAGACGTGTCGATTTCTCAGGAACAAGTCCGTGAAGCGCTGCGGTCAGTCCGATATCCTGGATTTAGCCGCGACATCGTGTCGTTCGGTCTTGTCAAAGATGTGCAGATCCACGACGGCGAAGTCAAAGTGCAGCTCGCGCTTGTTACCAACGACCCTAATATTCCCGCGACGATAAAAAACGATGCCGAGAAAATCTTGCGCCAGCTCAATGGTGTTCACAGCGCAAAAGTTTTGATCGACATCCACGCTTCACCGGCGGGCGCCGGCGGGGGAGTCGGCGCCGCCCGAATTCCGGGAATTAAACACGTCATCGCAATAGCGAGCGGTAAAGGCGGCGTCGGCAAATCTACCGTCGCGGCAAATCTTGCGGTCGCGCTCGAACATACCGAAGCGCGTGTCGGTTTGTGCGACTGCGATATTTACGGTCCGAGTATTTCACTCATGTTCGGCACGCGTGAGCGGCCAACTGCCACTGATGAAAACAAAATCGTCCCGATCGAGCAGTACCACCTCAAACTGATGTCGATGGGCTTTCTCCTGGACGACGCCTCGCCGGCAATTTTGCGCGGACCGATGGTAACCCGTTACACCCAGCAGTTTTTGCGGCAAGTGGACTGGGGGGAACTCGATTTCCTGGTTCTCGATCTGCCGCCAGGCACCGGCGACATTCAGCTGACGATCGTGCAAACGGTCGCGCTTTCCGGCGCAATCATCGTCACCACGCCGCAGGAGGTTGCGCTCATCGATGCGCGCAAGGCCGCGACCATGTTTGAGAAAGTAAATGTGCCGGTGCTCGGATTGGTGGAAAACATGAGCTACTTCGTTTCACCGTCCGATAACAAGCGACACGACATTTTCGGCAGCGGCGGTGGCGAGCGCGAAGCCAAGCGGCTCCGAGTGCCGCTCCTTGGCCAAATCCCGATCGACATTGTCATCCGCGAAGCTGGCGACCGCGGGGAACCGATCGTCGCGCAAGATCGACAGTCTCCTGTCGCGGTGGAATTTATGAAGATTGCGCGCCGTATCCGCGAGGCGCTGGCTTAACGAATTCTGCACCGTAATTTAAATAGGTATGGCTGATGCTACGTCATACTTGCGAACGAGTTATTCACTTTCTATTGACTGATTCTCGCTTTTATGGAAAAAGCTGTGGACATGCCGGTTGCCGAGGCCGAGAAAGACAAGTCGCAGTTTGTTAAGAACTCCGTTCTCTACAAAGAGTTCCTAGCCGAGCGCGAAGAGATTTTGAAGCATAAATGGATCGAGAGCGAAAAAGCCGGCAAAGACATCGGCTTTGAAAAGGCGCTCCTCGACTGGATCGTGAAACATCGCTCCCATTGGCGGGAGCGGCGAATGAAGGAGGCTCGCACGGAAAAGGCAGCCTCCTGATTTTTAGCTCCTTTAAAGCGATCCTGCGAGGTCGCCAAGGAAGCAAATGAAAGACACCGAACAGAATCCTGGCGTCCCAATCATGGACGCGGAAGCGATCCGGCGCGCGCTGCGACGGATCGCGCACGAAATTATTGAGCAAAATGCCGATTTGAGATCGGTCGTGCTCGCCGGCATTCCGTTGCGCGGCGTGGAAATCGCTCGCCGGCTCGCGGAATTCATTCGCGAGGTCGCGAAGATCGACATCGAGACGGGGACAATCGACGTCGCGATGCATCGCGATGATGTCGGCACGCGCGCCGAGCTGCCGGTGGTGCACGCATCGAAACTGCCGCTACCGCTCGAGCATCGCACCGTCATCATTGTCGACGATGTTCTTTTCACCGGTCGGACCGCGCGCGCAGCCATGGACGCGATCAGTTCCTTCGGCCGGCCGGCGCGCGTTCAACTCGCCGCGCTCGTTGACCGCGGCCATCGGGAATTACCGATCCGTGCCGATTACGTTGGCAAAAATTTACCGACGGCAACGCGCGAACAAATTCAGGTCCGTCTCCAAAACGTCGACAACGAGCCGGACGCCGTCTGGTTGTTTAAAGAATGAGCACGAATTGGAACCGCAAAGATTTGCTCGGGCTGCGCGAACTTTCCCCGGAGGAAATTAATTTCATTCTCGAAACCGCAGATGCCTTCAAACAAGTCGGCACCCGCGAGATCAAGAAAGTTCCGGCACTTCGCGGCAAAACCATGGTCAACTTTTTCGTCGAGCCGAGCACGCGCACGCGAACTTCGTTCGAACTGGCAGCGCATCGCCTCAGCGCAGACGTGATCAATATTTCGGTAACCACCTCTAGCCTGACCAAAGGCGAGACGCTTAAAGACACAGCGCGAAATCTCGAAGCTTTGCACGCCGACATTCTGGTCTTGCGGCACAGCTCAGCGGGCGCACCGCAATTTCTCGCGCAACGATTAAAATCGAGCGTGATCAACGCCGGCGACGGCGCGCACGAACACCCAACTCAAGGACTGCTCGATGTCTACACCATCCGCGAGAGACGCGGAAAGATCGACAAACTGCACATCGTCATCGTCGGCGACATTTTGTTCAGTCGGGTCGCGCGCTCGAACATTTTCGCCCTGACTAAACTTGGCGCGCGGGTCACGCTGGTCGGACCAAGCACGCTCGTTCCGCGCGAGTTCGAAAAACTCGGCGTCACCGTTTCGTACAAGATCGACGACGTGCTCCCAACTGCAGACGTGGTAAATCTTTTGCGCATCCAACATGAGCGTCAGCGCAAAGAATATTTTCCCGGGATCGGCGAATACACCACGCTCTTCGGCCTGACGAAAGAACGCGCGAAACTATTGAAGCCCGATTGCCTGGTCATGCATCCGGGACCAATCAATCGCGGTGTCGAGATCGATAGCGAAGTCGCCGACGGCTTGCAGAGCGTCATTCTCGATCAAGTCACGAACGGCCTCGCCGTCCGCATGGCCGTTCTTTATCTCTGCGGGGGAATCGCTACATGAGCGCGACCCTTATTCGCAGCGGCCGCGTGATCGATCCCGCGAATAAGCGAGATGAGGTTCTCGATCTTGCGATTGTGGATGGAAAAATCGCCGAGCAATCCGCCATCAAAGATCAGAAGGCGGAAACGGTCGACGCGGAGGGATTGATCGTTGCGCCCGGATTGATCGACATGCACGTGCACCTGCGCGAGCCGGGGTTCAGTCACAAAGAAACGATTGAATCGGGTGCGCGCGCGGCGGCTGCAGGAGGATTCACGACGATCGTTTGCATGCCGAACACTTCACCGGCGGCGGATAATCCGGCCACGATCGCCTGGGTCAACGACCGCGCTGCCGTTACTGCATGCGTCAATGTTTTGCCGACCGGCGCGATCTCGAAAAATATTGCGGGCGAAGAACTCGCGCCGATCGGTTCGTTAGGCCAGGCCGGCGTGGTCGCGATCACTGACGATGGTCATTGTGTGCAAAATCATGAATTGATGCGGCGCGCGGTCGAGTACGCGCGTATGGTTGGATTGCCAGTGCTTGATCATTGTCAGGATTACAATTTGGTCGGTAACGGCGTCGTGAACGAAGGTTACTGGAGCACGCTGCTCGGTTTGCCCGGATGGCCGGCCGCGGGCGAAGAGGCGATTGTGATGCGGAATATTTTGCTGGCCGAACTTTGCGACCATCGCATTCATTGCCAGCACATCAGCGCGGCTGGAAGTGTGCATTTGCTCCGCGAAGCGCGCGCACGAGGCGTGAAAATTAGCGGCGAAGTCTGCCCGCACCACATCGCGCTGACAGATGAAGCGATTCAAAATTTCGACACGAATTACAAAATGAATCCGCCGTTGCGATCGAAAGAGGATGTCGATGTAATCTTGGAAGGAATTGCCGACGGCACATTGTCGATCTTATGCTCAGATCATGCGCCGCACGCTGAGTTCGAAAAAGAAGTCGAATTCGATCAGGCACCATTTGGAATTGTCGGTCTGGAAACGGAGCTTGGGATTTTCATCGATCAACTCGTCCACAAGCATCGCAAGATCGACATCGTCCGTTTGATCGAGATGTACACAGTTGAGCCTGCGAAATTGCTCAAGCTCGACGCTGGAACATTGTCAGTCGGCGCGCCGGCCGATGTCACGTTGATCGATCCGGATTTAGAATGGACTGTTAAGATCGACAAGTTTGAATCCGCATCGCGCAATTCGCCGTTTGGCAGCTGGAAATTGAGAGGGCGTGCCGTGCGAACGATCGTCGGTGGAAAGACAGTCTGGCGGTTGTAGCTGCCGCCCTCTCTAGTGGCAGTCTAAAGCATTACCCGGAATACCCACCGCTGATGTAGCTTTCCAGATGCGCGATGGTGGCACTTTGGCAAGAGATGACGTGCTTGACCAAATCCCCGATGGAAATAATCCCGATCACTTTGCCGCCATCGACCACCGGCAGGTGACGGATGTGTTTTTCGGTCATCAACCGCAAACATTCATCCACACCTTCCTGCGGCTTGGTCGTGGTAACATCGCCGGACATAATCTCGTCTACGCGCGTTTCCTTGGACGATTTCCCGCGGAGAAAAACTTTCCGAGTGTAATCGCGCTCGGAAATGATCCCGACCAACTTCTCGCCATTCATGACCACCAACGCGCCGACGTTCTTGTCCGCCATCATCTCGATCGCTTTGAACACGGTCGCGTCCGGCGCGATCGAGAAGACCTTGCCGTCCTTCTGATTAAGGATTGCGCCGATATGTCCGCTTACGTCCATGGTGGTCGAAAGGGGAACCAAAATACACCGCCGCCGCGGAACGATGCAAAGGAATTCTCGGAGAATGGCAACAGGTCGGGAGCTAGCGGCTATGCGCAAACTTTCGGTCGATCAGCTGATTCAAATAATCGGCGATTGCGGCCTGATCGAGGCGCTGGACGACTTCGTTTAAAAAACCGGTGACGATGAGACGTTGGGCAACGGGAACGGGAATGCCGCGGGAGCGGAGATAAAACATTTCCTCTTCGTTGATCTGGCCGGAGGTGGCACCGTGGGTGCAACGGACGTTGTCGGCCAGAATTTCCAAGCCCGGCATCGAGTTCGCTTCGGAGTCGTCGCTCAGCAAGAGATTGCGAACTTTTTGATAAGCATCGGTGAAGTGGGCGTGCGGTTCGACGCGAATAAGGCCGCCAAATGTGCAACGGGCGCGATCGTCGAGCGCGTTTTTGTAAAGGAGGTCGCTGGCGGTGTGCGGCGAGATGTGATCCTGCAAGGTGCGGGCGTCGAATTCTTGCTCGTTCGTGGCAACCGCGACCGCGAGCAGATCGCTCCGTGCGCCTTCGCCAACCAATCGGCTGAGACTTTCGAACCGCGAATATCTGGAGCCGAGATTTAGATTCAAGCTCATGGCCGAGGCGTCGTGATCGACCGCCGTCGTATTCATTTGCAGCGCAACGACGTTGTCGCCCCAGTTTTGGGCGCAGACGTAAGTGACTTTGGCGCCGGGCCCGGCGAGTAGATCGTTGACGCCGCAGGCGAAGCCGCGTTGGTTTCGATCCAAAGATCGGAAATGTTCAATCACCGTCACTTTGGCGAGCTCATCCGTGACCAGCAGTAAATGCGGGAAAACCGTAGCGTTCTCACCGGCCAGCCAGTGAAAGATCTCGATTGGCTGGTCTATCTCAACGCCGCGCGGCACGAAAAGAAATGTTCCAGTTGAAACGAGTGCCTGATGAAGCGCCGCGAACTTGGCCGAGCCGAGCGACACTTCGGTTGACATGAAATATTTTCGGAACAAATCGGCGTGCTCAACCATCGCGCGCTCGAGCGGTTGGAAAATTACGCCTCGTTTGCTGAGCTGTTCCGAAACGACATCTCGTTCCAGAAGTTGATCGCCCGCGAAAACCAAGCGCGCGGCTACTTCATCAAGTCCATTGGATTGCTCGAGGATCGCAGCGCGGGCCTGATCAGAAACGGTGCCGCTAAGTTTGAACGGCGCGAGATCGAGCAGATCGACATTGGAAAACCGCCACGGCTGATCTTTACGCGTTGGTCGCGGGATCGATTCAAATTTTTCCCACGCGGCATGCTGTTGTTCGCGAAACCAGTCCGGCAAATCGCGCAACTCAAGTAGACCCGAAAGGATTCCTTTCGAGTTTACGGTTTCGTCATGAGCGATTGCGGACATTGTCGATCTTAGATAAGAACGGCGGTCCTCAGACCGCCGGTTCAGCAAGATTATTGGCGAAAATTGTTATCCGACCGAGCCTTCCATCTCGAGCTCGATCAGGCGTTTCAGCTCGACCGAGTATTCCATCGGAAATTGGCGGACGAGATCGTTGACGAACCCGTTCACACTCAAGCTCATCGCCTGGGCTTCGGTCAAACCGCGCTGTTGCATGTAAAAGATCTGTTCGGCGCTGACCTGGCTGACGCTGGCCTCGTGTTGCACGGAATTGCCGGTCCCGCGGACGGTGATTGCTGGGTAAGTGTCGGTCCGACTCGTCGCATTGATCAGGAGCGCATCGCACTCGGTGTTGTTCTTGCAATGCTTGAGATGCTTCGGCACGTGAACAAGTCCTCGATAGGTGGCCCGACCGGTGCCGATCGAAATTGATTTCGAAATGATGTTCGAAGTTGTTTCGTCCGCGGCGTGGATCATTTTCGCGCCGGTGTCCTGGTGCTGACCGTTATTGGCGAGAGCGATCGAGAGCACTTCACCGCGTGATTTTCTACCTTTCAGCACGACGCCCGGATATTTCATTGTCAGCCGCGAGCCGATGTTGCAATCGATCCATTTGATCTCGGCGTCTTCGTGCGCCAGTCCGCGTTTCGTCACCAAATTGAAAACGTTGGACGACCAGTTTTGGACGGTGATGTATTGGAGTTTGGCGCCTTTGAGCGCGACGAGTTCGACTACCGCGCTGTGCAGCGCTACGGTCTCAAACTTCGGCGCGGTGCAACCTTCCATGTAAGTGACTTCGCTGCCTTCATCGGCAATGATCAGCGTGCGCTCGAATTGCCCGAAGCTCTCGGCGTTGATCCGGAAGTAGGCCTGAAGCGGATGTTTCACTTTGACGCCGGGCGGGACGTAGATGAACGACCCACCGCTAAACACGGCGGAGTTGAGGGCGCTGAATTTGTTGTCGCCGATTGGAATGACTTTGCCGAACCATTTCCGGAAAATTTCCGGGTGATTTTTCAGGCCCTCGGTCGAGCCGACGAAAATGACCCCTTGTTCGCCGACCGCTTTCTTGATGTTTGAGTACACCGCTTCGCTGTCGAACTGGGCTTCGACGCCGGCGAGAAATTTCCGTTCTTGTTCGGGAATGCCGAGCCGCTCGAAAGTGCGTTTGATGTCATCCGGCACTTCTTCCCAGCTGCGCTTCGCCCCGGTGCCGGGCGAGAGATAGTAACGAATTTTGTCGAAATCGATTGCCTCCAAATCCTTGCTCGCCCAATGCGTCGGGAGCGGTTTCTCGAGAAATGTTTTCAAACCGCGGAGACGAAATTCGCGAACCCAATCGGGATCTTCCTTGACGTCGGAGATGTAGTGAATGGTTTTTTCGCTCAGACCGCGGCCCGCGTCGCGGACGTGAACTTCCGGATAAGCGAAATCGCCTTTGTCGCGGTCGATATCGACTGCTTTGGTCTCAGTTTTCATTTCGATTTTACCTCGTCAGCACTGGTTCGTCCGCTCCCGCGCGCGCCCAATCGTAACCCCGTTCCTCAAGCTCAAGCGCCAGCTCCTTCCCGCCGCTGCGCACGATCCGGCCCTGCACCATCACATGCACGTGGTCGGGAACGATGTAATTCAAGATACGCTGATAATGGGTAATTAAAAGTATGCCGATCTTGGAGCCGCGCAATGAATTCACGCCGTGGGCGACGGTCTTAAGCGCGTCGATGTCCAGTCCGCTGTCGGTTTCGTCGAGCACCGCGTACTTCGGCTCGAGCATTGCCAGCTGCAAAATCTCGGTCCGCTTTTTTTCGCCACCGGAAAAACCTTCATTGACCGCGCGCGAAGTAAACGAGCGATCCATTCCTAGTAGTTCCATTTTTTCGTAAAGCTTCGCGTAATATTCGGTCGCTTCCATCTCTTCGCCTTCGGGCAAACGCGACTGAAGCGCGGCACGGAGAAAATTGGCGATCGTCACGCCAGGAACTTCGCTCGGATACTGGAACGCGAGGAAGAGGCCTTTGCGCGCGCGATCGTCAGGCTCGAGCGCGAGCAGATCTTCGCTATCCATGGTGATCTTGCCCTTGGTAACGTGGTAATCAGGATGACCGGCCATGACTTTGGCAAGCGTGCTTTTCCCAGAGCCGTTTGGGCCCATCACGGCGTGCACTTCGCCACGGGGAACGGCCAGACTCAGGCCGCGCACGATCTGCTGATCGCCAATGGCCACATGGAGGTTTTCGACACGAAGCTCGTTCATAAACAGGAGTTAGAAATATACGGCGGTTCGCGTGGATTGCGAACGGATTTCAGACAACCAAGACTCGCTCCGGGCGCGCCATGTTGGCACACTGCCAGGATCACAATTTTCCATGAAAAAGGGCATCCCGAATGCTGCAAGGAGCAATGGTGAACTCTGAAGGCTCATCGCCACATCGACGCAAGTCCGTTTCGAAAGAATCGGTCTCAAAAGCGACCAGCGAATTGAACAACCTGTTGCAGATCATTTCCGGTACCAGCGCGGAGATTGGCAACTTGTGGGAAGGCTGCGAAGGCTCGGAGCAGTACCTCAACATGCTGCGCTCGAGCATTGATCGCGCGGAAGCAGTCGCCGCGCAATTGGCCGAGCAGGCTGGAGGCGCCAACCAAAAAGTACTCATGCATCCTGAGCTGGCGTCGTTCCTGAAACCAAAGACGATCAGCGAAATGCCGCGCGCCAAGCCGACCATCCTCGTCGTAGACGACGAACAGATGGCCCTGGTTTTGATCAAGCGACTACTGAGCGAAGCAGGTTACCAAGTCGTGACCGCGCAATCGGGGTTTGAAGCGCTCGATCTATTCCGGCGACAGCCGCAGGCATTCCAATTGGTTCTGCTCGATCTGACAATGCCGTTCATGGACGGAGAAGAGACGTTTCATCGGCTGCGCGAGATTCGAGCCGACATACCAATTGTTCTGTGCACTGGATTTATTCGACAAGATCGACTCGACCGATTGATGAAGGCTGGCATCGCAGGATTTCTGCGAAAACCACTCGCGCCTGATGAGATTGTTGACCATATCCGGGGCGTTCTGGACAGCCTGAAGTACGCCCAAATTGATAGCTCTCTGCCGGACGGCTCATCGATCGCCAGTTGATGTTGGTGGAATGAAAACGAGCGCGCGGGGCCGAGCCGTCGAGCGATTTCGCGATAATCGGCTTTTCGAAGGAGTTGATGCCGACATCATCGAGCGCATTGCGCCAAAACTTGGCGTGCTGCGAAAGAAGCCCGGTGAAATAATTTTTCGTGAAGGCGAACCGGGCAATTCGCTCTACCTAGTAGGGGAGGGCTGCGTTAAGATTGCGAAGGCGGCAGACAGCGTCGACTGCGAAATCTTCGACTACGTTAACCAGGGAAATTTCTTTGGCGCAACTGCGTTGTTGGCGGGCGAGCCGCATTCAACCACCGCGACTGCGGTGGAGCCGGCACTGATCGGCGCACTCACGGAAGACACGTTTCAAGAGATTCTCGAACTTTCACCCAGCCGCTTGCACATGAATTTTCTGCGCGCCATCACGGCGCGGGTCCGCAGCGTAAACAACCATTTCATGCGCGAAACCATGCGCGCGGAACGACTCCGCGTGGCCGGCGCTCTCGCGAACGCGATGATCCACGATTTGAAAAATCCAGTTTGCATTGCCCGTTGTTGTTCCGACTTGATCACAACTGAATCGGCCGATGCACATCTGCGCGAGCTAAGCAAAATGCTCACTGATACGGTCAACGGCATTCTCGGAATGACATTGGATTTGCTCGATTACACGCGCGGTTCGGTTTCAGTGAGCAAGCGATTGGTTTCAATCTGGCGCCTGCTCGACGAAGTGAATCGCCAATCGCTTCATCTCCTCCCGAGCAAAAACATCGAATTCGTCAAACATATTCGCTACCAAGGCAACATCGACCTCGACCTCGAACGGTTTGTCCGCGCACTTGGCAACGTGATCGAGAATGCGATGCACGCGATGGCACGGGGTGGCACCCTCACGTTTACCATCGATGCCATCGACGACCAGGTAGTGATGCGAATTTCCGATACCGGTAGCGGGATTGCGCCCGAAGCGATACCGACCCTGTTTGAACCTTTCGAACGTTACAGTGACTTGGAAGCAAATGGTGTCGGCCTGGCGGTGGCGAAAGCGATTGTCGAGGCACACGGCGGCAAGATTTCCGTCAGCAGCGTTGTCGACAAAGGCACTACCGTCGACATTCGGCTGCCGAAACCAAACGGCGAATAATTGCGCGCGCAATCGAGCGCGCTACCGTTTGCAGCTAAACTCAGCGATTCAAACCGATCGCTGACTCCTTGCCCTGTGGTGTAACGGTAACACAGCGCCCTTTGGAGGCGTTATTCTTGGTTCGAATCCAAGCGGGGCAGCCACGCAAACGGCTGGCGTCCTCGCGCCTCGCACGCCTCGCAGCCGTAGTTACCTGCCCGGTGTCGGGCTCGAGATCGGAAACGCGAACGTCGCTGAAGGTGATGCTGCAGGCGGACTGGCCGGCCATGGAGAAGATGTCGATGTCGGCGATGGCGAAACAGTTGGTGTCGGCGAAGGCGTCGGAGTCGGCGGAGGAGGAATAATACTTTCCCAGCGATGCAGCTGGACAGTCGCGCCGCCGATTTCGTCGATCAACTTCTGACACCGGTCTTGGAGTTTTTCCAAATCGGGCGGACCGAACTGCGGATCGGCTGTTCCCGGAAAAATCAGATAGGTGACTTTGAGATCGCTCACCGGCCGATTATAAGGCGTCGCCTGTGGATTAATTTGTTTCGCGATCCGAAATGAGGCTTCGCCCACTTTATCGTTCGGTCCGATGTCGCCAACAATCGCGGGATAAATTCCATCTCCGAAAATCACGAGCGCATAATCGCCCGTTTTTGCGGCGTCGCGTCCATGCGTAAACGAGCCCGGAATGACGATGTAGGGATCGGTCATGCCAATAAGAAAGCTGTATTTTTTCAGCGTTGCGACTTCCGCGCGCAATTGCGTAACCGCGCTACGCAGATCCCGCTTGCGGTCGGCTGCAGTGGTTCTGGCGGCAAACTCATCTTCCGCGTGCTTCAATCGCTCTTCTGTTGCGGCGAGATACGGATTGGGCGCCGGGGTTTTCTTCTGCCACTTGAAACTCGTGAACGGTTTGAAATTGGTGGGCGCTCCGGTGCCGATCGGCATCCGGTCGCCATCGGAGCCGTCCGCATCGACGTCCATGTCGGCTTGCAGCAGGAGCGCCTTGCGATGGCTCTGCGGGTGCCGCAATTGCAAAACGGTTTGGCAATCGAAAAAGTTGTGACGTGACAGGACCAGATCGAGCCGGACAAGATTTTCGCGAAGCATTTTCACTTTCGTGTTGTAGAGCTCGGTAAAAAGCGGAGAGACCGAATCAGGACCCGCCATCGCGGTAAGGCCCGGTAACAATTCCGGCAATCGCGGCGTTACCCTAGCGAGCTCCTCGATCGTCCGATTCGGCGTTGGCACGCGCGCGTTTAATTTCAGATCGAGAACATAACTTTCCGGATCGACGCGTTCGGTGGAAGCGTCCGCGCCCGGAACCGTTTCCACGCTGGAGTGAAGTGTGATGCCGTTAAACAAACGGCCGGTGTCGAGCTTGCCGACAATCGGCGGCGGACGCGTCGGCGTCGGCTCCGGCGTTGGCGAAGTCGGGACTTCCCGGGGCGCGAAGTACTGCAACCGTTCCTGTGAGATCCAGCGGTAGAGAATCGCGGCGAAAATCGCGGCCGCCAAAAGGACCGCCAGCCTTCGCAACGTGCCGAGACGAAGCCTTGCCACGGATTTACTTTTTCAACCAGGCCACAATCGCCACGATGAGGCCGATCACGCTCAAGATCGACATCATCCCGGCAGGCATCATTTTACCGGTGCGGATGAATTTGGGGACGAATTGCGCCGCGAGCAAAAAAGAAACAACGAATGCGGTGGCGATTCCGGCGGCCCGATGTTCCGGCAGCAGGAATCCGGCGACGAGCAACAACACGCCCGTAATCGCGCCGGCGATGATCGATGGCAAGCTGCCGGCTTTCACGTAACCGATAATCCCGCCGACAATCGTCAGCGCACCGAAGACGAGGAAGTAAAGTTTTGTCGCGTCCATGTTCGTGCGGTAGCGCACTCGTAATCCAACCGCCGAAGACTGTCCAGCGGCGCGATTACTCCGTCCCGAGAGCCTCGATGCCCTTTCGATGTTTCGATTCGGCGTTTGATAGAAACCTCGCTACATTTCTCGGTGCACTCGTTTCGGTATCGCGAGGGAAAACTTTACTGCGAAGATGTCGATCTTGCGCGAGTGGCGGAGGAGTTCGGCACACCGCTCTATATTTATAGCGCCGGCACGATTTTCGATCACTACACTCGCCTCGACGCCGCCCTCGCATCGCTCGATCGTCTCATTTGCTACGCGGTCAAAGCGAACTCGAACCGGGCAATCTTGAAATTGTTCGCCGAAGCGGGCGCAGGATTCGACATTGTCTCAGGCGGCGAACTTTTCCGCGCAATTAAAGCCGGTGCAGATCCGCAAAAATGCACGTTCGCGGGAGTCGGCAAAGCGCGTGACGAAATCGAATACGCGCTCGAACGGGGCGTTTACAGTTTCAATGTCGAGAGCGAAGCGGAGCTGGAATACATCGGCCGAATTGCGGCTGCGAAAAAGTCGTGCGCACCGATCGCACTGCGGATCAATCCGGATGTCGATCCGCGCACGCACGAATACATCGCGACCGGATCGCACGAGAATAAATTCGGCATCGCGCTTTCAGATGCGGTAACCGTCTATGAACACGCCGCCCAGATGCGCAGCATCGACATCGTCGGCGTGCAGATGCACATCGGCTCGCAGATCACGGAGACGAAACCCTTTATCGATGCCGTGAACAAAGTCGCACCGCTCGTCCGTGATTTGAAGTCTAAATACGGGATCACATTCTTCAGTATCGGCGGCGGACTCGGGATCGTTTACGAATCGTCACTCGAAAGCGGTGCGAAAGAATGGTGGAGCGATGCTGGATCGGCAAAACACCAGTTGTCGATCAAGGAATATGTGGATGCGATCTTGCCTGCGTTGTGCGACTTGAACATTCGGGTTCTGCTCGAACCGGGGCGATTGCTGGTCGGTAACGCCGGGGTTTTGCTCACGCGCGTCCGTTACATCAAAAGATCAGGTCACAAAAAATTTGCGATTGTCGATGCTGGTATGAACGACCTGATTCGACCGGCCCTGTACCGCAGTTACCACGAGATCGTGCCGGTGGAAGAGAAGATTGAGAGAAAGAGGAAGACGGAGAAGATCGACATCGTCGGGCCGGTGTGTGAATCGGGCGATTTTTTCGCGCTCGACCGCGAAATGCCGGAACTCCGCGAAGGCGATTTGCTCGCGATCATGAGCGCGGGCGCGTACGGGTTTGTGATGGCGTCGAATTACAATTCCCGTCCCCTGCCCGCGGAGGCACTGGTGCGTCGCGACAAGGTCGCGCTGATCAGAAAACGACAGAGCTGGGAGGACCTGGTTCGCGGTGAAACGGAATGAGCGCCACCGAGTTGCAGATTTTCGTTTCCTGCATAAATACTGCTTCCCCTCGAATTCAATGAAACGCCTCCTCCTGATTGCTTCATTGTCGGTATTCGCGCTGGCAGTCAACGCGGGCGACAAGACCCCGAAAGGCGAATGGATCATCCTGGTCGGCGGGCCCTCCCTCAAGCAATGGGAACAATACAAGGCGCAGCCGCACGATCATTGGTGGGCGAATTTCGTTCGCGCGGCGCGGCTCCGTACCGACCAACTGCGCGAAGGGCTCGGGCCGGACGCGCCCATCACCTGGCTGGTGTATAAACAAGGTTATCTCGATCGCCAGCCGCAGGAAAATCAGGATTTGATCGGGTTGATCGAGACTGTCCGAGACAAGTTTAATCTGAATCTCGTTTGGTTTAAGAACGGCGACGACGTTATCAATTATTTGAACGCCGGACGTGACCGCAAAAGTCAGAAGGTGGCGGGGTTTGAATTTTTTGGTCACTCGAACAAAGCCTGCTTTATGTTCGATTACAGCAGCAACGTAGACAGCTCGGCGAAATCGTTCCTGCACGAATCCCAGCTGCGTCAAATTCGGGGCTCGATCTTCGCGCGCAACGCTTACATCCAAAGCTGGGGCTGCCACACCGGCGAGGAAATGAGCGAGTGGTGGTATCGCGCCACCGGCACAAAAATGATCGGCGCCCTCGGGAAAACTCAGTTCATGATGGAGGAACTTCCCATTCTCACTTCGCCGGGCGGCAAATGGGTGACTGCGCCCGAGAAGCTTCCAAAGACGAACTAACGCTCTCGTCATTCGAGCTTCGTCATTCTCTGCTTCCCGACGTTTGAACTAGCGGTTACTTTCGCTGGCGCAATGAAGTTTCCGGAACTCCAACGGTTGTATCGTCAGCCGTTGTTCGACTTGATTTCCCAGAGTCGCCAGGTTCATCTTCAACACTGGCGCGGCGAAGAAGTGCAACGGTGCAGTTTGCTCAGCATCAAAACCGGCGGTTGCAGCGAAGATTGCGCTTACTGCGCCCAGAGCGCGCATTACTCCACCGGCGTCGAGCGCGAAGATTTATTGTCGGTCGAGCAGATTGTCGATGTGGCAAAACGTGCGCGCGCGCAAGGCGCGACCCGGTTTTGCATGGGCGCCGCCTGGCGCGGCGTGCGCGATGGCACCGAAAAATTCGAGCGCGTCCTGGAAATCGTTCGCGAAGTCGGCGCGCTCGGGATGGAAGTTTGTGTCACACTTGGCGAAATCGGCCCGGCCGAAGCGCGCAAACTTAAGTCGGCCGGCGTCACCGCCTACAATCACAACATCGATACTTCGCCGGAGTTTTATCCGGACATCGTTAGCACGCACACTTTTCAGGACCGGCTCGATACGATCGCCGCTGTGCAAGCGAGCGGGATGTCGGTTTGCTCCGGCGGAATCATCGGGATGGGCGAATCAGAAGAGGACCGATTGCGAATGATCGAAATTCTGAGCGAGCTGGATCCGCAGCCGCAAAGTGTGCCGATCAATTGTTTGATGCCGCAACGCGGGACGCCGCTCGAGAATCAACAACCGGTCGATATTTTCGAGCTTGTCAGGTTGATTGCGGTCGCACGGATCGCGTTACCCGAAGCGCGGGTCCGGCTCGCGGCCGGACGCACCCGGATTTCGCGCGAAGGCCAGGCGCTTTGTTTTTTTGCCGGTGCCAATTCCATTTTCTTCGGCGACAAACTTCTCACCGCCAAAAATCCCGAGGTAGATGTCGATCTTGCCTTGCTCCGGGAGCTCGGATTGAACATCGAAGATAAAGATCGCGCGCGCGCG
>QHPY01000090.1 GCA_003219215.1 Verrucomicrobiota bacterium | reverse complement strand
GCGCCAAAACGACTACCGACTTTGCGCCCGAAAGGATCCTTTGTGGATCGCGGCGCTTCTCTTCGCCGCGCGCCATGTATTCCATCTCGCCGTGCGCGCCTTCCTTTAACCAATCACCAAACTCGCTTGTATGCGCTGGAGGCGAACATGCGGCGACGCGACAGGAATCAAAACCGAGCTCTCGCGCAAAATCGACAAGATGCGTTTTGACCTCGGTCCCCGGGGCCAACGATGCCTTATTGTCCACCTCAGCAGTTGCGGTCATTGTTGGAGCGCGGTGAATTCCTCCAGCTTGTTCAAAATTGCTTCGGCCACTTCGTCATGAGTCTTTCTGGAAGTATCGACGCATAAATCCGATGCCGCGGCGTAAGTCAATTCCCGCTCTCTGAATAATTTTGAAAAGACTGCGCGCGGATTCCCTTTTTGGAGCAGAGGCCGATCGTTCCGTCGCGAAGCGCGCTCGAAAAGCGTTGCCTCATCGGCAGTGAGCCAGACGACAGTGCCAAGGCCTTTTAGAAGATTGACATTCTGGGGACGCAATACAGTTCCGCCGCCCGTCACGATAATTGCCGGTCTATCGGGAGATAATTTGCGAAGCACTTTAGTTTCCGCGCCGCGGAATTTCTCTTCACCGCGGTTTTGAAAAATCTGCGCGATCGGCATTCCAAATTCGGCCGCCACTATTTCGTCGATGTCCAAACGGGCGAGCCCGGTTCGTCGTTGCAGAGAACGGCCAACCGAAGATTTTCCGGCGCCCATCATTCCAATGAGCACGATCGATTTGGCCGCGTTCACGTGCCAATATGCCGTCGAAGCGATGACTTGAAAAGAAGTTGCGAGGAAGTAATGCCCGACCAAACTCCCGTATGCCGCAGCCGAAATCTTTGGTCGCCGTCGTGATGGGGAGCAAATCGGATTGGGAGACGATGCGCCACGCCGTCGAAACGCTTGACCATCTCGGTGTGCCAAACGAATCGCGCGTGCTCTCCGCCCATCGGACGCCCGATGCGACCGCAGAATTCGCACGCAACGCCGCCGACCGTGGATTTCGGGTGATCATTGCCGGCGCCGGCGGCGCTGCGCATTTGGCCGGTGTCATTGCTGGTCATACCTGTTTGCCGGTCCTCGGCGTGCCGATTGAATCGAAAGCATTGCGTGGTCTTGACTCGCTTTTGTCCACCGCGCAGATGCCCGGCGGCATTCCAGTTGGCACGCTCGCTATCGGCGATTCGGGCGCGAAGAACGCAGCTCTTCTTGCCGCGGCCATCCTCGCGACCGCGGACAAAAAACTTTGGCGAAAGTTGGAAGCGTTCCGTAAGAAGCAATCCGAGAGCGTTCTCGCCGCAAAACTGCCGAAGTGAAGACGCAAGTTTCAACCGACCGTAACTCGGCGGTTGAATTGCTGCGCCAAGGCGAAGCCGTCGCGTTGCCGACCGAAACAGTTTACGGACTCGCGGCCGATGCGCTCAATCCAATTGCAGTCGCAAAAATCTTCGAAGCAAAAGGGCGCCCTCGTTTCGACCCGCTCATCATTCATCTTCCAGATCCCGGTTGGCTGGAAAAAGTTGCGGATCCTCTGGAGCAAGATAGGCGACTGGTTTCAAGTCTGGCGGAAAAGTTTTGGCCGGGACCGTTCACGATGGTTTTGCCAAAACGCGATATTATTCCAGAAATCGTGACGGCGGGTTTGGAGACAGTCGCAGTTCGAATCAGCGCTCATCCGATTTTTTCTGAAATCGTTAGCGCGTTCGGGAAACCGCTCTCAGCGCCGAGCGCAAATCGCTTCGGCCGAATCAGTCCAACGACCGCCAAGCACGTTCTCGATGAACTTAATGGACACATTCCGCTGATCATCGATGCTGGCCCGACCACGCACGGAATTGAATCCACAATCGTCGCCGTTCACGACGGCAAGATCGACATCGAGCGCGTCGAGCTCGCGCAAGTAGCGAAACCTGGACAATTGCCGTCACACTACGCGCCGAAAACGCCGTTGCGCATTGTTGATAACTTGAAATCGTTTACGCCGATGACAAATGAACGCTACGCGCTGCTCGCGTGGACTCCGATTAAAAACGACGAACGCTTCGTCGCGATTCGAAACTTGAGTCGACAACAAGATCTTCGCGAAGCCGCCGCCAATCTGTTTCGCTACTTGCGCGAGCTCGACGCGCTCGATGTCGATCTTATCGTTGCAGAACGAGTTCCTGGCGAGGGACTCGGCGCTGCGATTTTGGATCGGTTGCAGCGCGCGTCTCACGGTTAGGGTCGAACGCGAGACAGGCTTGGATGAAACCCTTGAAGAGTGGATGCGGCTTGTTCGGCTTGCTCTGAAATTCCGGGTGATACTGGCAGCCGATGAAGTAGGGATGATCGCGGAGCTCAATCAGTTCGGCCAGTGTCCCATCCGGTGAAGTGCCTGAAATCACGAAACCTTTCTCGTTCATCCGGTCGCGATATTTCATGTTGAACTCGTAACGGTGCCGGTGTCGCTCCATCACTTCTGACTGGCCGTAAATTTTTTCGGCGAGTGTTCCCTTCGCGATCTTGGTCGGCCAAGTTCCCAGCCGCATGCTCGCCCCTTTGCTGTGGATTTTTTCCCGTTGCTCCTCAAGCAGCGAAATCACCGGGTCGGGCGTGTCGGGATCAAACTCGGTGCTGTTCGCTTTTTGAATCCCGCAAACGTCTCGAGCAAATTCGATCGTCGCGACCTGCATACCGAGACAAAGCCCGAGATAGGGGATCCCATGCTCGCGCGCGTAACGCGCCGCTTTAATTTTCCCTTCCACGCCGCGCTCACCAAATCCGCCGGGAATCAAAACACCGGCGACATCTTTCAACTGTGCGCCGACGCGATCCTGGAGCGATTCCGCATCAACCAGTTTCAAATCGATCCCGCAATCCTGGCTCGCCGCGGCATGAGTGAGCGATTCGTAAATGCTTTTGTAAGCGTCCTGTAAATGAATGTATTTGCCGACGACCGCGATCTTCACTCGCTTTTGCGGGCTGATTACACAATCGACAAATTTTTTCCAGCCAGCGAGATCCGGTTCGGGCGTCTTGAGGTCCAGCAGATCGCAAACGAGTTTGTCCAACCCTTCGGCGTGCAGCATCAGCGGCACCTCGTAAACCGTGTGCTCAACATCGCGCGCTTCGATCACCGCTTTCTCCGACACGCTGCAGAACATGGACAATTTCTGTCGCAGTTCGCGGTCGATTGATTTCTCACTCCGGCAAATCAACACCTGTGGTTGCAAACCGATCTCGCGCAGTTTGGCGACGCTTTGCTGCGTCGGTTTAGTTTTTAGTTCGGCCGCCGCCTTGATGTAAGGCACGAGCGTGACGTGCATGGTCACGACGTTCGCAGCGCCGACTTCGAGAATGAATTGCCGGATCGCTTCGAGAAATGGCAGGCCTTCGATGTCGCCGGTGGTGCCGCCGATCTCAGTAATTACGACATCGTATTTCGTTTCGTCGGAAATTTCGCGGATTCGATCTTTGATCTCGTCCGTCACGTGTGGAATCACCTGGACCGTCTTGCCTAAGTAGTCGCCGCGCCGTTCTTTCAAGATGACGCTCTCGTAGACCTGGCCGCTGGTAAGATTATTGTGACGCGAGAGAACGCAATTCGTGAAACGCTCGTAATGTCCGAGATCGAGATCGGTCTCAGCGCCATCGTTCAGAACGTAAACTTCCCCGTGCTGGAACGGATTCATCGTCCCAGGGTCGACATTGAGGTAGGGATCGAACTTTTGCAGAACAACGCGCAGCCCGCGCGCTTCCAGAAGAGTTCCGAGCGAAGCAGCCGCCAGACCTTTGCCTAACGAGCTGACCACGCCGCCGGTCACGAAAATGTATTTCATCGAGACACTCCTCGTTTCGCGCGAGCCAGTTTTTGCTCCAGCGCTTTTGCGTCAGCCGGCGTGTCTACGCCAGGCGATCCATGTTTCGTGACGAGCACATGAACCTTTACACCATTTTCAAGAGCGCGCAATTGTTCGAGCGATTCTGCGCGCTCCAACGGCGTCGGTTTCCACTTCACGAAATCCAACAGCGCCTTGCGGCGAAATCCGTAAATTCCCGGATGCCGCAAATATTTTATAGGGGCTGAGCGATTGCGAGGGAAGGGGATCGCGTAACGCGAAAAGTAAAGCGCGTTGCCATCCAGATCGACAATGACCTTGACCTGATGCGGCGATGAAGCTTCGGCAGCGTTCTCAAACGGATGCGCTGCCGTAACGATGTCGATCCCGCGATTCGAACGGAGTTCTTTAACGATTCGATCAATCAACGCCGGATCGAGGAGCGGCTCATCCCCCTGAATATTAATGATGAAATCAAACCCCTTCGTTTTTCGGGCGACCTCGGCGATCCGGTCAGTTCCGCTTTGGTGAAGCGGCGAGGTCATCGCCACCTCCGCACCCCAATCAAAAGCCGCCCGAGCGATCCGCATGTCGTCTGTGGCGATAATGACTGTATCCAATTTTTTCGCCCGCTGGCAACGCTCCCAGACGTGTCGAAGAAGCGGTTTGTTTGCAATGAGATGCAGCGGTTTACCCGGGAAACGCGTGGAAGCCCAGCGCGCCGGAATGATTCCTGCGGCCCTATTCATTTATCCCTTTGATAATGATTTCGGTCGCTGCCCGCAAATCCTCAGCAACCCAGTCGGCGCAGCTGCCGTCCGTCATTTTGTCGAATCCGGTCCGAACGCGAATCGCACGGACGCCGGCGTTATGAGCACATTCGACGTCTATTTCCTTATCGCCGATCAGAAACGAACGCGAAAGATCGACATCATGGTCGCGGGCGGCTTCGAGAACCATTCCAGGCGCTGGTTTGCGGCATTTTGAAGGTTGTCCCGGCGGGTCAGGGCAAAAATAAGTCGCGTTGATTAAGTTGTCTCCGAGCTGGCGTGAAACTTCGGCCTCCACCGCGCGATATTGTTTTTCTGTGAAAAAGCCGCGCCCGATGCCGCTTTGATTGGTGATGACGATGATTTTGTATCCAGCTTTTTTGAGTCGGCTCACTGCCGCGCCGGTGCCTTCGAAAATCTGAACTTGCTTCGGATCCGAGCAATAGTCGGCGTCGTGCATGATGGTGCCATCGCGATCAATGAACACGGCGCGTGAGTTCGCACTAGTCGAAATCATGTTCAAAACTCGAGACCAATTGGTCACGCGTGACGGTCGCCGTGCCCAGTTTACCGACAACCACGGCGCTGGCGTGATTGGCGATTTGCGCGGCTTCGAGCGGGGTGGCGTTGCATACCAACGCCAGGGTAAACATCGCGATTGCGGTGTCGCCGGCGCCGGATACATCGAAAACATCCCGCGCCTTGGTCGGGATGTGGTGTGGTCGTTTGCCTTTTTCGAAAAACATCACTCCGTCTTCCCCGAGCGTGATCAGAAGATATTGCGCCGCCCATTTCCGGAGCAGGTCTTTTCCGGCTCGGACAAGATCGACATCTTTGTTCGGCGATAATTCGGAATCGCGGTTTGGAATTCCGGCGGCAAGAAATGCTTCTGTTCGGTTCGGTTTGACCGCTGTCATTCCACTCCAGTCGATCAAATTGTGCGGATTTGGGTCGGCCGTGACAATTTTTTTGGCCGCGCGTGCTTCATGCGCGATTTGCGCGACCAGCTCGCGCGTGACAAAGCCTTTGCCGTAATCCTCGAAGATAATCGCGTCAAGGTTGGGCAATCTTTTTCGGAGTGCGACCACGACTTTTCCGACTTGCGCCGTTGTAGGCTGGGCGATTTTTTCGCGGTCGACCCGCACCACCTGTTGATGGCGGGCAATGATCCGCGTTTTAACGATTGTGGGGAACTTTTCGTCCTCGATCGAGTCTGACATGTCGATCTTATGCTCGGCTAACAGTTGTCGGAGCCGTTGGCCGTTGCGATCTTTTCCCATTAATCCGATCACGGAGACGTGATCCAAAAATTCGCGGAGGTTGCGAGCAACATTAGCGGCGCCACCGGGAAAGAAACTTTCACCGGTTACCTCGACCACCGGCACGGGTGCCTCCGGTGAAATGCGGCCAACCTTGCCCCAGACAAACTCATCGAGCATCAGGTCGCCAATGACGACGATGCGCTTGCCCGCGGCGCGGTCGAGAATTTGTCGGAGCCTTTTTAAGTCCATGTGGAGGACGAAGCGCGAGGGTCAGCGGAAAGAATAATCTGGTGTAGGAAACTCAAATTTGTTAGGCGCAGAGATTTGTGTGGAACCAAGGTTCTGCTTACAATGACTTCATTAATCCCTGAATACGAAGCCGAAATCAACAGTCGAAGCTCCCAATGACAGCCTTTTCTAGAAGTTTAAAATTTAGCGCGATCGCCCTGATCGGGGCGACGCTCTACGCTCACGCCGCGCAGGCGCCGCAACGGATCGACGTCAAACAGATGTCGAAAAGAGTCGAAAATGTCGTTGTGCCGTTACCCAACGAAATCTTTGGCGCACTAAACAAGCTCGGTTCGGTCAACTGGCGCGAATATGTTCGCACCGAGAAAAGCAGTAATTTCACGGAGCGACCGCGCATTGCCCTGCTTCTCGGCACTGTTATTGCCGACGGTTTCATCGCGGTGCAAGCCGAGGACGCCCCGGCCGTGAAGGAGATCGGCCAGCGGGTTTTGAATTTGTCCAAGGGCATCGGCGTTGGTAATTCAATTACGCCGCACGCAAAGGCGATTACGGACGCAGCCGATAAGCGCAAATGGGAAAATGTCCGCCAGGAGCTCGATCGCACCCAGAGCAGCGTGCAAGCGGCGATGAACGAAGTGCACGACGAAAAATTATCGCAGCTGGTCAGTCTGGGCGGCTGGTTGCGCGGCACCCAGGTGTTGACCTCGGTCGTGACAAAACATTTTTCGCCGGACGGGGCCGAGTTGCTTCATCAACCCGATCTGCTTGTTCATTTTCGAGCACAACTTCAGGCCATGCCGGAATTCAATCTTCCGATCATCCGCGAAATTCAGAGTGCGCTCGACGAAGTGAGGCCGCTGGTTGATGTCGGTTCGTCGCACATTTCACCGGACTCTGTCCGGAAGATCAACGAGATCACAAATCGGCTGGATAGCGGGATCGTGACGCGGGATTGAGGACGCTCCAATGAACGGCTTCACAAAAATCAGCTTACGGGTGAGTCTGTTGCTTGTCGTCTGTTTTGCACTTTCGCGCGGCGCGGCCGGGACGGTAGATGACGCGCAATCGTTCGCGCTCCAGGCAGCCGAACCCTACGTCAAGGAAGGTTTTCAAGTGCGCGAAGATTACTGGGGCGGGGATCTCGGTTCAGGCGAAAAAAAGGCGGTGCGACAACAATTATTCAAAGGTAACGAATATTGGTTTTGGTTGGGAACCGAAGTTGAACGCGCCAAGGTTTCGGTTCACATCTATGATTCCGAAGGAAAACTGGCCGAGCAGCCGGACAGTTGGGAAAAAGGTCACTTCGCGGCAGCGCACGTGATCCCGAAATCCACCGGCAGTTATTTCGTTATTGTCGCGGTCGAGGAATCGCCCGAGGAACGGACGCATTGGGCGCTGGTTTATGGCTTCCGCTGATCGGATGTGCCAGTCCGGCTCGGACTTGTCGATCTTAGAAGTTGTTGATCTTTGATGAGCGAAACTCGGACTCTGCATTTCGATAACGCGCGCCAATTGCAATCGCTTTACGCGAACGATCTCAAGCTCTTGAAAACCATGGAGGATTCGCTCGGTGTCAAAGTCACGACCCGCGAAGGCTGGGTGAAACTCGAAGGTGAGCCGGAAAAAATCGACAAAGCCCAGCGCGTGTTCGATCAACTCGAGGAAGCGCAAAAAAAAGGCGTGCCAATCCAGAAGCACGAATTTCAATACGCGCTCAACTCAGTCAGCGAATCGCGCAACGATAATCTTACCGACGCGGTTTCTATGAAAATCACGACGTCGTCGCGGAAACCGCCAATTGTCGCGCGCTCGGCGGGACAACGGAACTACGTCGAAGCGATCCACAAACACGACATCGTTTTCGGGATCGGCCCGGCCGGCACTGGAAAAACTTACCTTGCCGTCGCGATGGCCGTTTCCGCGCTAAAAAAAGATCAGGTAAGCCGAATTATTTTAACCCGACCCGCGGTGGAAGCGGGCGAAGCGCTTGGATTTTTGCCGGGCGAGCTCGAGCAAAAGATCGCACCGTATCTGCGCCCGCTTTATGACGCACTGCGCGATATGCTCGAGCCGGAAGAGATCGAGCGGTCGATTGCGCGGCAAACGATTGAAGTTGCGCCGCTCGCTTACATGCGCGGCCGCACCTTGAACAACGCGTTCGTGATTCTCGATGAAGCCCAGAACACAACGACCGAGCAAATGTTCATGTTGCTCACGCGCATCGGTCCTCATTCCAAATGCGTCATCACTGGCGACGTGACGCAGATTGACTTGCCCACCAACAAACGCTCCGGTGTGGTCGAGGCGTTGCAGGCGCTGAAGAACATTCCGGGGATCTCGATTGTCTATCTCCACGAGCGCGACGTGGTACGGCATGAGCTGGTTCGTTCTATCATAACCGCTTACCAACAGCACCGCTCCCCCGCGCCGTCGGCGCGCAAATGAAAGATCGACAATGTTCGATTTCTTAAGACGCAGACGCCTTCTCCGGCGCGGACTCGCTTCGAGAAAAACGAGGCGCCGCCGAACCCGTAACGAATTACTCCGTAGTCTTGAAGCTGCGGGTTATGTCAAAGTCATTGTCCTGGCTGCGTTCATCGCTGGCCTTGCGTTTCTGATTTTCAGCGGACAACAGCCGGAGCCCACCAAAAATTTCGTGATTGCGCTCCTCTTTTTCGCGACCGCGATCGTGCAGTTGTGGATCAATCAACCGCGAACCTTTTCCCAAAACTCGCGCGTTTTTCTCGTTTTCGGAACGATCTTTGTCCAGCTCGCGGCGACGAAGCTCATTCTCGTATTGTCGAGCGAACACGCGTTCAAATTTCTCACGCCGGAAATGGGCTGGCTGCTTGCGCCGTATGCGTTCGCGCCGTTGGTGCTGAGCGTTTTGCTCGGCCGTAATCACGGACTTTTCGCCGCCGTCTTCGTCAGTCTTTGGAGCAGCGTGTTGTTCGGCAAGATCGACGCGCCGCTTCTGGTCATCAGTTTGATCAGCGGATTCACCGCTGTCTATCTGACGCTTCAGGTTCGTCGGCGCAGCCGGTTGATCCGCGCGGGCGTCGGCGTCGGCGTCGCGATTTGGCTCTCCTCACTTAGTTTCGGAATGATCGCGATCAATTTATTCCCGCCGATGGACAATGATTGGGGCATGATCGGACTGCAAAGCGCGCTCGCGCTCGGCAACGGAATTATCACTGCCATGATCGTCGGCGGCGCGTTGCCGATGCTCGAACATCTCTTTCAAATCACGACCGACGTTTCTTGGCTCGAACTGTCGGATCTGAACCATCCGCTGCTACGCCGGATGACAATCGAAGCGCCCGGCACGTATCACCACAGTCTCGTCGTGGCGAACCTGGCGGAGGCCGCGGCGGAGAAGATCGGAGCCAACGCAACGCTCTGCCGCGTCTGTTCCTACTTTCATGACGTCGGCAAATTGGTGAAGCCTCAGTATTTCACCGAGAACATGAGCTTCGAGCGCAACCCCCATGACGATCTCGCTCCAACCATGAGCGCGCTTATCATCATCGCGCACGTGAAAGAAGGCGTCGATCTCGCGCTCACGCACGGGCTCAATAAGCAGATCATCGACGTCATCCAGCAACATCATGGCACGTCGCTCGTTTATTATTTTTATCAACGCGCGCTTCAGCAGCAGGAAGACGCGCGCGCGGGCGGGAAGATCATGAACATTCGCAAGGAAGACATTCCCGAAGTGCAAGAGGAAAGTTTTCGTTACAGCGGGCCGAAACCGCAGACCAAAGAGAGCGCGATTGTGAGTCTGGCCGACATCGTTGAAAGCGCGTCGCGCAGTTTGGAAAAACCGACGCCGCAAAAAATCGAGCAATTGATCAACGAGTTAATTGAAGAGCGGATCGCCGACGGACAACTCGATGAATGCGATCTTACGCTCGGAGAAATCAGGATCATCGCGGAAAGATTTCGATTCACGCTCATGACGATGCTGCACACGCGGATCGCGTACCCGAAACATGAATTGAAGTTCACGCCAGTAGAAGACCAAAAATTACGACCGGATGTTATGGCTTCGCTCCGCAAGCCTGCCTCCGCTCCGCCCGTTTCAGCTGCGTAATGGATTTCTGGTGGATCGTCCGCTCCGTCGGGCGACGCTGGCAAATACGGCTTCGCCGCCCAAATTAACATCGAGCAAGGGACTGCTCGATCCACCTAAGAAGCTTTACAACTCCGGCGGTCTGGCGCGCGGTTCGCGGTCTTTGGCGGTAGCGGTGCTGGGTCGGGTGACGAAGGGGCCGCCTTCGAGCGACGCGGCCTTCGTGAAAGCGACATCGGGCATTTCGCTGGGAAGACCTTCGAGTGGAAAATCCTTTCGCAACGGAAAGAACGGATAACCGTCCCACATAAGGATGCGGCGCAGGTCGGGGTGGCCTTTGAACTTGATTCCCATCATGTCGTAAATCTCGCGCTCGTGCCAATTCGCGGTCGGCCAGATATCGGAAATGGTATCGACCGCTTCGTCTTCCGAAAGTTTCAATTTCAATCTGAGACGAACGGCCAGCGTCAGCGAATAAAGCTCGTAAACAATTTCGAAGCGCGGGTCTTCGCCGAAATTGTCGATGCTGGTAATGTCGATCAAGTAATTGAACGACAGATCGTGGCGGCAGAATTTTGCGACTTCGCGCAGATCGGCTGGCCGGATGCTGTAAGTCGTCTCGCCGCGAAACTCGGTTTTGTTCTGAAGCTTTTGCCCGAACAGCTTGCCTAACGAATCGAGCAATTCCTGGCCGGTCATTTAAAGAAAGGATCAAGGATGAAGGATGAGGGATGAAAAACAAGATGGCGCCTTGCCATCCCGAACGAACGTGAGGGATCTTCCACAAGTTCGTGGATCACACAATGCACCAAGCGTGACGCGCGCTTCGACTGTGAGATTCCTCGCTCCGCTCGGAATGACAGAGCCTTCATGCTAAAACGTCGGTGAGTTTCTTGGTGAGCTCAGGCTTTTGCGCGGCGAAAGATTTCTCGCCGGAGATCTTTTCCTGTAATTTCATCAGACCGGCGAGCAACGCTTCCGGTCGCGGGGGGCAACCGGAGATATAAACATCGACCGGAATGAGTTGATCGATTCCCTGCAAGACCGCGTAGGATCGATACATCCCGCCGGTAGAAGCGCACGCGCCCATCGCGATGACCCATTTTGGTTCCGGCATCTGTTCGTAAATCCGTTTCACCGCCAGCGCCATTTTGTAAGTCACGGTGCCGGCCACGATCATCACGTCGCATTGCCGCGGCGAAAAACGCATCACTTCGGCGCCGAACCGCGCGATATCGAACCGGGACGCGGCCGTCGCCATTAACTCAATCGCACAACACGCCAGTCCCATCGGCATCGGCCAGAGCGAATTTTTGCGGACCCAATTGAAGGCGGCATCGAGCCGGGTAAAGATCACGTTACCTTCGATTTTCGAGTCGTACGCGCTCGCGTGTTGTTCCGCCATGCGGCAACACTAAAGTTGCGCCAATCCGAGGCAAGTAGAAGATACATCCCGCCAGCCAAGATCGACATGCAACGAAATCAGCGCAGTCATCTCGACGAACTCGAGAACCAGAGCATTTTTATTTTTCGCGAGGCGTATCACGCGTTCAAGAACATCGCCATGCCCTGGTCGATGGGAAAAGATTCGAACGTGCTCGTCTGGCTGGCGCGGAAAGCGTTTTTCGGCCGGCTGCCGTTCCCGGTCCTCCACATCGACACCACCTACGAATTTCCCGAGATGCTCGAGTTCCGGGAATGGGCGAAGAAGCATCACAATTTGAATCTAATCGTGAAGATCAACACCGAAGCGCGCGAGCGTGGCATCGGTTACGAGACGCATGACCCGGTCACGGTGACGCACGAATTGAAAACGGTCGCGCTCCAGCAAGTGCTGGCCGAATACAAATGGGACGCGCTCATCACTGGCATCCGGCGCGACGAAGATCCAACTCGCGCCAAGGAGCGATATTTTTCGCCGCGCAACGCCCAGTTTGAATGGGATTACAAAGATCAACCGCCGGAATTCTGGGGACAATTCGTAACTAACTCGGCGAAAGGCGAACACGTTCGTGTGCAACCGTTGCTTGATTGGACCGAGGTCGATGTCTGGCGCTACATCCAGCGGGAAAATATTCCGATCCCGCAGATGTATTTTGCGCGCAACGGGAAACGATTTCGCTCGTTAGGTTGCAGCCCGATCACGCACCCGATTGAAAGCAACGCCTCGAACATCGACGAGATTATTGCCGAACTTGAGGCGACGAAGGTCGGCGAGCGCGCCGGCCGCGCCCAAGACCACTACGAGCGCAACGCGATGCAGAAGCTCAGAGCCAAGGGGTTCTTATGACGAAAGAATCGCCGCCACTTCGCGTCGTCTTTGTTGGGCATGTCGATCACGGGAAATCGACGCTGATCGGCCGGATCTTGCACGACACCGATTCGTTGCCGGAAGGCAAGATCGAGATGGTGAAGAAGGCGTGCGCGGCGGAAGGAATGGAATTCGAGTTCGCGTTCGTGCTCGATGCGTTGCTGGAGGAACAGAAGCAGAACGTCACGATCGATACGACCGAGATCCGATTCAAAACCAAGCGGCGCAAATACATCATCATCGATGCGCCGGGCCACAAAGAGTTTCTAAAGAACATGATAACCGGCGCGTCGCGCGCTGATGCGGCGGTTCTCGTGATCGCAGCGAATGAGGGCGTGCGCGAACAAAGCCGGCGTCACGCCTATCTGCTGAGCATGCTCGGCATCAAACAATTAATTGTCGTGGTCAACAAAATGGATCTAGTGGATTTCTCGGAAAAAAAATTTGGCGAGATCGAAAAGGAATATCGAAAATTTCTTGGCGAGCTCGGACTTGAAGCGCGCATCTTCGTTCCGGCGTCAGCAAAGAATGCGGACAATGTCGCGAGCGCGAGCAAGAAAATGAAATGGCACCGCGGTCCAAGCGTGCTCGAAGCGCTCGATCTGTTGGAGCCGCAAAGCGCCGATGTCGATCTTCCACTGCGGTTTTGCGTTCAGGACGTTTACCGATTCGATGATCGACGCATCATTGCCGGTCGGATCGAGACTGGAAAGCTCAAGGTGGGGGACGAATTGGTTTTTTCGCCGGCGAATAAGACTTCGAAGGTTCAATCGATCGAAGAATGGGGTGGAAATGGCGAGAGCGAAGCGATTGCCGGCGATTCAATTGGGATGACGCTGAGCGAGCAAATTTTCGTCGAACGCGGGTACGTGGCGTCGCATCAAACAGAAACGCCCATCGAAGCCAATCGACTTCACGCGGATGTGTTTTGGATCGTGCGCGAACCGATGCGAGTTGGTCATCTCTACGATCTGCGTCTGGCGACTCAGGAAGTGAAATGCGAAATCGTGTCGATCAACGAGGTGATGGATTCGTCGACGCTCCAGGCAACGAAAGACAAACGTGAACAATTGGAACGCAATGAAGTCGGCCGGCTCACCATTCAAACGCGCAGCCCGTTGGTGATCGACAATCACGATCGGATCCCCACCCTCGGTCGCTTTGTGATTGTTGATGACGGACAAATTTGCGGAGGCGGGACAATTTTTGGCGGCGTCTATACCGATCGCACGGTTGCGAAGAGCAAAAATATTTTTTGGGTCGAAGGAAAGATCACAGCACGAGCGCGAGCGGCGCGAACGGGCCATCGCGGCGCGGTCGTTTGGTTCACTGGATTGTCGGGCGCGGGAAAATCGACAATCGCCCAGGCAGTTGAGCGAGAACTTTTCGTGCGCGGTATGCAAACTTACGTGCTGGACGGGGACAACATTCGCCACGGTTTGAATTCGAACCTCGGATTCTCGCCCGAAGACCGCGTCGAAAATATTCGCCGTGTGAGCGAAGTCGCAAAACTGATGGCGGATTCCGGTGTGGTCGCAATTACTGCATTCATTTCGCCGTATCGAATGGATCGAAGACGCGCACGCGAGATCGCGCTCGAGGGCAACGCCGAGTTTGTCGAAGTCTTTGTCGATGCGCCGCTAGAAGTTTGCGAAGCGCGCGATCCGAAAAATCTCTACAAGAAAGCGCGCGCCGGCGAGATCCGGGAATTCACCGGAATCGACGCGCCTTACGAGCCGCCGGAAGACGCAGAGATCGTCGTTCACACTGACCGGCAGACGGTAAATGAATCGGTCGCGACGATCCTGGAAGGATTATTGCCGCGACTAAAAGCAGAACAAGGCAATGCCTGACGCGAAAGATATCGATGTTATGATTCGCGTGGCGGAAGCTGCCGACTTCGAGGCGTTGGCTGATTTAATGACACAGCTCGGCTACGAAACGCGCGCGGCCGAGATGCAAATGCGAATGGAAGCAATTCGCGCCGACAAGCACTACGCAACGTTTGTGGCCGTGAGTAAAGGCAAAGTTTGTGGAATGGTCGGAACGTTCACGTGTTATAGCTACGAACATAACAGTCCATCAGGCAGAATTCTGGCGCTGGTCGTGTCAGAAAAAATGCGCGGGCGCGGTATTGGTCACGCGCTGATTGCTGCCGCCGAAAAAGATCTCGCGCAGAAAAATATTCGGCGGGTTGCAGTGAACACGCGGTTTGAGCGCAAGGACGCGCACGAGTTTTACGAAAACGTCGGTTATAGACGCAACGGCTTCCGTTTTGTGAAAGAGCTGCCCCTACCGGCGGATTGAATCCAGACTGGATCGACTGGAACCGGTGGCAAAAACTTGACGGCTTAAAGCCGTCAAGTCTAACGAGTGGTAATACGAGTTAACCGGCGGCTTCGGTTGGATAATCAACGATGTTGACGTGACTCGATTCGATCACGTCGTAGATAATTTTGCCGAGCTCGGCCGCTTCGTACGGTTTGGCGATGACGCCGTGGAAGCCGAAATCCTGATAGCGGCTCATGGTGGCGTCGGTGGCGTAACCGCTCGATACAATCGCGTTCACGGTCGGATCGATTTCGATTAATTTTTTGAGTGCTTCTTTTCCGCCCATGCCGCCTGGAAGCGTAAGATCGAGAATGACGGCGTCGAATCTTTCCCCAGCTTCGAATTTTTCGCGATAAATATTTACGCCTTCGAGCGCAGTGGCGGCTTGCGAAACTTTGTAACCGAGTCGCGTCAGAGTGAATTCGACTAAATCACGGATGGCGTCTTCATCGTCGACGACGAGCACACGACCGGTTCCGGGTAACGCCGGCGTGAAGGTTCGCGGCGCTTCAGCAGGCGAGTCCTGATGCAAGGCCGCCGGAAGATAAATAGTGAACGTCGTCCCCACGTGAACTTCAGATTCCACCATCATCAAGCCGTTGTGATTCTTGATAATGGAGTAGGCGGTGGCCAGGCCAAGGCCGCTGCCCTTCGGTTTAGTGGTGAAGTAGGGGTCGAAAATCCGCTTCATGTATTTTTCAGGTATGCCGACGCCTTCGTCGCGAATGCGGACCCGAACGTAATCTCCAGGCGCGAGATCGGGAACGGCAGGAGTAGTGTCGGCCGAGTAACTGAAGTTTTCGCAACTGACGTGGAGGGTTCCGCCATTCGGCATCGCCTGGTCTGCGTTGACGACGAGGTTCGCGATGACCTGACTGATCTGGCCAGCGTCGATTTCAGCCGGTGAGAGATCGCCACCAAACTCGAATTCGCTGCGATTGTGACTACCGCGAAGCGAAAAGCTGACCGTGTCTTGAATTAACTTTCCGATCGACGCGGTCTTTTTGATCGGCGCGCCGCCGCGGGCGAAAGTGAGAAGCTGCTGCGCGAGATCGCGCGCCCGCAACGACGCATTTTTGGCGTCATCCAAACGCTCTGCCATTTCGTCGTCCGGCGGGAGAAGTAATGAGGCGAGGGAAATATTTCCGATAATCGCGGTGAGGAGGTTATTGAAATCGTGCGCGATGCCGCCAGCGAGAAGTCCGAGTTGCTCGAGTGTCTCCGCCTTGCGGCGTTCGGCTTCGTTACGTTGCCGTTCGGTAATGTCACGGAAAACAAGAACGACGCCCGCGACCTCATTCTTGTTGTCGCGAATGGGCGACGCGACCTGTTCGATGATGCGCTCATTGCCGTCGCGCGAAGTCAGGGTCACGTTTTCCGGAAGGTTAAGCAGGATCGATTGCGCTTCGCTCCGATAACCGCTTTTCTGCGCTTTGGCCTGCGTGGCAAGATCGACAGTCACGTCGAAGACCGATTTGAGTGGCTTGCCGATCGCTTCTTTAGAACTCCATCCAGTCAATTTCTCGGCTTCGCTGTTCAACATAATCACCTTGCCGTTTACATCGGCGGTGATAACGCCGTCACCGATGGCGCGCAGCGTGACGGCGAGACTTTCTTTTTCGGCCGCGATCTGTCGTTCAAAACGTTTCCGCTCAGTCACATCGCGCACCATCGCGACGTAGAGCCGCTGCTGGTCGATGATCATTTCGCTCAACGACATTTCGACCGGGAAGGTGACGTGCTTGCGCGTTCGCCCAAGCGCCAATGTGCGACCGCTGGTGGGTCGCATGATCTCGGTCCAGTTACAAATGACAGGCTTCGCGTCGTGCTCGCTCTCGTAACGCTTCGGCACCAGACGGGTAAAGTTGTGCCCGATCATTTCGTTGTCGCGACAGCCGAACATTTTTTTCGCCGCGGGATTCATTGAACGGATGACGCCGCCGTCATCGACAGTGATCATGCCGTCGAGAATGTTCTCGATTACGGAGCGAATATGAGTCTCGGCGCCTTCGAGTTTGGCAAGTTGCCGGCGCACCAAAACAAAACCGTAACTATTTGAAATGACCAACAGTCCGACGGCAAAGAAAGCGACAAAGGCGAGGGCGGACGTGCGCAAGATTCTCTGGTGAGCGGCTGAGCTCGCCCGTAGCTCGTAGAGATTGAGTTCGTTCTTTTCGAAATTCGTCAGCATCTGGCGAATTTCCGTCATCATCGTCTCGCCCGTGCCGATCGAGGCGAGTGCTTCGGCATCTTTGTCGGCGCGCTTGGCGTTGATTTGTGGAACAGCCGACTTGTTGATCCATCGCTCGACGCTCGCGCGAATTTCGGCCAGGAGCTGCGCTTGGGTCGGAGAATTCGCTACCAAAATCGAAAGATAACCGTTGTAAGTGTAAAAATCCGCGACTGCTCGCTTGTCAGCTTCGGCAAAACTATTTTCACCGGTGAGCAGATAGCCGCGTTTCTCCTTTTCCATTTCGACAACTGAGCGCTCGAGTTTCGGCAAGAAGTCCAGAATTTGGGCGGATTGTGTGGCCCACTCCTGATCGTGCATGCGCTGGTTGAGCACGATTTGCTCTTCGTCTTGCAACGACTGAAGGACTTCACGCGCCTGATCGAGTAATGAATTTCCGAGAGCGAACGGTCCGGCGGCGCTTGTTTCGGCGGCGGTCGGCGCGCTGCCTTTGGATCGGCGCGCGTTAATTTCCGGCGTCGCTACGGTCTCGAGCCATTTCTGAACAACTTCTTGGACCTTCATGACGCGTTTGCGCTGCCTCGGACTGTCGATAATCAGCGCGGTCAAGTCTTCGATCCGGTGTTTAATGAGGTCGCGCTTCTTTTCGAACGGCGCGATGTAATCCTCGCTGCC
>QHPY01000089.1 GCA_003219215.1 Verrucomicrobiota bacterium | reverse complement strand
GACTGGGGCAAGCTACAGCCGGAGCCAATGTAACTGCATTCCAGTCAACTGTTGGTCGTGTTCCCGGTGATGTGGACGGTACCGCTGGGAGCGAAAGCGGCAACATTCTAACGAGCAACTAATTCGGCGAGGTCCCAGGCCGCTCGATTGGACTCGTCGTCCCTGACACGATTCTGTCATTCCGAGCAGAGCGAGGAATCTCGCAGTCGGCGCGCGTATCACGCTAATTTCATTGTGTGATCAATCTCCTTTTGGAAGATCCCTCGTTTGCGCCGCTACAGCACTTCCGACTCGAATTCGCCGTCGCTGACGCGGGTCTGAATTTTCATTTTCGGACGAACCGCCGTCACGCTTCGAATTAATTCCCCGCGTTCATTTCTGGTAATGCTGTAGCCTCGGCGCAGGGTCGCGTCGGGTCCGAGCACGCGCAGAATTCCTTCGGTCCGCTGAAAACGGTGACGCGCTTTTTCAAGCGCGCGCGCCGGCAGTTCAACAAAGCGACGTTCCAAATCGCCAAAGCGATTTCGTCGCAACATGAGTTCGCGCGCCGGGCTGCGCGCCTGCAACGCGGCGAGAGCGTGGACAAGCCCGCGGCGGTAATTGTCGACCCTGTGCGCGAGACAGCGGCGCAACGAATCGCGCGCATGATCGAGTCGTTGTTGCGCATCGCGCACCCGATTGAGCAATTCACGGCCGAGTCTGTGCAGGCACGCGTCCATCTGCCGGCGAACATCGACAATATCGGGCACAATCAACTCCGCGGCGGCGCTCGGTGTCGGCGCACGTAGGTCAGCCACGAAATCGGCGATGGTGAAATCGATCTCGTGACCGATCGCGGAAACAATTGGCACGGTCACGTCAGCGATCGTGCGCGCAACGATCTCTTCGTTGAATTCCCACAAATCTTCCATGCTTCCGCCACCGCGCGTGACGACGATTAGTTCAACCGGCGCGAAATTTTCATTCGGCTTCGCCAGCTCGCGGATCGCGACTGCGATCTCCTGCGCGGCGCCGGTTCCCTGGACCCGCACCGGGCTAATTAGAATTTGCAGCCATGGTGCGCGCCGCCGCAGTACATTCAGAATGTCACGAATCGCCGCACCGCTCGGGGACGTCACGATTCCGATTCGCTTCGGAAATTTCGGCAGCGGTCGCTTGCGGGCCGGATCGAAAAGTCTCTCGGCATCGAGTTTGCCTTTGAGCGCATCGAACTTCGCCTGCAGAACGCCGAGGCCGCGCGGCTGAATGATTTGGACGCTGAGCTGATATTGCCCACGCGCTTCGAAGACAGACACGTTTCCGTAAATCTGGACGTGGGCGCCGGCGGCGAGCGGTTGCCGCAGAGGTGCCATTGTGTTTCGAAAAACTACGCAAGCGATCTGGGCCCGCGCATCTTTGAGGGTAAAGTATTGATGACCGCTCGGATGCAGCTTGTAATTTGAAACTTCGCCCTGCACCCAAACCGCGCCGAATTTCGTTTCGAGAATGCCGCGGATGCTGCGCGTCAGCTCGGAGACAGTAAGGACTTTCGATGTTTGCTGGAACAAATCAGTCGCGATTGTCATGTCGAGCGAAGCCGAGACATCTCTAAATATTTCCGGAAACAGTAAGAGATTCCTCGACTCTGCTCGGAATGACAAATAGAGAAACGCCGCTACAAAAGCTCTCCCTGCATTCCGGCCGGTGGTTTTAGCCCAAGCTTTTTGTAAGCGTTGGCGGTGGCGACGCGGCCTTGCGGCGTGCGCTTGATGTAGCCCTCCATAATTAAATACGGCTCGTTTACTTCCTCGAGCGTGCCAGCTTCTTCGCCAATCGCGACCGCAAGCGAATTGAGACCAACCGGGCCGCCGTTGAATTTGTGGATCAATGTTTCGATGATGCGCTTGTCCCATTGATCGAACCCGTCGCGGTCGATCTCGAGCATCGCGAGCGCGCGATCGGCCAATTCGCCGGTAATTTTTCCCTGCGCTTTGACTTGAACGTAATCGCGGACCCATCGGAGCAAATTGTTGGCAGTTCGCGGTGTCCCCCGGGCGCGTGCGGCGATCTCCGCCGCGCCCGGGGGATCGATATCGACGCCCAACAAACGCGCGCTCCGGATGATGATCTTCTGCATTTCGTCGGCAGTGTAGTAATCGAGCCGCGCCGTCATCCCGAATCGCGAACGCAGCGGCGCACTCACCATTCCCGCGCGGGTGGTTGCGCCGATCAGTGTGAATTTCGGCAGTTGCAATCGAAGACTCCGCGCTTGCGGCCCTTGATCGATTATGATGTCGAGCCGGTAATCTTCCATCGCCGGATAAAGATATTCTTCGATTGTCGGTTGCAACCGATGAATCTCGTCGATGAAAAGGACATCGCCTTTCTCCAGACTCGTGAGCAGACCTGCCAGCTCGCCAGCTTTCTCGATTACCGGCCCGCTCGTGTTTTTAACGTTCACGCCCATCGCGTTCGCGATGATGTAAGCGAGCGTGGTCTTGCCGAGACCGGATGGGCCGCTCAGCAAAATGTGTTCGAGCACGTCGCCGCGTTTCTTCGCCGCTTCCACCATCAATTCCAAACGCTCGCGCACTTTCAGCTGGCCGGTGAATTCGCTGAACATCGGCGGCCGCAGCGAGATCTCGAAAGCGGCGTCTGGCTCCGGCGGTTTCACTTTCATCTTTCTAATCTAATTTTTTCGTGAGCACGAGCTCGGTTCCCCGCGGTTTCAAAATGTAATCGACTTTATCAAATGCGTTGCGAATCAAATGCAAGCCGAGACCGCCCGGTTTGACCTCGCTATGGGCGCGACCGCGCATTTCGGTGGCGGGCACTTGCTCGCCGTAATCGCGCAGTCGCACCCGGACGCAGGTGCGAAGCGTTTCCACTGACAACGCGATCGGTTGATCGTCGCGCAGATCGTAAGCGTGTCGGATCACGTTCGTGCAAGCTTCATCGACGCCCAGCACCATCAGCGTCTGCTCCTTTTCGGAAAATGGATGCCGCGCGAGAAATCTTCTCACAAAACTGCGCATCAAGGCAAGATTTGCCGTATGGCTGGTGAATTCGAGCTTTCCTTTCTTCATGAGCCAAACCAAACGCTGAGCACAGCTTGGCGCTCAATCAAGTGCCGGTCTAAAACCAAATTGGACAGCGGCGCAAAGAGGTTGTTCAGTTTCGCGCATGTGGAGAACGTTGGCCGCGCTCGTGCTTTTCGTCACGCCAGCTCTGGCGCAGGAACGTTTGACCGCTTACGACGCGCTTCGGGTCGTGGGCGTGCACCTCAGCCGCGAGGCGGTTAATCATGTCATTTCCGTCACCGGCGTGCGCGGAGATCCGCAACCCGAAACTTGGAGAGTTTTGATCGCCGATCAACGCGGCAACGGCGGTGTTCGCGAAATCCGAGTACGAAACGGGCAAATTGGCTCCGAACGGCCGAGCTCAGTTGTTGGTTCAAGCGAAGGCGCGACCATCAACACCGCGCGGCTGAATCTCGATTCGAGCGGCGCGTTCGCCGTCGCCAGTCATACGGCGGACAAGTCCGGAACCCGATTTGAAACTGCCAGTTACACTTTGCGGACTGACGAACGCGGCGATCCGACCTGGATCGTGACGTTGCACGCGAAGTCCGGGCGCCCAGTTGGCACGATCTATATCGGCGCCAATCGCGGAAACGTGAGCCGCACCGAAGGAATGTTTGCCGGGACGAACATGAACGACGTGGAGACCGAGCGCGAAGTCGCTCAGGAGCCGGGCGATGAAGAGGGAGAACACGGACTGCTTCACGGCGTTAGGTCGCGCATTAGGGGTATGTTTCGGCGCACGCAAGACGAAGCGCGCGGCATGTTCGATCGCGTCCGGCGTTCATTCTCCGATTTCATCAAGCGCTAATCGGATAGGGTCGACAATCGTTCATGCCAAAATCTCCCGCAGCATCTGAAGTTTGGCTGGAGCTGAATTATGCCGATTGGAAAGACACCTGCGCCACGCTCCACATGTGGATGCAGATTGTCGGTAAGATTCGACTGACTCTCACGCCCTGGACCAATCATTCCTGGCACGTCACGCTTTACGTCACTGCTCGCGGCCTAACGACTTCGCCGATTCCACACGGAAATTCCACTTTTGAGATCGACTTTGATTTCATCGATCACCAACTGCGTATCTTGAAAAGTGACGGCGGACAGCGCTCTCTTGAACTCAAGCCGCGGACCGTGGCGGCCTTTTACAAGGCGGTCATGACCGCTTTGGATGAGTTGGGCTTACCCGTCAAGATCGACATCATGCCAAATGAAATCCCGAATCCGATTCCATTCGATCGCGACGAGCAGCATCGCTCTTACGATCCCGAATATGCCAATCGATTCTGGCGGGTCCTCGTCCAGGCGGACCGCGTGTTCAAAGAATTTCGTTCACGCTTCTGCGGGAAATGCAGTCCGGTCCATTTCTTTTGGGGCGCGCCGGATCTCGCCGTCACGCGTTTTTCCGGCCGCACCGCGCCGCCGCATCCCGGCGGATTCCCGCATCTGCCGGATGCAGTCACGCGAGAAGCATATTCGCAGGAGGTCAGTAGCCTTGGGTTCTGGCCCGGAGCCGACGTGATGCCGATGGCGATTTTTTATTCTTACGCTTATCCCGAACCGGCCGGATTTCCGGAGGCGAAAGTAAAACCCGGTGCTGCCTCATACAATGCGCAGTTTCATGAATTCGTCTTGCCCTACGATGCGGTTCGCACTTCAAAGTCTCCGGATGATGTGATCCTCGATTTTGCTCAAAGCACATACGATGCTGCGTCGACTCTAAGTAACTGGGATCGCGGTGCCCTGGAGGAAAGGAAACCTTCCTTGCATTTGGCGCGGCAACATTCGTAATTTGGCGCGATGAATCCTCAATGCACTGCCGAGCACGACGCCTGGCGCGACGTGAAAGACGGTTGGCGACCGCTTTATGGCGATGTCGATTCAATGGGCGTCGCCGTCGAGTGGCACGATTTTCGGACGGCGCGTTCGTTCAATTGGGGCCGGACTTTTCATCCGCGCAGCCTTGAGTTTTGTTTAAATCTCGAAGGACACGGCGAAGTCGGTCGCGCCGGAAAAACGCTGTACGCGCCCACTGCCGCGGGTTACTACGCGATCGGCGACGAACCGCTTCCGGCATCGCGCCGTGCGAACGATCATCACCAGTTTGCCACCCTGGAATTTTCCCGCGCGCATTTGCGAAAGCAGTTCGTGCAGAACGAAGACGATCTCGAGCCGCAAATACGCCGCGTGATCTTCGGCGAGAAAGACGAAACGATTGTCGCGCCGACACGTCCGATGTCGATCCAACAACGCGCGGTCGTAGCCAGTCTGGCTGAGCCGCCGGTTTCGAAAGCAGCGCAAATTCTTTGGTATCAAAGCAAAGCGCTCGAACTGATGGCGCATTTCCTTTTTGAGCCGAAGGACCCCGAATTTTTCTGTATGCGCCAAAAACGGGTGGCGCGCGAAAGGGTCGAACGCGCGAAGGAATTGCTGTCCCACAACTTAACTAATCCGCTCACGCTCGAAGCGCTCGGCCAGGAAGTTGGCTGCAGTCCGTTTTATTTGAGCCGGATGTTTTCGCGCGAGGTCGGTCTGACCATTCCGCAGTACTTGCGGAAGCTTCGAATGGAACGCGCGGCCGAATTGTTGCGCACCGGTCGCTACAATGTGACCGAAGCCGCAACCGAAGTCGGCTACTCCAGCCTCAGTCATTTCAGCAAAGCATTTTGCGAAACGATCGGCTGTTGTCCGGTGTTGTATCCCGCGGCCAGGAACGTGATTCTCGATCGCTGAGGCGGTCGCGTTGGAAAGTTAACCTTTTTAACGACCCAATGAAAATCACGCGCGCACTCATTTCCGTTTCCGATAAAAGCGGCATCGCCAAATTTGCGCGCGCGCTCGAACGACAGGGTGTCGACATCATTTCGACCGGCGGTACGGCCGAATTGCTGCGAAAGGAAAAAATTCCGGTCCGCGACATTTCCAGCTTCACCGCTTTTCCGGAGGTGCTTGAAGGCCGGGTCAAGACTTTGCATCCGCGCGTGCATGGAGGTTTGCTTTACAAACGCGGCAATCCCAAACATGAAGCCGAAGCGCGGGAATGCGGCTTCGAGCCAATCGACCTCGTCGTCGTGAACCTCTACCCGTTTGAAAAAACAATCCAAAAGCCCGACGTCACGCTAGCCGAGGCGATCGAGAACATCGACATCGGCGGCCCGTCGATGATTCGAAGCGCCGCCAAAAATTACGAATCGGTCACGGTAGTGGTCGACCCGGCTGATTACGACAGTGTCTTGGAGAACATGCGCGAGAACAATGGCGAGACGACGCTGAAATTGCGCGAGCACCTCGCAATCAAAGCTTTCATCAAGACTTCCGATTACGACCGCACAATCGGTAATTACCTCAACCGCGAGCAGATTACCGAAGCCTCGTTTTCCCTTTCGCTGCCCCTCGTCACCAAATTGCGTTATGGCGAAAATCCGCACCAGCATGCTGCGCTCTACGGCGATTTTGATCGTTATTTCGAAAAGCTGCACGGCAAAGAGCTTTCCTTTAACAACATTCTCGATATTAGCGCGGCCACGAACCTGATCGCAGAATTTTCCCAACCCACGGTCGCGATTTTAAAACACACCAACCCGTGCGGGGTTGGTTCCGATGTCGATCTTCGCAAAGCGTGGGAGAAAGCATTCGCGACCGACAAACAGGCACCCTTCGGCGGAATCATTGTTTGCAATCGCGCGATCGATGAACCGTTCGCCAAAACGATCAGCGAAATTTTTTCGGAAGTGATCATCGCGCCAGAGTTTGAGACCAATGCACGCGCGCTCTTGCAAACGAGAAAAAATCTACGCCTCATTCGTCTTATGACTTCTGCGGTCGAAGCGCGACCAGCAGTCGATCTTCGCTCGGTTTGCGGCGGTCTTCTCGTTCAGGATTCCGATAACGTGAGCGAGACTCCGGAGCAGGTCGTGACCAAGCGCCGACCGACGAAAAGCGAATTGGCCGCGATGCTTTTTGGCTGGCGCGTGGTCAAGCACGTGAAGTCCAACGCGATTGTTTATGCCGCGGCCGATCGCACTCTTGGAATCGGAGCCGGGCAAATGTCGCGCGTCGATTCCTCGCGCATCGCGATTTGGAAAGCGGAAAAAGCCGGACTCTCGCTCAAAGGCAGCGCCGTTGCGAGCGACGCATTCTTTCCGTTTCCGGATGGCTTAATCGCCGCGGCCGATGCAGGCGCGACCTGCGTGATTCAACCGGGCGGTTCAGTGCGCGACCAGGAAGTGATCGCCGCTGCCGACGAACGCAAAATGGCGATGATCTTTACTGGCGTTCGCCACTTCCGGCATTAACCGCCGCTGACGGAAGCTTCAAACTCCAAATCTCAACGAAGTCTCAATCTCTCAAGTCACAAACAAACGCGCGCGGTTTTTTTGCTTTGGAGGTTGGTGCTAGGGATTTGGAATTTCCTTTCAGCCTAGGGCTGAAACGTGATCGGTACCAGCACGGTCCAATCGTGGGCGCCGGGTTCCGCCTTCCATTGCTGAAGCGCTTTGACCGCTGCTTGATCGAGAACGGCTTGTCCGGTCGATTCGATTGCTTGCACGTTTTTTACTTGTCCATTCGGGTCGAAGGTGACGCGAAACTTTCCCGCGCCCGTCGTCGGCCCCGAGCGAAGCATCCGCGCTTCGTAAGGATATCTTGGCGCCGGATTATAAATGACTCGCGGATTGCGCGCCAATTTCGGCGTCGGCGAGGCCGTCGTTGATTCAACCGGAGCAGCGGCCCAGCGACCGGTCCCCGCTGATTTTGACTGCGCCAACAGCGGATCGAGCAGACCGGTCGGTCGCAACCCGTTTTTCGTGGAGATTCCCACAACTTCCCCCTTCGCATCGACAACCGGCGCACCGGCAGCGTCATTCGGAATCGCTCCACTAATTTGGAATGCATCTTTTTTCGGATCGGATCCGAGAGAGATGATTGTGCCAGCGGCGACTGGCTGCTCTTTGTGTTGAAGCGAACTGCCGATGACCACGGCCCAGGCATTCACGGCAATTGATTCGGAGCTTTTAGCGGGTGGAAGAAACGGCACACCGATTTTGGTTTCTGCTCGAAGAATGGCGAGATCAGCCTCCTGAGCGGATGCAACCACGCCGGTGACGTTGCGAATTTTTCCGTCGGGAGATTTAGCGACGCCATACGCCGCGTCCGCAACTATTTTCCAACTCGTAACGAGCAGACCGTCGCGAGAAACAAAGAAAGCGTTGCCGGTCCGCAGGAGCTGGCCTTTCGCGTCGAAAACGGTGAGTTCAATAATCGCCGGTGCTGCCTTCTGTGCGACTTTCTGAAATTCTGGCGGCGGTGTTTGCGCCGGTGGTGTTGCTGTAATTTGAGCTACGGAAACGGACGGACTCGCTGCGACATTTGGAGCGGCCGTTGTTCCGGGCCGTGCTGGTGTCGCAGTTGGCGTCGCCGGCAGCGTGGTGCCTTGTGGCGCCGGATTTCTTCCACACCACGAATAAGCCAGAACAACAAAAAGAATGAGTCCACAAACGAGAGCGAGCGTCGACTGTCTCATCTGAGACTTTTCTTCATGAACAAATCGGTGACCGCAGCGTCGTTAGTTTTCTTATCTGGCCGCGGATGACAATCGCCACATCCAAATGCTCAGGACAGCGGCGATGATGAGCGCCACCCAGCTCACCTCCAGCGGTATCTGATAAGTCGCCACCATTACTTTGGCGTGCTTGAAGAGGCGCACCGCATGGCCAATCGCAAATATCGCAAAAATTAGTGCCGCCACCCGCAATCCCGTTCTTTGTGAGTTCATCCCCACATTTTCACATGTCGATCTTCACTTTGTCAGCAACAAATCCTGTAGCGGTTGTGTGTGACCGTCGAATTCCAGGCGGATTAGGCCGTCGCCCTTCCTCGAAACGCCGCCGCTTGCACAACGACTCCGATTACGGCCAGGCCGACAAACAAAATCGTCGCACCGGTCTGCGGCAACACGATCGTGTGGCAGATCAAATAAGCGCCGACCACCGCCGAAAGAACGATCAGCGTCCAGTCGAACAACGCCAGCAATAGGATCGCGCCGATAATGCCGCCGACGATAAATGTCACCCCGGGATAGCCTGCGCCGTGAACGAAAAATGCGGTCACGAGCGCGAGCGCCAATTTTCCGCCAGCGAGAAAACCGGCCACTGCGATTGCGACTTTTTGCAGGAACAGGGCGAGCAACGCGCCGATGAATCCGAATACGATCGCCACGCTCAACGACAGAATGGCTGACGGTTCGTGGACAAGATGCGGCGCGACTTCTACGCCCGCCGCAAATCCCACCGCGGCCACGCAAAGCCAGAACAGTTTGCGCCCGAAAAACAAAATCACCGCGCCGATCAGGACGCTCAGAACTGGAATGGGGAGGTTCATGGCAAAGGCGTTGTAGTCGTAGTTATCGATTCTGTCATGCCGAGCGAAGTCGAGGAATCTCTTTCTATTTCAGAAATATCTAGAGATGTCTCGACTCTGCTCGACATGACAGGCAGGCAAAACAAATCCGCGTCTCCCTTTTGGAAAGGGAGAGGATTGAAGTGAGGGATTGTTAAGATTTTTTGTCATACCATTTCGATAAATCCCGTCGCAAAAACTTCTCCAGCTCTTTGATGTCGAAATAAAACGTCTCGATCAAGCTCGATCTCAACTGATTGTCGATCTTGTTCGGGTATTCCTGTTCGAACACGCTCGCTTCCCGTGGGACGAACGAGGAATCGACGCCGAGAAATTCGAAGACGCGCCGAAGAGTTTTCTTATGATCGCTCCTAAGCTCTTCATTCAAAAGAATGAGACACTTCTCTTTGCCGAAGATGTTGAACAAGCGCCGGACCTGATGCGCGTAGAATCCGCGATCGACATAGGAATAGACGCGGTGCTGTAACGGCAACGCTTCGCGGCATCGCTCCGGTTCTTTTTCGATCGCTTCGGCAAACGGTAATTTCTCTTTGCCTCGTTTGGTTTCCATGTTCCAGGCCGAGAAGGCGCGCTCGACTGGATTCCGCAAAGCTAGAATCCACTTCATCTTCGGATTGTATTTCCAAATCCGATACGGCGCGGTTTCCCAATACATGTAAATCGGAGTCGCTTCACCAATCGCGCGATGCTCCGGCTTCGGCTTAAAATTGGCGTGATACTTGTTGT
>QHPY01000088.1 GCA_003219215.1 Verrucomicrobiota bacterium | reverse complement strand
AGATCGACAATCTCCGCGTCACCAGCTTGCTTTTCGATTTCGTTACTCGGCCCGACGATCTCGATCCTGCCATCGCGAATGAGCATTCCGGCGCCGCGAATCATTCCGAGGTCGGACAATTCATTGCCGACGCGCGGGCGTTTCGGACCCGCCAACGTGACGAGCTGCGACGCGTGAAGAAGAGCGAGAGACTTCAAGTCAGTTTGCTCTGCACGATCTGATCGATCTTCTTGAACGCGGACTCTGAATCTGCCTGCAGTTTACGGACTTTCTTCTGAAGATCGGATTTGAATTTTTCATCCTTCAGGTTGGCAAGATTAATCCGAACATTCAACGCTGCTCCATCAATGCACGCACGGACCGCACAAATTCCGACACCTACATCCGAAATCGAATTCGGATTCCCCTTCTCGGCCATTCCCGCCAGCAACTCGTACGATTTCGACGCCGTTTCCATCACTTTCAGTGGAATTTCCGCCGCGTATTTCGTCGCTGATTCCACTGCGGCTGCGCGCGACGCTTTTTCTTCCGCGGATTGTTTCGGCAACGCCAACGCGTCCATCACTTTGTTGAAAGCGGCGGTGTCTTCGTCGACGAGCGCCAGCAACTCGTCTTTGAGCTGTTGCGCTTTCACCGCCCACTCGCTGAAATACTCAAGTTTATCGTCCCAACCGCGTTTGCCAGCCGAGAGGTTCGCCACCATTCCCCCAAGCGACGCCCCGAGCGCGCCCATCAACGCCGCGACCGATCCGCCGCCCGGCGCGGGAGAATCGCTCAATGTTTCATTGCAAAACTCGCGCAGATTCATTTTCACAAGCGATTTCGAATCGGATTCAATCTTTAATTCAATCACTTTTTCTTTCGGATCGAAATGTTTCAGTTCGCTCAGTCCCATCGAGCGGACGGCGATCTCGATCAGTTCTTCCTCGGAAGCGCCTTCCGACCACTTTTGTTTTCGCAAAAAATAGCGGCCAGCATCGATGAGACATTTTTTTGGAACCATGCCGACGATTTCTGAGCCGGTGACACGAAGACCGCGGTTGCTCGCTGCTTCGAAGCAGGCGTCGAACGCCGCGTGCAACGGCGTTTCCTCGATGTTAGTCAGGTTCATGGAAACTTGCGCGATCCCATATTCCTTCACGAACCAACCAATCGCTTTCACGTGCTTCAACATTCCAGGAACACGGACCGGCTCGCCCTTTGCGTCGAGAACCTTTTTTCCCGAAGGCGTACCATCTTCCGTTTTGAACCGACCCTGCTCTCGAACGTCGAACGCGACCGAGTTGGCGCGTCGGACAGATTTCGTGTTCAAGTTGACGTTGTAGGCGACAAGAAATTCTCGCGCGCCAATCGCGGTCGCGCCCGCCTTCTCGTTTAATTTCGCCAGCCCGAAATCAGGTTTCCATTCCGGCTGTCTTATCTTCTCAGAGAAACCTTCGTACTCGCCGGTGCGAATCACCGCGAGATTGCTTCTTGATTTATCCTTGGCCGCCTTTTCGTAGAGGTAAACCGGAATTCCCAATTCCTCGCCGACACGCTTGCCGAGTTTGTTTGCACAGTCGATCGCTTCGTCCCAACTGACATTGCTCACGGGAATGAACGGACAAACATCGGTCGCGCCCATGCGCGGATGCGCGCCTTTGTGTTTGCGCATATCGATCAGCTCCGCCGCTTTTTTAATTCCGCGGAAGGCCGCTTCGACTGCGGCTTCAGGATTGCCGACAAAAGTCACCACGGTGCGATTCGTGGTCGCGCCAGGATCGACATCGAGCAGCGAAACACCGTCAGTCGACTTAATCGCATCGCTAATTTGCGTAATGATGTTCTCGTCCCGCCCTTCCGAGAAATTCGGCACGCACTCGATCAGCTTTTGCATGCTCAATCGCGGGCCTTGGGCTGCATCACGATGTCGATCTTGTGTTTCGCCGCGAAATCGATTGCGCGCGAGTAACCGGCATCGGCGTGGCGAAGCACGCCCATTCCCGGATCGCTTGTCAAGACGCGCTCCAATCTTCGTTTCGAATTCTCGCTGCCATCAGCAACCACGACCATTCCGGCGTGTTGCGAGTAACCGATGCCGACACCGCCGCCGTTGTGAATTGAGATCCACGACGCGCCGGCCGCGGTGTTGATGAGTGCGTTGAGCAACGGCCAATCCGCGATCGCGTCGCTGTCATCGATCATTCCTTCGGTTTCGCGATTTGGCGACGCGACTGATCCGGCATCGAGATGATCGCGCCCGATGACAATTGGCGCTTTAATCTCGCCGCGCTTAACAAGCTCGTTCATGGCGACGCCGAATTCCGCGCGCTCGCCGTAACCGAGCCAGCAAATCCGCGCGGGTAATCCTTGGAAATGGATCCGCTCTTTCGCGAGTTTCATCCAACGCGCGAGCGTTTGATTTTTGGGGAATAATTCGAGCGCGAGTTTGTCTGTGCGCGCAATATCTTCGGGCTCGCCGCTTAATGCGACCCAGCGAAACGGACCGCGGCCTTCGCAAAAAAGCGGGCGAATGTATTCCGGGACGAAACCGGGAATATCGAAGGCGTTTTTCACGCCCGCTTTCTGCGCCTGGGCGCGAATGTTGTTGCCGTAATCGAACGTGATCGCACCCTTCTTTTGTAACGCCAGCATGGCTTCAACGTGCACCGCCATCGATTGCATCGAGCGCTCGATGTATTCGTCCGGATTCTTTCTCCGCAACGCGAGCGCGTCTTCCAGCGACATTCCGTTTGGCACGTAGCCGTTGAGGGCGTCATGCGCACTGGTCTGATCGGTGAGAACATCGGGAACTACGCCGCGGTTCACAATTTCCGGCAACACGTCAGCACAATTGCCAACGAGACCAACCGATAGTGGATGTCGATCTTTGCGCGCCGTCTCAATCATCCTCAGCGCTTCCTCAAGCGACCGTGCGATCTTGTCGCAGTAACCGCTCTTCAATCGCTTCTCGATCCGGGCCGGATCGACCTCGACCCCAAGAAAAACGGCTCCGTTCATAGTGGCGGCAAGCGGTTGCGCGCCGCCCATTCCACCAAGTCCGCCAGTTAAAACGAATTTTCCTTCGAGCGACCCGCCGAAATGTTTTCTCCCAGCAGCCGCGAAAGTTTCGAACGTGCCCTGCACGATTCCCTGGCTTCCAATGTAAATCCACGAACCGGCGGTCATTTGGCCGTACATCGTCAATCCAAGCCGTTCGAGCCGATTGAACTCGGCATAATTGTTCCATTGTCCAACGAGATTCGAATTTGCGATTAGAACACGCGGTGCTTCATCGTGTGTCCGGAATTTTCCAACCGGTTTGCCGGATTGAACCAGCAACGACTCATCGTTTTCCAATTCGCGGAGCGAACGAACGATCGCGTCAAATGCATCCCAACTGCGCGCAGCCCTACCGGTGCCGCCATAAACAATCAGTTGATCCGGATTCTCGGCGACGTCGGGATCGAGATTGTTCATCAACATCCGCATGGCCGCCTCCTGGTGCCAGCCTTTGCAGCTCAGCTCACTGCCGCGCGGGGCGCGAAGGGTCCGAGCCGGACTGGCGGACTGTTTCCCGCTCATAAGTCGTTGAACGCGCCTGCGCGAATCTTCTCAGCCAGTTTTGCGATGTCGCCGGACAACGGCCGGTCGGTTGTCAGCGGCGGCGCAACTTGCCTAACGAGTCCGAACGCACGACCGCAATTTGAGCGCGCTCGTCATCCCCATGGAAACGTGGTCCTCCTTTCCGCCCGAAGTCGTGACATTATCGACACTCGCCGGATGAGCGAGCACGCGAGCTTCGTTGGCCAATGATGCTGCCGCGACCTGCGCGATCATGAAACCTGACTCAACACCAGGCCGACGGGCCAGGAATGCCGGCAAACCCTCGCTTTTATCGGGATTGACCAAACGATCGATTCGGCGCTCGGCGATGTTTATTAAGTCAGTCAGGGCGATTGCGGCGTAATCGAAACCAAACGCGAGTGGCGCACCGTGAAAATTTCCGCCGGAAACAACATCGCCGGTTTCAATGAACACCAGTGGATTATCGGTCGCGGACGCGGATTCGACCGACAAAATTTGTTCGCAATGAGCCAGAACATCGCGCACGGCACCGTGCACTTGCGGCATGCAACGGACGCTGTAGGCATCCTGAACACGCGGGTCGTTCTGGCGGTGCGATTCTCGAATTTCGCTGTCCTGTAAGAGCGAGTTCAAATGAGCGGCAACTGTTTTTTGTCCCTGATGGGGTCTTGCATCGTGCAGCCGCGGATCAAACGCTGCCGGCGTGTCGCGCAAACCTTCGAGCGTCATCGCCCCGGCAACATCGGCAACGTTCGTCAGGCATTTCGCACGCAAGATCGACAATCCCCCGACCGCATGCATCGCTTGAGTGCCGTTCAATAACGCGAGACCTTCTTTCGCTTCCAAGTGCACCGGTTTTAATTTGGCGCGTCTGAACGCTTCGCCGCTGTCCGTTCGCTTTCCATCAAAAAATGCTTCGCCTTCACCGATCAAACTCAGGGCGAGATGCGCTAGCGGCGCAAGATCGCCACTTGCCCCGACCGAGCCCTTCTCTGGAACAACGGGATGGACGCGATGGTTGAGCATCTCGCAGAGCAGCTGAATCACTTCGGGTCGAATGCCACTAAACCCGAGCGCGAGGACGTTTGCGCGCAGTAACATCATCGCGCGCACCTCAGACTCGGACAAAGGTAATCCGATGCCGCAGGCGTGACTGCGAACGAGATTCAATTGGAGCGCGCCGATTTCCGCGCGCGGAATCCGGACGTCCGCAAGTTTGCCAAATCCAGTGTTAACGCCATAAACAGCGGTGTCGCGCGCGACGATGTCGTCGATGATTCTGCGGGATGCCAAAATACGCGAGCGTGCCGAACCCGCGATTTGCACTGGTTCCCGCCCGTAGGCGACGTCAGCGATTTGCTCAAGTGAGAGCGGCTTACCGCTTAATTCCATGGAACCAATTTTACTGGCAACTTGTGCAAATGGAAGGCGGCGGCGCGTCTATCGCCTACGCTTCGGTTCCGCTACGGGGGATTGATTATCCTGAAGCCAGGCAGTTTCCTGAAAATCCTCTTTCCATGCTGTAATTCCGGTCCGCAGATATCCTCCCAAGTGACCAAGTAAACCGCGGCGTCCAACTTCGTATTCGGGGTCATTTTTCACCAGGCACCAAAATAATCGACCGCCTCTGCGCCAGCCGTCGAGCACGATCCCGTCCTGAAAAGGCTGGTTCCGTGCAGTGACCACCAAAGCATTGTTCTCGTCCGATTCTTTCGCGTAAGCACTGCCCCAGTGAAGGACGAGGGTCTTGAAATGAAACTCTTTCAAGCGCGAGCCAATATCGCGAGTGTAATCGGCACAGATGCCGCGCTTTTTCGCGCCAATGTTGATCAGGAAATTGTGGATCGCAGGGTCTCCATGGACGCCGTATTCGCGTGCGAGCCGGCGCGACATGGTGTGAGCCGTCACGGACAACAGCTCGGCCTCGTGTGGATCGACATTGCCCGGGGCGAGTGCTACCAGCGCGTCCCGCAACTCGTTGATTGATTTCTCGCCCTGCGCCCAGACAGGGCTTGAACAAACGGTTAATGCAAAGATGAGAGCGGATCTGAAATTCACGTTGGTGAGTCTATTTAGAAAAGGCCAGGCCGCCAAAGCGACCTGGCCTTTTGTCGAAATCGCCCCGGTTTGGGACAACTTGGACGAAGGGGTTACTTGCCGTAGTGACTCGGTGCCGTTGTTGTGGTAGCCGCTTCTTCTTTGTGTTGCGCGCACGCCCCCAAGCTGAGAGCGCTGGCTAAAACGGCCATGATCATGATCGCTTTTATGAACTTCAATCTAATCTCGCCTCCTTTCGGTTGTGTTGTTCCGGTTCTTCTAGGCGTGGAACACCGTCGAAGCAACGCTTTTTTGGATGTTTTGCCGTACAAGCTATTCGCGGATGACCACCTGTGTGGTTTCATTAACTAATTCGAATAATTCGATCACGTCGTCATTACGCATCCGGATGCAGCCGTGACTCGCGGGCAGCCCGATCTTGTCTTCATGTTTGGTGCCGTGGATATAAATGAATCGCTCACGCGTATTCGCATTCTCCTCGTCCACACCGTCGAGCCAAAGGATGCGCGAGGTGATGAGATCCTCCGTCTCGGGTAAAGGATCGTCCGGACCAAGCGGGACGCGTGCTTTGAAGATTGTTCCAGGTTCGACGTCGTGACCGATTTTTTCCGCGATGCGAAAGTTACCCGGCGGCGTTTTCATACTGCCCTCCTCAGTCCCGATTCCAAAACGTGAACTGGAAACTGGATAAGAACGGAGGACTTCGCCATCGCGGGTCAACGTGAGGCGTTGATCCCCAATGGAGATGTCGATCTTTGTTCGGGCGCTTTGCATCGATGAAGAGCGGCCTTACAATTCGCCGCGGTGAAAAAAGAATATCACATCGCGGTCGTAGGCGCGACCGGCTCGGTTGGCGCCGAACTGTTGCGGGTTCTGGAACGGAGACATTTTCCGACAGCGAAAATTCGCGCGCTCGCGTCCGGAAAATCCGCTGGCAGGAAAGTCAAATTTCGCAACGAGCCAATCACCGTGGAAGAACTCCGCGAAAATTCGTTCGACCAGATCGACATCGCATTCTTCAGCGCGGGCGGAGAAACTTCCCGAAAGTTCGTGCCGGTTGCGCGAGAAGCGGGCGCAACCGTGATCGATAATTCTTCCGTTTTTCGAATGGATCCGGATGTTCCGCTCGTGATTCCGGAAATCAACGGACAGGATGCAAAACAACATCGTGGACTAATCGCCAATCCCAATTGCACCACCGCAGTCGCGTTGATGGCGATTTACCCATTACATCGCGCCTTTGGAGTTCGACGCGTCTTCGCGGCAAGTTATCAGGCCGTTTCAGGCAGCGGTGCGCGCGCGATTGATGAATTGAAGAAACAGGTCGAAGCGGCGGCCCAAGATCGACAATCTCCGGCGGAGGTTTACCCGCATCCGATCGCGTTCAATGTTTTGCCGCACGTCGATGTTTTCCTGGAAAGTGGTTACACGAAAGAGGAAATGAAAATGGAAAATGAGGGACGCAAGATCATGCATTTGCCGGAATTTCGGGCTTCAGTGACGTGCGTGCGCGTCCCGGTCTATCGCGCCCACTCGGTCGCGGTCAGCGCCGAGTTCGAAAGCAAAGTTTCAGTGGAGCAAGCACGCGAGGTCTTAGCAAAGGCGCCGGGTTTGGAGCTCGTAGATGAGCCACAGAAGAATCGTTATCCGATGCCGCTGAATGTCGCCGGCAAAGATAACTGCGAAGTTGGCAGAGTGCGCCTGGATTGCGCGCTGGAGAACGGTCTCGCCTTTTGGGTTTCAGGCGATCAATTACTCAAAGGCGCCGCATTGAACGCAGTTCAGATTGCCGAACTTCTTTGACGGTCGATTGTCGATCTTGCACGCGAAACGGCCCCGGTAAATCGCGGCCGTTCGTTTCAATTTTGATTCCAGCGCGGGGATTACTGCGGACCGGGCGTTGGCGTTGCGCCTGCTCCTTTGCCCTCGTGTTTTTTCTCGGCTGGTTGTCCGGTTCCGGCTGGCATTTGTCCGCCACCCGCCGGCGGCACATTCATGCCTTCGGCTTTGTGTTTGCCACGGCCTTCGCCATAAGGACCGCCCTGAGCTCCTGGAGGGCCACCTTCTTGACCGGATGGCGACATCCCCGGCTGCTCGACGCGTTTATTCCGCTTGCCGCCTGGTTGATTGAAACTTTCACCGGGACTGGTTGCACTGGCCGGTGACATTCCCGGTTGCTGTTGCTCGAATTGCTTACGTTTGCCGCGTGGCTGATTGAAGTTTTCGCCCGGGCTAGCAGCACCACCCGGGGTTGGGCCAACATTCTGCCGTTCGAAGCCTTTCTGTTTTCCCTCGGGCGCAGTCACACCTTCAGGACCAGCAGTCGGGCCAGTTGGCGGCGGTGTTCCACCGAATTTTTCGCCACGTTTGCCCTTACCCGGCTTGCCGTACTCTGGAGTGTATGGGGACACCTCAGCTCCACGAGACTCGGTGGGTGCCAAGCTCGCGCCGGGCTGAGCCTGCTCGCCCAGTTTGCTTTTCTTTTTTCCTCGTTCAGGAAACGCCGGGCTCGTTGTTGGGGACGTTAGAGCACCTGCCGGAGTCGTGGTCGCGCCAGCCTGGAATTGCTCAGCCCCTTTGCCTTTGTGTTTGCCTTTTTCAATTGGGGCCATTCCTGGACCCACCGATGTTCCCGGCGAAACCGAAGCGCTCGCTCCTGCTGCCGCGGCCGCGTTTCCGCCAGCTGTAGGTGGAGGAATGTTCTTTGGGTTCTCGGTTTTAATTTTTTCCTTTATCTGCGCCTGGGCGTTTGGATCTACACCCGACCAACCTTTTTCAACTTTAGCATCCGCCACTTTCGTTTTCACCGTTGGCGGCGCGATTTCCTTCGTCGGCTTGTTGATTTTCATTGGAGCGGCAACGATCAAAGCGTTGCCCTGCACTTTTGTTAGGCTACCTGATTTTGCCGCCGCGGTAACATCGACATTCGCTTGTCGTTCCAACCTCAATTTTTGGATCGGGCGGCTCGAGTATTGGTTCACGACAGTGAGATCAGGTCCGTAGTTATAAACGGTTTTGTTTTTGTAAGTGATGTTGGTGACGTTCACCGTTTGGTTGATGTAGGTGACGTTTTGATTGACATCGACAATACGAGAGCGCAGGACGGGCTCGCCGATATAACGCACGTCCACGAAATTGTAATAGGCCGGACCAATATCGAACTCGACATCTATGTGGCCGGTGAGCGGTCGGCTTTCGTAAACAAATTCTGTCTCGGGTGGCAACGGCGCCCAACCGCAATAACCGCCGCCGAAGCGCCACGACACCCAGGCCGGGCCCCATTCATAACCGGGTCTCCAAATCCAGCCGTAGTCGGCCAGCCTGACCCAGCGCCCGTAGTGGTAAGTGGCCCAGCCGTAATCCTCGTACGAGACCCAGGTCCAGCCGAGATCGGTGTAAGCCCAATACCCATCCGAGTATGGTCGCCACGAGGGATCGCTCACGGCAACATCGGGCTGCCAGCAGTACCCGTAATTACCAACCTCGATCCAGCTCCCGCCGTTCAGGTTGTTATAGAAGAAATCAATCGAAACTTCCTGGCTCTTCGCCAGTGGTGCAAAGGGCAAAAGCAGGACGCCTACCGCAAACACAAACAGTAGTTTTTTCATAAGCTAATCAAAGGTTTGGAGCGTTGGACTTTCGTGAGCACAACTTTATTCACGTCGCCCCCGCTTCGGAAGATCCACGATCCCACTAAGATATCGCAACTGCCACGATTAACGCGGGCGTAAGACAAGGAACGATCTCACCCGATGTCGACAAACTGAAATTACCTGCGCCTGACGCGTGTCGAGCGACTGAATGATTTTATTATAATCGGCCACAGAATTGATCGGCTGCTGATTCACTTCCTCTATCACGTCTCCCTTTTGGAGATCGGCGGCACCGGCGTCAGGATCAACCGCGGTTACCACAACGCCATGAACGCCGTTCGGCAGATCCAGTTGGCGCGCAAGATCGGGAGTTAGCTGACCGACGTGGATTCCGGCGAGCGCATTGCCGCTTTCATTCTCTTCGCCGGGCGTCGGCCGGGTCGACGGTTGTTGCGGCGTAACGCGACCGGTTTGATAACCCACCGGCTGCTCCTTAATTTGCGTCGCGACGGTCATTGTTTTTCCAGCGCGCACAATTTCCAGTTCAACTTTTTTATTCAAGTCCGCCTGCGAAATCAGGTTGCGTAAATCGGCGAAGCTCCTCACCTCACGACCATCAAATTTTCGGATGACGTCGCCTTGTTGCAGGTGCGCATCTGCCGCCGGCGATCCAGGAACGATTTCATCAACCACCACGCCTTCATTCGCGGGGGCAGGTTGCCCCGATTGCGGAACTCGCATCTGGATGCCGAGATATCCGCGAATAATCCGGCCCTTCTTCAGTAAGCTCTCGAGCGCGGTGCGGACGGTGTTGGAAGGAATAGCGAAGCCGATGCCCTGCGAGCCGCCGCTGCGCGAAATGATCGCAGTGTTGATGCCAACCACTTCACCACTCAGGTTGATGAGCGGCCCGCCGCTGTTGCCTGGATTGATCGCGGCATTCGTCTGAATTAAATCGCCGAAGACATCAGCTCGATTCGGCCGTCCTTTGGAACTTACAATTCCGTCCGTGACCGTTTCCTCGAAACCGAAGGGATTGCCGATTGCCAGAACGAAGTCGCCCGCCTGAACGGTGTCGGAATCGGCCAGCTTGAGCGGCTTCACTCCCGGACTATCAATTTTCAGGACCGCAAGGTCCACTTGCTCATCGGCTCCGACCAAACGCGCTTTTTCGGTGCGCCCGTCGCTCAGCTGCACTTCGATCTCGTCTACCTGGTCGACCACGTGAGTGTTTGTAATGATGTGACCTTCATCAGTCACGATCACGCCCGAACCCAATGAATTCTGCACCAGAGCATCGTCATTTGGACTTTGAAATCCGCGCGGTCGCCGAAAGAAAAAACCAAACGGATCGAGCTGATTTTGACGCTCAATCGCGATCTTCTTGGTCGTTTTCACGGCGACCACCGACGGCACGACACTGCTGACCAGCGATCGGCGTTCCCGATTCAACGCTTCAAGCGAAGCGACTTGTTTTGGATCGACACTCGGCGAAGACGCGAGCGTATATTTCTCCGGAGTTGTGTGTGGGAGCGTGCTCAAGCCGCCATGCTTTAAGCGGTAATCGTACAACGCCGAGATTGCGAGGCTGAGCAGCGCGACAAAGGCAAAAAATTTCAGCAAGTTCTTCATTAGCTAACGTTCGAAAAAGTTCGTCCCTGTTGTTCGACAATCAACTGTTGGAAACGTTGATTTTGCCCCGATTCCAGCCTGGGGTCGGCGGCAAAGATCGACATCGCCGCCGCCCGCGCGCGACGCATCAGCTCTGCGTCTCGCTTCAGGTTACCGATCTTCAACGCCGGCAGACCGCTCTGGGCCGTGCCCAGCAAATCGCCTGGACCGCGCAGCTCCCAATCCGCTTCCGCAACTTCAAAGCCGTCGCTCGTTTTCTCGAGCACGGCCAATTTGGCTGCCGCTTCTGACGACGGTTCGGACGTGAGCAAAATACAATACGATTTGTGCTCGCCCCGACCGATCCGGCCACGAAGCTGGTGCAGCTGGGCCAAACCGAATCGCTCAGCGTTTTCAATCAACATCACGTTTGCATTTGAAACATCGACGCCCACTTCAATAACGGTCGTGCTGATCAGCACTTTGGTTTCGCCGCGGCGAAATCGTTCCATGATTTCCTGCTTTTCGGGTCCGGGGATCCTTCCATGAAGTAATTCGCAGGAATATGGATGTAAACGTTCGTGCCAACGTTCGTACTCCGCCGCGGCCGCTTTTGCTTCAAGTTTCTCGCTCTCTTCGATCAGCGGATAAACAACATAGAGCTGACGTCCGGCTTCCAATTGCGTGCGAAAGAAGGTCAGCACTTCGCCCAGTTTTGAGGAATCTCGCACCGCAGTGACAACTTTGCCGCGGCCACGTGGCATCTCGTCTAAGACCGAAACATCGAGATCGCCGTAAACGGTCATCGTGACTGTTCGTGGAATGGGCGTCGCCGTCATTACCAGCACATCCGGCGTGGGTTCGCGACTCGTAAGGCGCGCGCGCTGCGCCACCCCGAACTTGTGCTGCTCGTCGATCACTGCCAGACCAAGATTCGAAAATGAAACCTTTTCGTAAAGCAACGCGTGCGTCCCAATGATCACGTCGGCGTTTTCGTTGCCTTCCACCAACGGCAAGAAACTCTCCTCCTGGCGCGCAGCCGTTCGGATCGATAACTTGACGCCGAGCGGTTCGAGCCAACGCCGTAAAACAGTATAATGCTGTTCCGCCAAAACTTGCGTCGGCGCCATGAACGCCGCCTGATAACCAGCCTCAACCGCGAGCAGAATCGCCGCGATCGCGACCACTGTCTTTCCCGAGCCGACATCACCCTGCAAAAGCCGATTCATCGGATACTTCGCGGCCAGATCACTCTGGATCTCGGCGATGACCTTTTTCTGTGCTGTTGTCAGTTCAAATGGAAGCGCGTGCAGGAATTTCTGCATCAATTCCCCTCGCCCGCAATGCGCGGCGCTTACGCGCGCGTGCGAGTCCGTTCGCCGGGACGCGATTAGCATTTGCATCGCGAAGAATTCCGAAAGGACGAGGTGCTCACGCGCGACATTAAGCGATTGCCAAGTTTCGGGGAAATGAATCGCGCGGATCGCTTCGCCGCGATCTCCATTTTTCAGGTTCTCCGGCAGCAGCGGCTCAATCGGCTCGGTATCAAGCTCCTGAAGAAGCCGATAAATCATGCTGCGCAGCGCACGCTGCGAAAGACCTTCGGTCGCAGGATAGATCGGCGTGATCCGGCGGAGATGGATCGATCTCTCCTCGTTGTTCTCAATCACTTCGAACTCGGGATGATCCATGCAAATCCGCTTCCCGCGCAGTCGCGGCTTGCCGAAAACGACGAGTTGCTGGCCGGTAGCGATCATTTTCTGGACGTAATGCAAATTGAACCAGCGACAGATCAGCGGTTGACTGAGCGCGTTTGCGTTCAGTTCCTGCAATGTCGCCTCGAAAATCTTTTTCCAACCACCGAAACGCCGAAGCGACGTCTTGATCACTTCGCCGGATAGGCAGATCGGGACGTCGCTTTCATCGCGCGGGAATTCTGGAAACGCACTCCGATCTTCGTGCCGGCGCGGGAAATGGGTTAGCAGATGCTCGACTGTGGTAATGCCAAGTCGTCGCAGCGCCAGAATTTTCGGGCGCGGGATCCAATCGAGTTCTTCAAGCGGCTGCGAAATTTCCATTAAGTCGTCGGCGCGGACTCACGCACTGCTTCCACTCGCATCTCCAAACGCGTTTCACCTTCGTATTCGTCCGGCCGGATCCGAAAGGCAATGTCCCACGGTTGCTTCGGAAGCGCGTCGGCAGCTGCGCCGAAAAAGATCGCGCGTTGATGATAATTGCGCTGCCGCAAACGCAACTGCAAATGTCTTTCGCCTACGACGCGCGGGGCGGCGACCGATTCAACTGCGCGCGCAAGAAAAAGCGGCTGCGGATTCCCATTGCCAAACGGCTGCAGCATTTCGTGCCAGCCGACAAAATCGAAATTCAACTCCGAGAAACTAATCTCGTGATCGAGCCGCAGTTGCGGCTGCAAATCTTTATTCGACAACAGCTCGCGCGCCGTTTGACGGAATTGTTCTGCGAAAAGATCGAGATTCTTCTCCTGAATGGTAAGCCCGGCGGCCATTTCGTGTCCGCCGTACTTGTCGACCTTGTCCGCGCATCGAGTCAATGCCTGGACCAAATTGAAGCCTTCAATGCTGCGGCCGCTTCCTTTCCCGACGCTGTTCTCGTCAAAACCAATCACAATTGCGGGCCGATGATATTTGTGAGCGATGCGTGAAGCGACAATACCCAGCAC
>QHPY01000087.1 GCA_003219215.1 Verrucomicrobiota bacterium | reverse complement strand
TTCAGAACATTTCGGTGTGCGTTGCGTCGAGACTTTGACCGGCTTCAAATATTTCGGGGCCAAGCTTGAGAAGTACGAGAGCGCATTGCCGCCTGAAATTCGTAAGAAATACCGACAACTTTCGGAAGAAGAAACTCGCGCGGCGCGATTGAATTACTCTTCGTTCTACGTTTTTGGCAGCGAAGAAAGTTACGGATATAGCGGTGCGGATTTTGTCCGCGACAAGGATGGCCACGCCGGCGCGATCATGTTTTGCGAAATGGCCGCCTACGCGAAGTCCCGCGGCCGAACGGTCGATCAATTGCTCGACGAAGCCTTCGCCGGTTTCGGCTACTTCGAAGAGAAGAATGCGTCGATTTATTTTGAAGGCGCCGAGGGCGCGGACAAGATCGCGCGCTTGCTCGAGTCCTACGCGAACAATCCGCCGACAGAGATCGCCGGCTCGAAAGTCGTTGGCATCACGGATTTCGAAAAGCAAACCATCCGCGACGTGGAAGGCGACGTGATTCCGAAACAGAAGATGTCGATCTTCGAGCTGGAGGATAAAACACGGATCGCGGTTCGCGGCTCCGGAACCGAACCGAAGATCAAGTATTACAACTTTGCGCAGCGACAACCCGACAAAGGAAAATTTACCAAAGATGAATTAGCCAAAATCAAACGCGGGGTGAGCGAGCGACTTGAGAAAGTCTGGGGTTTTATCGAAAAGGATGCGCACGCGCGCCTGAAATGATAAGCTGCGCGACACTGGCAGCAGGCGTCGACCGAAGTCTTCCCATGCATCGCGAAATAAATTTAAGCGGAGGCGAGATCACATTCCTGAAAACGATGGGCCTTTCCGGCGCGCCGGTTTACGGCAAATTGCTGGTCGAACGCATTGGTGAAATGGAGTCGGCCGAGTTTCTCGATGAACTGAACGGCCTCATCTCGGTCGGCTACGTCCTGTCCGACAAAGTCAGTCTCCGGACAATGGAAGATGTCAAACGCGCGGTGTTTCGCGTAAATGCTTCCTACGCGCGCGATTTGCGAGACGCGCTGACTCCCGGTCGTCGGCGCGAGCGCGAGGGACGTCGTCGACGCCGCGGCTGAATTTGCGCGGTGATTAACAAAGCGCTTCGCCTTTGGCCATGGCTCGCCGCGATCGCGAGCGGTTTGTTTGGCGCCGCGTGTTTTCCTCCTTTCAATCAAAGCTGGCTCTGCTGGATCGCGCTGACGCCACTCATCGTGGCAATTTGGTTTTCGGGCGCAAACTCACGCCGGCGTTGGTTGCGCAATCTCTTGCTCGGTTATCTCGCCGGTGTTGTTTTTTTCACCGTCACGTTTGGCTGGCTCGGCGCACTCGGCAATTTGTATCAAAGCTTTTTTCTGCACGGACTCTCGTTCCTATTGTCGATCTATCTCGGACTCCACTTTGCATTTTGGGCTTGGTTCGTCGGGTTAATTAGGCGGCCAGCTTTCATCGCTTCCTGGCGAAATCTGCTGGTGGCATTTCTAGCCGCGGCCGCGTGGGTCACACACGAATGGACGCGCGGATGGCTCTTCAGCGGATTCGGCTGGAACGGCCTTGGGGTGGCGCTTCATGCGGAGTGGCCGATGATTCAAATTGCTGAATTCACCGGCGTCGTCGGTTTATCGTTTGCGATCGCGTTCGCAAACATCATCGCCGTGACCACGCCGCTCCGCCTTTTCACGGAAGCGCGCACGCACCGGATGCGACCGCATTTCGATCTCACGCTCACGATGATCGGCATCATCGCGCTGCTGACATTCGGTTTGCATCGCGCCCAACGTCCTTCGCCGGTAAAACCGCTTCGCATCGGCGCCGTCCAGGCAAGCGTTCCGCAATTGCAAAAATTCGATCCGCGGTTTACCGGCGAAGTTTTCGAACGCTTCCGGCGGTTAAGTGAAATCGCGGCAAGCGCAAATCCCCCGCCAGATTTGTTGGTCTGGCCGGAGAGTTCGATGCCCGATCCGGTGCGCGATCCGAGCACCGGCAGCTATCGTTTCATCCGCGATTTTTCAACGGCAACGAAAACGGATTTGATACTTGGCACGCTCGACGTTGAAGACGGCCACGATTACAACGCCGCGGTGCTCGTTTCGAATGCTGGCGAGCGGATGCAAATTTATCGCAAGATGCATCTCGTCCCGTTCGGTGAATACATTCCGCTGCGACATTCGTTTCCGCTTTTCGCTGCCATCGCGAGCAAGTGGGTGCCGGGCGATTTTACGCCGGGCACTGAGCACACCGTGCTCGGGCTGACTAACGGCGACGTCCGTGCCGCGCCGCTGATTTGTTTCGAAGACACGGTCGGCGACTTAGTCCGACGATTCGTTGTCAACGGCGCCAATCTTTTAGTCGATGTAACAAACGATGGTTGGTTTTTGCAGTCGTCCGGTTCGCGCCAACATCTCGCCAACGCGATCTTTCGGTGTGTCGAAAATCGGCGGCCGATGATTCGAGCAGCGAACACGGGCGTGACTTGTTTTGTGAATGCGTTCGGCCGCGTGACCCAAGTTTTGCAGGACGATACCGGCAACACTTTTACGGAAGGGGTTCTGGTCGGCGACATTAGCGTGCCGCAAGATAGACAACTCACCTTTTATGCCCGCCATGGCGAGCTGTTTGCCCAATTGTGCGCGGCTGTGACGGCAATTGCAGTCATCTTCATTTTCGTTAGGCGAAAGCAAACGTGATATAAATCAGCGATGGCCGTTCAACTTCCAATTGATCGTTTGCGCGAATTGTGGCCGCAGGAATTGCGCGGCGCGCGCGCCGGCGCGCTGCTGCATCCCGCTTCTGTTTCCTCAAAGCTCGAACACGCCTCGCGAGTCCTTGAGCGGCTAAACGGGGATCTGTTTGAGCTCAGCGCCTTTTTCGGTCCGCAACATGGATTCCTCGGTCAGACCCAGGACAACATGGTCGAATGGACAAGCTACGAACACCCGCGCCTGCACATTCCTGTTTACAGCCTTTACGGAGAACATCGCGAGCCGACGCCAGAAATGCTCCAGGATGTCGACGTTCTCGTTGTCGATCTTCAGGATGTCGGCTCGCGTTATTACACTTTTATTTGGACGCTCTATCTTTGCATGCGCGCGTGCGAGAAGCACGACCTACACGTTGTCGTTCTCGACCGGCCGAATCCAATTAACGGCGTCACAATTGAAGGATCACCGATTGAGAAAGGTTACGAATCGTTCGTTGGCATGCATCCAATTCCGGTGCGTCACGGCAAAACGATTGGCGAACTCGCCGGCCAGTTTCGTGACGAGGCGTTTCCGAAATGTCGATTGTCGATCTTGCCGATGAAAAATTGGGAGCGCGCGATGTGGTTCGATCAAACCGGACTGCCCTGGGTGATGCCGTCACCGAACATGCCGACACTCGACACCGCGACGGTTTACCCTGGAATGTGTTTGCTCGAAGGGACGAATATTTCCGAGGGCCGCGGGACGACGCGACCGTTTGAAATTTTCGGCGCGCCGTTCATCGACGCCGAATCGTTTTGTCGAGAGCTGAAGAAATTGAAACTGCCAGGCGCGTTTTTTCGGGAAAATTATTTTCAGCCGACATTTAACAAATTCGCCGGTGAGCTTTGCGGCGGCACGCAAATTCATGTGCTCGACCGCAACGTTTTTCGCCCGTTTCAAACCGGCGTTGAAATTATTCGCTGCATTCGAAAATTATACCCGGAGTCATTCGCGTGGAAGCAACCGCCTTACGAATACGAGCACGACAAGCTGCCGATCCAGATTTTGCTCGGTGGACCGGCCGAGGATTTCTTCAGCGACTGAAAACAACAATCGCAATACCCTCACCTCAGTCCTCTCAACGCTCCTCCCTGGTCGCGACCCCGCGGGAGGAAGCCGCGAAGTGGCAGATGAGGGTGAGTTTGCCGAGAATCCGCGAGTTTAACCGAGCAACGGCTCTACTTTTCTTAGCGTGCCTGTTTGCGATCTTGCCGGCAGCGCGCGGCGACATTCCCTGGCCGGAAGTTGTGCAACGACTCGCTTACGAAAACGAAAAACTGGCGCGACGTCCCGGCGGCCATGCCGGGGAATACTTCATCGTCTGCACACTTTATTACACGTCGAAGGAATCCGGTTTCACGTTTGAGCGCGGCTTTGACGCGACTCGAATAACGAAGCCTGGATTGCACGGCCGCACTTATCCGCGCGATTTTCTTCGTTCGGTGAAGAAGGAAGGCTACGGTCGAATCGTCACGCCGGTTAACGGTCACAACTACATTCGTTACAACGGGGGGGATTCGTATGGATACTCATCGGCGCCGAGTGGTGGCGGCGGGACATTGCTCGCGCGCTTTTCCGCAGCGGCGAAACCGCAAGCGGACTTGCATCGTGGTCTTGTGCTCGAAACTCCTGCAGCCGAAGTCGAGCGCGTCTTCGGCAGCACGCGCTGGAAAATTATGGACACCGGCGGCGGTTTGCGCCGCTGGCAGCTCGATTGTTACTACGGCGAAGACGAACCGCTCGGTCCCGGAAAATTCATGGCGCGCCCGCGCGCGACCACTTTTGAGTATGCTTACTCGATCGCGCGAGTGAGCAAATGAGTCCGTTCTCGATTCGGCTGACCTTTCACGGCGACCTGCCGTTTTTCCTGGGCTCAAAAGCTTCCACGGTAGAACGCCAGTTATCCGAGAAGACTTCGGTCAAGGACGTGATCGAAGCCTGTGGAGTCCCGCACACCGAAGTCGATCTGATTATCGTCAATGGTGTGCCAGTGGATTTTGCCTGCGTTGTTGACCGCGAATCGAGTATCGAGGTTTATCCAGTCGGCACACGCGGAATTACTCCTTTCGCAGAAAATCGGCTGCAACTCACAGAAATCAGAAGTTTTGTTGCCGATGGACATTTGGGGAAGCTTGTCCGGGATCTTCGCCTTCTCGGCGTCGACGTCGTTTACGATCCCGCGGCCGAGGATCGACAATTGGTGACGATCGCCAGCAGCGAGAACCGCGCTCTGCTCACCCGCGACCGGCGTTTGCTGATGCATGCAATCGTCCGGCACGGCTACTACCTGCGTTCTCAGGAGCCGATGGAACAAACTCTCGAGATTTTGCACCGATTCGATCTGGGCTCCGCTTTGGCTCCATTTACTCGCTGCCTCCGCTGCAACACCCTGCTTAAACCTGCGAAGAAAGCCGAAGTCTTTGATCAGCTCGAGCCGTTGACCAAGATATATTATGAGCAATTCCGACGCTGCAGCGGTTGCGGGCAGGTTTACTGGTCGGGATCGCATTTCGCGAAGCTGCAAAAGCGGATCGAAACCATTCGATCGCGTCTGACCGGCGAAGACACAACATAATCGCAGTCTTGTCACCGGCTGACGCCAACGGCAGACTCGCCGTTTTATGCAAAACGTAATCTCCCGGCGCTACGCGATCACAGCGATAATCATCGCGCTAACAGCAGGCGCACACGCGCAAGGTCCTGCACCGTCGCCGCTAATATCACTGCCTTCTCCGCCCCCGGCGAAAGTTCCAACGGTCGCGCCCCAGCCGACTCCCGCCGCGGTACTCACGAGGCAAGACTTCGAAACTTTTCTGGACGCGCTGATTCCGTCGCAACTGCAAAACCGTGACATCGCCGGCGCTGTCGTCTCAGTTGTTAAGGACGGTCAGGTGCTTTTCGCAAAGGGTTACGGCTACGCCGATTTCGCCGCGAAGAAGCCGGTGCTGGCTGATCAAACATTGTTTCGTCCCGGCTCGATCTCGAAACTGTTTACCGCGACGGCGGTGATGCAATTGGTCGAGCAAGGCAAGCTCGATCTCGACCGCGACGTAAATGAGTACCTCGATTTCGCGATTCCAAAAACGTATCCCGAGCCGGTTACGCTTCGGCGATTGCTGACGCACACCGCGGGATTCGAGGATACTTTGAAGAACCTATTCGTGGCGCATGAGAGCGACATGAAAGCGCTGCGCACATATCTCGTCAATCAAATGCCACAGCGTATTTTCCCACCGGGGAAAATTCCTTCCTATTCCAATTACGGATTCAGCGTCGCCGGATACATCGTCGAGCGTGTGAGTGGCGAGAAATTCGAACGTTACATCGACAATCACATTTTGAAGCCGCTGCGAATGACCAACTCAACATTCGATCAGCCGTTGCCAGTAACACTGGCGCAGCAGATATCGCAAAGCTACCTCACCGCCGCTAAGAAACCGCGCGATTTCGAATTCGTGCAAGCCTCGCCCGCGGGTGCGCTCAGCACCACGGCCGTGGACATGACGCGTTTCATCCTAGCGTTTCTTCAGGACGGAGCCGTCGACGGCGTGGCTATCTTGAAACCGGAGACGGTCCGACAAATGGAAACCCGGCAGTTTGAACTTCATCCAATGTTGAATGGATTGGGCGTCACCTTCTTGGAATATTCAATGAACGGTCAACGCATCATCGGTCACGGCGGCGACACAATTTATTTTCATAGCGACATGGTCATCGTGCCGCAGGCGCACGTTGGCTATTTCATTTCCTACAACAGCGCTGGGAAAAATGTTGGCGGCGGCCGGGGCGAAGTCCTGCGCGCTTTCGCGAATCGCTATTTTCCAAATCCGGGCGAACCGAAGGTCGATGTCGATCCAAATACGGCGAAAACGGACGGACGCGCGGTCAGCGGTGTCTATGAAGGGACGCGCCGTGGAGAAACAACGTTCCTAAGATTACTGGCGTTGCTCGGTCAATTCAGCGTGAGCAGCGATAAGGACGGCATTCTGACGGTCGAAGGAATGAAGAACCAGCGCGGCGAGTTAAAGAAATGGCGGGAGATTGCTCCGCTTATTTACAGCGAAATCGACGGGCCGGACAAAATTGCGTTCCGCCGCGATGCGTCCGGCTCCGTGCGCGAGATGCTCCCGTTTCCCGCGATTTACGAGGGCCAGCGCGTTTCGTGGTATGCGAACAAGCGTTTCATTAACCCGATCGTCGGCGGAAATCTGGCGCTGGCGCTTTTAACTGTTTTGCTTTGGCCAGTCGCGGTCGTTGTTCGCAAACGATATCAGCGTCCGTTGTTTACCGCGAAAGGCGACCGCGTTTTATATTTTTTCTCGCGCGTGATCTGCCTTTGTGAAGTGTTGTTCATTTTGATCCCCGCGATTGTATTCAGTCGCGGTGTGGAAAATATCGTGATCTTCGGCGATGCCATCGATCCGTGGTTGCGCGCACTTTACATCTTCGGCTGGGCATTAATGGCAGGCCTCGTCCTTTTAGTGATCACTGCCATTCGCTTTGCCACACTCCCAGGCCACGGACTTTGGTTTCGCGCTCACGCAATTCTGCTGGCTATCGGCGGGATCGCATTCGGATTATTTTGCTGGCAATATCATTTGCTGGAAACCTCGGTAAAATTCTAACCGGCGCGCCGCAATCATGACCGAAATGCGCCGGGGAATTCTAATTGCAATTAGCATCGCCGCGGTTCCTGCAGCGCTTCTCGCTTACGGACCGACCGGTCACGAAATCGTTGGTGGAATTGCAGACAAACTGGTCGTGAACACGCCGGCAGGCGAAACAATCTACACGCTGACCAACGGCATCACCTTGGAACGCGCATCGGTCATCGCCGACGAGATCAAGGCCTGGGACAAGAACGGTGTCGACGATCCAAACGCATTTCCGCATTACCCCGAGCACGCGAAGATCGATAAACAGCTCCGCGATTTCTGGCGAGCGAATCCCCCGACGCAGGATTCGAAGTCCCATGCTCCATCTCATCATTGGTTTCACTACACCGATGTGCCTATTCTTAATCTCGAAAAATATTCCGACGGAAAAACCGGCCGCAGTCAATGGGACGTCGTCCACATGATTTCCTATTGCGTCGATGTTTTGCGTGGCGAAATCCCGGAAGATAATCCGCGCAAAATCACTAGGCCGGTCGCGGTTATTCTGCTCGCGCACTATGTTGGCGACGTTCATCAACCGCTCCACGTCGGCGCAGAATATTTCAATCAAGCAGGGCAAGCAGTCGATCCGGATAGAAATCAGCCCGGCATCGAAGACGAGGGCGGCAACACATTCATGCTTCGTTTGACTCGCGGGACGCCGGAAGGAATGGCACATCGCGGATTAAAATTGCACGGCTTTTGGGACTACGACGCAGTCATGGCCAACCTGCAGCCGCTATCACCCACTCTGTCGAAAGAAGAGCACTACCAAAAAACCGAACAAGCGAAGCGAAAATTGATTGATCGGCTGACGAAAGAACAGCCCACCAACTGGCGGGCGCCGGCAAACATAGCTCTAAAAAACTATGGAGAATTCTGGGCCGACGAAATTTTGCCGGTTGCGCGCGAGGCGCATGAACGCCTCCAGTTCATCCATGTCCATGAGACTATCGATCAGGACCGCAACGTCATGGCTGGCGACGCGCGAGAAAAGAATGCACCCGACCACGTCGGGTATGCCGATTGGTCGGCCAAAATTGTTCGCGAAGAATTACACAAGGCCGGCTGGCGTCTCGCTGATCTGCTTCAGCAAGCGCTAACATCGACATCTATCAGCGCGCCATCGGCGTCTCATTAACAACGCCGGCTTCTAAGAAAATCGCGTTCGCCGTGAAGCGAACGCGATTTTCAACAAACAAACTCCGCTGGACGATTAGGTCTCTGTTTTAGCTTTGTCGCCCTTGCAGCATTCCGCTTTGAACTTGGCGTATTGCTCATTCGTCAGGATTCCTTCCGCCTCTTTCATGTACTTGGCCTCGGTCGCCTCCGAACAACCCGCTTTCATGTGTTCGGCCATCGCCGCGTCCATCTTCGTCTTTTGATCAGGCGTCAGGTTGAGACTTGCCAACGAAACCGTGCAGGCCGGCTTCGCTGCGTTTCCGACTTTCTTGGTGCAGTCGCCATGTTCTCCCGCGAACATGGTGCCCGCTGCAAACATTCCCGCCACTACTAACGCAATGAATTTGGTCATAAGTGCAATGTGAGACACTCGCTTACGCAGTGTCGTTCAAAGATTTAGCGACGCGATTCACTGAACCAACCCTCACCTGTCGCTGCGCTGCTTCCTCTCCCTACCAGCGAGAGGATTGAGGTGAGGGTAATGCCAGTCCGGCTCGGACTTAGGCTTCGGTTTTCGTGGCCGATTTATTGCACTCGGCTTTCAACTTCGCGTATTGATCAGCCGAAAGAATGCCTTGGGCTTTCTTAAGAAACGCCTGCCTGCTCCCTTTCGTGCAACCCGCTTTCACGCACTCCGATTGCCACGCTTCGATCTTGCTCTTCTGATCCGCAGTCAGATTGAGGCGCGCGAGATTGGCGCACGATTGCTGATTCGACGCGTTCTTGGCACAACACGCCATGTCCCCACCTTTGTCTTTCGCAAACGCGGACGACGCCATCAACATCGCGGCCGCTGCAACTACTGTTCCAATAATTTTAACCATGGTGACTGATCAGACAGGCGCCGTCTTGGAATTGTTCAATCGTTATCACCCGAAATCCGACACTGATTGGGATAATAAATGGGCACGTCAATCGCCACGGACGCTGCGCTCGGCTGAATAATC
>QHPY01000086.1 GCA_003219215.1 Verrucomicrobiota bacterium | reverse complement strand
GCAGGCGCAGTCTCCCTGCACAAATCGCAGTCGATGCATTGCTCATCGACATAGAATTTGCCGGCTGCGTTCTCGGGATATTTGTTCGCAACGTCCGCCATAATTTACCCGTAGAGGGAGTGGGAAGTTAGGTGGAAACGACCGACATGCAAACTCAAAGCCCGAGCGCCGCTCGAAGGTTGCGAGCGAACTTGAATCCTGCCAGCGAAACTGCAGGATCGACATCTTTCGTCAGGGCAAGAACTTGGAAGGTTCGGCCGAGCATCTCCGGATGCAAAAGAGCTTGCAGTTCGCGTTTTCTCTTTGGATCTGCTTTTTCAAGTAAAGCCGGCGACTTGGAAATGATTCCGGTCAGGAAATGGTGCTGATCTGTGAAAGCAACAACCTGCAGACCGCACTGCCCGGCGTGCTCGGCGAGATTGGTCCAATTCACGTGAACTGTGATGTCGGCATTGCCGACATTATCGAACGGCGATGCCAGTCGCCGATGTCGCGCCCGCGCCTGCAACGTGCCAGTCTTCAGCTGGGGATCGTAGAAATCATCGCGTGAAAAACCGTAGTCGACTACAAGCACGAAACCGCGTTGCAGTTTCGCCGCGACCTTTTCGGTCCAATCGAGCGCAGCCAGACTGACTTCGATCTCATGGCCTGGCGGCAGACGCGGCGCGTTTGCCGCCAATTCTTTCAACTTCGGCTCAGCGATCGGCTGCCGGACAAACGCGAACTCATCACCATCCAGCGAGACACATTTCTCCTGCCAGCCGGCGCCTGTTGAAACGAGCAAATGTACCGGCATCGAATCGAGCAGCTCGTTTGAAAAATGAACCCCAAAGAATGGCTCGATTTCTTCGAGTGATCCTTGCCAATCAACGCGATCGCGGAAATGCTGCAGCATTTGCGCTTGTCGATCTTGCAAGGCGGAAAACGGTTCGACGATTTGGTAACGCAACGCAGAGAACAATTCGGGAAATCGCTGCTGCAGTGATTCGAGAACATCGCGGGCGAACTCGCCGTGATGCGCGCCTTGCTCGACGATGAGAAAATTGTCGATCTTGCCGATTCGTTCCCAGATCTCCGCGAATTGCGCGGCGAGCAGTTCTCCAAAGACCGGTCCGACGCTGACGTTGGTAAAGTAATCGCCGCGTCGTCCGATAGTGGCGCGGTCGCTGGAATAATAGCCGTGTTCAGGGTGATACAGCACCTGCTCCATGAACCAGGCGAAGGAAACCGGGCCGTGATTGCTGATCTCACAGCGAATTAATTCGACTAGCGCGGGGTCACCGGTGCTCACTCGTTAAATCGTTAAATCGTTCCGCCTACGTTAAAAACTACGGCGCGACAGGTAAATCGTTGAATCGTCAACCGACTGCCCTAAGTTGCTCCCCCCGCCGCTTTGAGAAATCCCTCGACTAACCAGTATTTGATCCCACCGCCGGGCTATCGGTTCCGGCCGCGGTGGTATACACGGCCGGAGTTTTACGTGCCGATCACAGTCGCGGCTTTCGTCCTTGGCGGCCTCGCCATTTATATCTCGATGGGTCTGAGCGATTTGAAGAACCAGGCGGCCACCCTCGATCTGAACAAGCTCGAACAAATGGAATCGGCCAGCGTGATTCTGGATCGAAACGACAAAATCTTCGGCCAAATCTACGTCGAGAACCGTGAGACCATTCCGTACGAGCAACTCCCGCGCGATCTGGTCAACGCCGTCATTTCGGTCGAGGACGCAAGTTTCTATCAGCATCACGGCTACGCAATTTCGGGAATTCTTCGCGCCACTTTCAAGAACCTGGTCGCCGGACATGTGCGCCAGGGCGCGAGCACGATCACGCAACAACTCGCCCGCAACAGTTTTGCGCTCAAAGGAAAAACGTTTCGCCGCAAACTGCTCGAAATTTTTGTCGCGCGCAGGATCGAGGACAATTTTAACAAGCAGAAGATCATGGAGCTTTATCTCAACCGGATTTATTTCGGCGGTGGGCTTTATGGCGCGGAAGCGGCCGCGCGCGGTTATTTCGGCAAATCAGCGCATGAGCTATCGCTGAGCGAATGCGCCACCCTCGCGGGCATGATCAAAAGCCCGAACCGGCTTTCGCCCTGGACCGATAAGGCGGCCTCGCGCGACGCACGAAATTATGCGCTCACTCGCATGCACGACCTCGGTTTGATCGACAGTTCTAATTGCGCCGCGGCGCAGGCCCAGGATTTGGTAATCGGAAATCGGCAGAACGCGCAGGGCCAAAACTACGCGGTCGATTATATCCGACAGCAAGTGATCAACGCGGTTGGCTGGGACCGCGCCATGAACGAAGGCTTTCGGATTCACACCACGGTCGACGGCGAACTGCAAAAAGTCGCGGAAGAATCGCTTCGCAAGAATCTCGACAAAGCGGAGCAGCATCCGGGTTACGATCATCAAACGCATGCCGAATACGCGGCCAGTTTTCGCCAGGCGAAATCGAGTGGCACGGCATCGGCCCAGCCCGCTCCGGAATATTTGCAAGGCGCGGTCATAGGGCTCAACAACGAGACCGGCGGAATTCTCGTCCTGGTGGGTGGTCGCGATTTTGAGCACAATCAGTACAATCGCGCACTGCAGGCCAAACGTCCGGCCGGGACGGCGATGCTGCCGCTCGTTTACGCGGCCGCGTTCGAACAGGGAATGTTTCCGGGAAGCCTGGTTGAAGATTCACCGCTCGATAATCGCGCCGTGATGATCGGCGGGATGACGGGAATTCTTGGCGAATGGGGTCCGGAAAGCGCGGACAATCGCTACGACGGGACAATAAGCGCGCGGCAAGCGCTGGTGAAATCAAAGAACGGCGCCACGGTCCGGATCGGAATGGAAGCGGGCCTCGATGAGGTCTTGCAGCTTTGTCGAACGGCGGGAATTCGTTCCAGCCTTCGTCCGTATCCGGCGACACTGCTTGGCAGCAGCGAAGTCACACTGGCGGAGCTCGCTCTCGCTTACACGATTTTTCCAAACGGCGGCTGGCGCGTGAACGCACCGCACATTCTCGAGCGGATCGAAGAAAAAGACGGGACGGTCGTTTGGGAAACGCCGCGCGACCACAACTCGCAGAGCGTCCTCAAAGCCGAGACCGCCTATGAAGTTCATTCCTGTCTGACGGACGCATTGGAGACCGGCACCGGCAAAACTGCGCGAATTGAATTTGGTCTCAAAAAATTTCCGGCCGCTGGGAAAACCGGCACCGCCTACGATTTTACCGATGCGCTTTTTACAGGTTACGACAGCAACTTCACTTGCGCGGTTTGGGCTGGATTCGACAAGCCGCAGAAAATTTATCGCGGCGCATTTGGCCGAGAACTGGCGTTGCCAGTCTGGGTCGACATCATGAACACGGCGGCCGCCCGTTATTCACCGCGTGAGATCAAACGCCCGCCAGGCTTGAAAGAAGTCGAGATTTGTTTGCGTTCCGGAATGCTCGCCACCGACAAATGTTACGACACGGTAAGAAGTGCGACGGGTGATTCAGTCCAAAAGCGCACGACTTACACCGAAATTGCGACAGCGGCGCAAATGCCGACTGAGCCGTGCAATGTCCACGGCGAACCACGCGTGCCAGTGGTTGCGGACGCGCCGGCCGCTGAAGCTCCCCGCGCCCAACTCGCCGCTGATTTAACTGAAGTGAAACCCGTCATTGTTAAAAGTCCGACGCTCCTGGCGGAAAACGATCCATATAATTCCGCAAGATCGATCGCAAAAATCGACAAGGCGACCGAGGAACAAGTCGCGGAAAAAGAAACGCCGCAAAAGATCGACAATCGAGAACGAGACGCCATGCGAGGCGACGCTCGAAATCAAAAGACCGACAAAGCGCGCAGTGCCGACGACGCAAAACCGATCTTAAGAGCGATACCGGTCGAACCGGAGCCGGAAGAGACGCCGGTGGAGATCCGCCGGGCAGTTCCGGTTGGGCCGATGGATGAGGTCGAAGAGGGAGCGTTGTTGAAAGCGGCCACTCCATCCCCATCTAAATCAGACGATCACTAGAATGGCGTCAACCGACGCAACTGATTTTCAGCTCAGCGTCCTCAATCCGGGCGGACGGGATCTCGAGCAATATTTTGACGAACCGGTCGGTCCCGGTGCGAACGGCCATCCGCCGGTCAACCTTCACGCGTTCGCCGCTTGCACTGGCGGTTCGTTTCATCGGGCGACAAAAAATGCGATCGAAGAAAAACGCCCGATTCTTCTCTTGCTCCGCGGCAATTTTCGAGCGACCGAACGCGCCCTGGCTGAATGCCAAAAGGAGAAACGAACCGTCGCGGTCGCGTTAAAAGAAACTGGCCTGCATCAGATTGCCGAACAATTATGCGATCCGCGAAAGCTTGCGCGATTTATGCGAATTGTAGCGCAGGCTGACGGATGCGTTGCTACAACCCCGGAAGCCGCTGAGATTTTTCGCCGCGTCCGACCCGAACGCGATGTTAGCACGGTCGCTTTCATCCCAACGCCTTATCCGCTCGAAGACGAGCAATGGAAATTCACCGTTCCGCCCGTTGAGCAACGCGGCATCTTCGTTGGCACCCGCGAATGGGACGTCCCGTCGCGCAACCATCTTGCGGCGCTGTTGCTCGCCCGAGAAATTTGCCAGAACAGCTTCGAGCCGGTGACCGTCTTCAATCTCGACGGCCGAAAAGGTGAAAAACTTTTGGCCGAGTTGAATTTTCCGCCCGGGAAATTGCGCGTCCGTGACAGGCGCGAATCGTACCCCAATTACCTGCGCGAGATCGCACGGCACAAGATCGTCCTCCAACTCGATCGCAGCCGCGTGCCCGGACAAGTGGCGGGCGACGCGCTCCTGTGCCAAACGATTTGCGTCGGCGGCAACGGCGCGATTGAGCGGCTCGTATTTGCCAATTTCTGCGGAGAAGGACGGACCACCGCGCAACTCAAAACCATCGCCTTGGAATTGCTAAAAAACACCGCCGGACGCGCGACCGCGATCGTCGAAACCCAATGGCGTGCTGCCGAACGCATCTCGTTTCAAGCCGTGCAAAGACAGCTCGCGAGTTTTTTCGAGCGGATTGAGAAAGGCGTGGTTGATCTTCAACCAACCCTGCCAATCATACCCAGATAAATTTCTTCGAGCCGGCGAATTTGATTCCGTTGATCGAATTTCTCCGCCACCGCAGCAGCGCCGTTTCGAGCCAGTCGCGCCAGAAGATGTCGATCCTGCACCGCTTCAAGCAGGGCGCATGAGAGCGCCTCGTGATCGCGCTCGGGGACCAGGATTCCACTCACGCCATTTTCGATCGCTTCCGGAATTCCGCCATGATCGGTCGCGAAAACTGGAAGCCCGCTTGCCATAGCTTCCAACATTGAATTGGGAATGCCTTCTTGATTTCCGTCGCTGCCGGTTTCGCTAGGATGCAGGAAAATGTGCGACGCATAATAAATTTCGCGCAATCTCTCCGACGCCACGAAGCCAGGGAGAACCACGCGATTATCGATCTTGAGTTTGCGCGTCAATTCCTGGAGCTCGCGCAACATCGGTCCTTCGCCGGCAATCGTCAGCGTTGCGCGCGGATAGTGCGCCAGAAAAGCGGTGAATGCATGAAGGGTCGTCGCCAGACCTTTCTTTTCAATCAGGCGGCTGGCTTGCACGAAACGCCATTCGCCATTGGCGGGAAACTCGCGTTCGCGGAATGGAAATTCATCAAGCGGAATGCCGGTGCGGACGATGTCGATCTTGTCTTCGTCGCATCCGAGCTCGACCACAGCGCGGCGCAAGGAAGCGGAGCGCACAAAAACTCGCGTTACACGGTCGAGCATTTCCTTGGTCGCGTTCCGATAAGCAGGCTTTTCCATGTCCACCGAAACGTCCGCGCCGTGGAAGGAAACGATGCTTGGCTTCGGCCACGCCTGAATCAGCGGCAAAAGATGAACGACAATGTGCCCGAAGAAAGTGTGTAGAAGCTGCGCTTTCTCGCGATTCAGAACGTCAGTCAAAGCGCGGAGTTCTTTCGATGAGATCTGCCACGGCTTGTTTCGAACCTGTCGAAACCAGAAACGCCGCAAAAAATGGGTCGCCGGTTTTGCGACGATGTCGATCTTATCGAACGGAAACTTGTCCGGATTCTCGCGCTTTTGGGCGATGACGATTGACTGAACCCGGCGAAGGCCGGTGATTTGCCGGTAGATGTGCAGCATCTCCGGCTTGAGAAACGTCGCGCAATAAAAGGCGACAACCGGTCTTGGATCAGGCGAGTCGTTCAATGTTTGAAATCAAACATCGAACGGCAAAATCAAAAATTAATTGTGAAGAGCTTGATCCCTTTCCACTTTCCGGTGTCGGGATCGAGCACAACGCTGTCTTCGGCTCTTCCGTATTGGGGCGGAGCCTTCGGATTCAACATCTGAAATGGATTTCCCCCACGGGCAGCGCGCGGAAGAACGCCGTCCGTATTTTCTTTCTTAATCGGTGGCGGCGTCGGCGCGGGACGAGTTTTCACACGAGCAGTGAAAGTTTTCTTTTGCGGCTGCGCCATGGCCAAGCCCGCGATTGTCATCACAATTCCAAGCACCACGAGCTTCTTCATTCCTTTTTCTCCGGTTAAGCCCTCGCAAGTTCTTGCCGGTTAGACTCCTCCGGCGCAGAATTGTCAAGAGAAATGGATTATCTCGAAAAAGCCAGGCGCGTCTTCGACGTTGAAATTCTCGAGCTCCAGCGGCTTCGCCAGCGGCTGGGCGATGATTTCTCCCGCGCGGTCGCTTTGATCAAAGACGCGGTGGATGCGCGCGGCAAAGTAGTCGTCGTTGGCGTCGGTAAGTCCGGGCATATCGGAGGCAAGATCGCGTCGACATTGACCAGCACGGGATCGCCCGCGGTGGTTTTGGATTCGCTCAACGCGTTGCATGGCGACCTCGGCATGGTGGCCGACGGCGACGTCGTCCTGGCATTGAGCTCGAGCGGTGAAACCGAAGAGCTCGTGCGCATTTTGCCGGCGATCGCGCGGTTTCAGGTCAAGATCATTGCCATCTGCGGCGACGCCGACTCCACTCTCGCCAAAAACGCGCACGTCGTTCTCGATGTGAAGGTCGAGCAGGAAGCGTGTCCGTTGAATTTGGCGCCGACTTCAAGCACGACCGCCATGCTCGCTCTTGGTGATGCGATCGCAATGGTTCTGCTGGAGGCGCGCGGATTCAACAAAGAGGATTTCGCAAAATTCCATCCCGGCGGAAAAATTGGACGCAGTCTGCTCATGCGCGTTCAGCAAGTGATGCGGCCGCGCGAATCCATGGCGGTCGTCCCGCCAACTGCGACTGTTCGCGACGTTCTCAAAGCAATGTCGAGCGTGCGCGCAGGCGCCGCGGTGGTAGCGGGCGAAGATCGGCAACTCCTCGGGATCTTCACCCACGGCGATTTCGCGCGGCATTTTCAATCCGATCCAAAAGTCGGCGAACGCCTTGTGGCGGACTTGATGACGCTGAATCCAGTGACGGTGCACAAAGACAAGCTCGCAGTCGAAGTTCTCAAACTGTTGGAGACCCACCGCATCGACGATCTCGTCGTTGTTGATGACGACAAAGTCCCGGTCGGAGTGGTTGATTCACAGGATCTGACGCGTTTGAAGTTATTGTAGGGCAACCGCGCCGGTTGCCAATGGATGGCAGGCGATGCGTCTGCCCTACAATTGCAAAATCACACAACGCATGTAACGTCCGCCCTCTTTTCCACTAGTCACTTATCACTGATCACTTCTGTATGGCCGCGGCCAACGATCTCCGCCGAGGAATGGCGATAAAATATAACGGCAATGCCGCCATTGTCCTCGAAGTGCACCATCGTACGCCCGGAAATTTACGCGCCTTTGTCCAGGCGATCATTCGCTACATCAATACCGGTAAGAGCGCAGACGTCCGCTTTGGTTCCACCGATAAAGTGGAGCTGGTCGATATCGAGCGAAAACAACTCGAGTTCAGTTACAAAGATCACAACGGCTACCACTTCATGGACCCGGAAACTTACGACACCATCACTTTGCAGGAGAATTTGATCGGGGAAGGACGCGATTATCTCGTCGAAAATCTCACGGTTCAGGTGCTTTACGCCGAAGGCAAACCGGTCCAGATCGAAATGCCGGCGTCGGTGAGCCTGAAAGTTGTCGAATCAGCGGAAGGTTTGCGCGGCGACACCGCCAGCAACGTGACCAAACCAGCCAAACTCGAGACCGGGAAAACGATCAACGTCCCGCTCTTCATCAAGGAAGGCGAGATAATCAAGATCGACACCCGCACCGGCGCCTACATGGGCCGGGCCTAGCATTCTTCCTCTTCCGCTTCGTTCTTCGTCTTACTAAAGTTCGATTCTGAAACAATAAGAGATTCCTCGACTTCGCTCGGAATGACAGGAAACGTAACCGAGCATCGGTCAAGTCATGAGTCGAAGATCGAGACCTATAAAAACGCGCCGCGTTTACGTCGCGGCTTCGCGCCGCCTGGCAGGCTCGCCGCCGCTGATGATTCCGACGCGCTGGGTGAAATTTCTTTTCGCAATCTTTCTGCTGCCGGTGTGCGCAATTTTGACCCAAACGTTTTTTACTGTCTTCGCTCGCGCAACGATCACGCAACGTTTGTGGGCCGGACAGGAATTCTGGTTTTTTTCGTTAGGTGCGGTGCTCTGGTTGATCGCGTTTATCGGGCTGCCGCGACCGATCTTGCTTTACGTGTTTGGTCACGAGCTCACGCATGCAGTCTGGATTTGGTTAATGGGCGGCCGCGTCAGTCGTTTCCGCGTCGGACGGGACGGGGGCCACGTCGTCACCAACCGCACCAACTTCTGGATCGCGCTCGCGCCATATTTCTTCCCCCTCTACAGCATCCTCGCGATCGCGATTTATGGTGTGCTCAGCGTTTTTTACAACGTCCAGCCCTACGGCCGATTGCTTTACGCGGTCATTGGCGGGACCTGGGCGTTCCATCTCACCTTCACTTGTTGGATGATCCCAAAAAACCAGACCGACCTGCGCGACCACGGGACGTTTTTTTCGGTGGCTGTGATTTACCTCATGAATCTCGGATTGCTCAGTGTGATGCTGATCGTGGCGTCACCGCACATCACGTTTGTGAGTTTCGGTGCGGACCTGGCGAAGAATCTTGGCAACTTTTCTCAATGGGTCGGCGATTTGAGCGACAAGTTCGTTCAAGGCGCGCGTCATTGATTCGTCACCATCGTGAACGGCAAGCCCGACAGGGCCTCGGCCACACGAATTTGCCGGTTCTGAATCGACAATTCGCGGCCGGTAAAAATTTCGCGCCCGCGTTCGAGCAATAAGTTTTCAGGAACCTCGATCACCGTGTCTTTCCAACGTTCGCCGATCGGTGGAAAACCGATTCGCGATGAAAGGCGCGGCACGATGACGATTGCCCAGTCGCGATCCAGTTGGCGCACGAAACTGATGGAGCAATCGGCAAATGCGCCGGTCGCGTACAGCGGCAGATAATTTCCACGGTGAAAAAGATCGACCTGCTCGTTGCGAAACTGGAGCGCGCGCTGGGTGAGGAACATTTTGATGCGACCGTCCGGCCAATTTTGCAGAAGCTCTTCCGGAGTTTTGCTCGATAAACATGAAAGCATCTCGGCGCGAAGTCTGTAATCAACCGCGCGCCGATTGTCTGGATCGACCAGAGAGAAATCCCAGGTTTCGTTTCCCTGATAAATGTCCGGCACGCCCGGCGAAGTCAGTTTGAGCAAAGTCTGAGCAAGCGAATTGATTGCGCCGAGTCGCGCAATCTCCTCCGCGATTGGGAGAAAAGCCGGCAAAAACTTGTTCTTTGGAGTCGGATCCAAAACCTTCGTTAGTTTGGCTTCATTCAGCGCCTTCATCATGTAAGCCTGAATGCGCTGGGTGTATTCAGGGCCGACGTTTTGTTCCGGCGCGCCATTGCCCGCGATCGGCCAGGTCCCGAGCAACGTCTGATAGAGCAGATATTCCTCGTTCGGAGCGGGCGTCTCCGCTTCGTTCACTATTTTTTTCCAGCGCCGATTTGCGGTCCGCCAGCGTTGCAAAGAGCGCCTCCACAATTCCGGAATTTCAGAAATTGCAACCATTCGCGCGCGCACGTCTTCGCTTCGCTTGGTGTCGTGCGTTGAAGTCGCGAGCAACGTTGCCGGCCAAGTGCGATGTCGATCCAGGTTGCGTTCGTGAAATGCGTCGACACTCAGGCCGAATTGTTGCGGCTCGCCGCCCACTTCGTTGAGCGCGGCCAGACGGTTGTAAATGTAGAACACCGTGTCCTCGAGTCCCTTCGCCATGATCGGCCCCGTGAACTGCTGGAATTTGAGCACGAAATGCATGTGCTCTTCGCGTGCCTGCGCATCCAGGTTTTCCGGAAACCGGAAAAGCAGAATGTCGCGCAGAAAATTGAAGATCGATTCCTCCATCGCTGGATTGCGACGTTTGGCCGAGGCGATCGCGCGTTCGATCACTTGTCGATCTTCGTCGCTCACCGGTTGGCCGGGCGCGAGATAAGTTCGATACACCGGGAAGCAGGCAATCGTTTCCCGCACCGCGCGCGCGAGCGCTTCAAATGTAAAATCGCGATACCAGCGGTTCTTTTCCGACAACCGGTCAAGCATGTTGCCGAGGACTTCGACCTCGTTGGCCAGCGCCAGTCGCATCACCAGGCGCTTCTTCGCGTAAACGAGATGCCCGAAGTGCATGGTGTGTCCGATGAACCGATGAAAAGTCCTGGTCGCGTCAGCTTCGGCCGATGCGTCGACCAAAACACCGGCGACTTGATTGGCAAAATCGTAACCGGTCGTTCCGTGCAGCGGCCAATCTGCACGAAGCTTTTCCGCGCCGGTCAGAATTTTTTCCGCGATCATGTAGACGGCGCGCCCGTCTTTCGGCAGCGGAACGCCCAGCATCTTGGCGCAACGCCGCTGCAGCGCGTCCAAATATTCTCTCGGCAAATACAAGCCGTCGGGATGATCGACCCGCAGTCCGGTCACCGCTCCCGTTCGGACAAGATCGACAACCAGCTGGTGCGCGGCGTCGAACACTTCGGGCAGTTCCATCCGGATTGCCGCCAAATCATTCACATCGAAAAAACGGCGATAATTAATTTCCTCGGCCGCGACGCGCCAAAACGCCAAGCGATACGACTGCGCGTTAAGAAGCTCATCCAACCAATCGAAGCTCCGGGGATCGCCTGGGCGACCGTTAATTTTGGCCAGCGCTTTTTCAATCGCGCGCTGAACTTGGGGTGCTTCCTGACAACGCCGCTCCAAACGGCGCTTCACGATTTCCTTTTCCCGCGCGCGCTCGGCGATCTTTTCCGGATCGGTCTCAGTCCGTCGCGGCAAATACTCCAGCGCAGTCAGAATGCTTTGAAACTCGGCGTAAAACTCTTCGTCTTTGTATTCCGCGAGATTTTCCAGGGCCATCTCGAGCACGAAACGATAAGTGCCGGGCGCAATCGGCAGTTTTTGATTTCGATAGGCCAGATAGAAGGCGCCCTCTTCGAAATGCACTTGCAGTTCGCCGCGCTCAAGCACGCGACCGTATTGATCGGTCAGGATTGGGAGTAGAACTTTATCGCGCAGGTCGGATTTGAGCGGGCGCCAATCGATGTCGAAATACGGCGCATACATTGAGCTCGGTCCGTTCTCGAGCACGTCCGCCCACCACTTGTTGCCGGGCTCGGCGATCCCCATGTGATTCGGCACGAAGTCGAGCACCTGTCCCATCCCGTGCGCGTGCAACTCCGCGATCCACGCATCGTAGTCGGCCTGCGAACCGATCGCCGCGTTCAGCTTGTTGTGATCGGTAATGTCGTAGCCGTGCAAGCTGTTCGCGCCGGCTTGAAAATAAGGCGATGCGTAAACGTCGCTGACACCGAGCGCCTGCAAATACGGCACGATCTCGCGCGCCTGCGCGAATGTGAACCAACGGTTAAACTGCAACCGGTAAGTGCAAGTCGGTATGCGTGGATGCTGTTGCTTTGTCATGTCGAGCCAAGTCGAGACGCGTTTTGAATGACGAAATCCGAATGACGAAGGACGAAGGAATGATGAAACTCAAATGACAAATGTTGCGTGGACGACCTATCTCGTGGTTCTGGCTTCGTCATTATCGTCACATTTTCTCCGGCACTTTGATGCCTAACAAATCGAGGCCGCGCTGCAAAATCCGCCCGGTCAGATCGCATAGCGCGAGGCGCGAGCCGCGCACCGGTTCGTCCGACCTCAGGACCGGACAGGCCTCATAGAACGCGTGGAAGCCGTCGGCCAACTCAAATAAATAATTAGCGAGAATGTTCGGCCGAAAATCGTTGAGCACTTGCGGCACAATCTCGGCAAACTGGCAAAGGCGCTTGGCCAAAGTGATTTCAGCAGATTCGTTGAGAATGAACTTGTCGGTCTTCGGCGCGCTTTCGCCCGCTTTGCGAAAGATCGAGCGGATCCGGACGTAGGCGTTCTGCAAATACGGGGCAGTGTTGCCTTGCAATGCCAGCATTTTGTCCCACGAAAAAATGTAATCGGTCATTCGATATTGGGAGAGGTCGGCATACTTGACCGCGCCAATCCCGATCGTCCTCGCGATGTCGATCTTCTCGGCTTCCGTTAAGCCCGGATTCTTCTCTTCGACAATCTTGCGCGCGCGGACGCAGGCTTCTTCCAGTAATTGTCGCAACGGCACATTTTCGCCGGAGCGCGTCTTCATCAGTTTCCGGTCTTCGCCGAGCACATTGCCAAACGGGATGTGACGAAAATCGGCTTTGTAGCCTTCCCGGCGCGCGATCTCGAATATCTGCCTGAAGTGCAAGGTTTGGGGCGCGCCCACCACATACCAAAGGGTGTCGCGCGTTAATTCGTTGATTCGATACTCAACCGTGGCGATGTCGCTCGTCGCGTAATTGAAGCCGCCGTCGCTTTTTCGAATGATGCACGGCTTGTCCGCCAGCTCGGGAACGCCGCGAAAGAAAACCACGACCGCGCCTTCGCTCACTTCCGCGATCTTCGATTTGAGTAATCGATCGACGACGCCGGCCAAGCGATCGTCGTAAAAACTTTCGCCGCATTGGATGTCGTAGTGAATGTCGAGCAACTCGTAAACGTGTTCGAAATCCTGCATTGAGAGCGCAACGCACTCGTTCCAGATACCGGTGTTTTCTTTATCACCGGATTGGAGCTTGACCAGTTCCTGACGACACGCTTCGCGCACCGCCGGATCGGATGTCGATCTTGCATTCGTCTCTTTATAAACGCGAACGATCTCCGCGAGCGGATCGCGCTGGAGCGCCTCTCGATCCAACAAATTTTTCCAACCCCAGATCACCATCCCGAACTGGGTGCCCCAGTCGCCGATGTGATTGTCTCGGATCACGTCGTGCCCGATAAAGGTTGCGATTCGGGCGAGCGCGTCGCCGAGCGCAGTGCTGCGAATGTGACCGACGTGCATCGGCTTGGCCACATTCGGCGAACCGAAATCGATCACGATTTTTTTGGGCGATGCCGACCTTGCAACGCCTAATCGCTCGTCGGCAAAGAGCTCCGCTGCTTTCTTGGCGACCGCGTCGGCGCGCAGCGTGAAATTGATAAAGCCTGCGCCCGCGACAGTTGGCGATTCGGACAAATCGGAAACATCGAGTCGCTCCAAAATCTTTGCGCCAACGTCTCGCGGATTTTCGCCGCGCTGTTTTCCGAGTATCAGCGCCGCATTCGTTTGATAATCGCCAAAGCGTGAATCAGTCGCCTGCGTCAGCTCGCCGACGTTTGGGAACCCAGCCTTCGCCAATGCGTCGACCAATCTCTTGGCGAGAAGTGTTTGGAATGTCTGCATTGCTGGATCAAACTGTAGCCGCTTGGCTGGGCGAAGCCAGAAGGTGGATCGAGCCACCGCAGACCGCGGCTACAATTTATTTTTGTGCTGAATCGCGAAAGATCGACAAGATTTCTTCAGTCGATTTCGCGGCGGCAAGTTTTTCGCGTGTGGCGCGGTCGTTTAGAAATTTCGCGATCGAGGCGAGGGTGCGGAGATGCGTTTGAAACTGGTTCTTCGGAACAATGAAAAGGACGACGAATTTCACCGGCGCGTTATCGAGCGCGTCGAATTCGATGCCGGATGTGGACCTTCCGAAGGCCGCCACGACGTCATCAATCCGATCGGACGAGCAATGCGGAATGGCGATGCCAAAGCCGATTCCCGTGCTCATCGTTTCTTCGCGCTGCTTGAGCGAAGCGAGAATGCTGTCCCGGTCGTCCGGTTTGATTCTGGCCAGACGCACGAGCAGGTCGATCAGCTCGACGATGGCCGGCCAACGCTCGGTCGCCTTCATCTCGGGGATGATTTGCTCGGCGGAAAGTAAATTGCCCAACGACATGCAGAAGCGCGATTCGGGAGCGCAAGCTTAGCGGTGACGCTTACGTTGACAAGCGCATTTCAGTCTCAGGAACCGCGGATCTTATAATTCAAACGGCGCGAGAGCAGCCAGCGGACACCAAACATGTCGACGGTGGCGAGCAGCGCGCGACTTCCGAAACCGTATTTGGTCTGGCCGAACCGGCGCGGCCGATGGTTCACCGGAATTTCAACCAATCGATAGCCCGCGCCTCTAACGAGAGCCGGAATGAATCGATGCATCCCCTTAAATGGAACCAGCGCGTCAACACATTCACGGCGCATCGCTTTGAGCGTGCAACCGGTGTCGCGCACGTAATCCTTCGTAAACCGGCTCCGGACAAAATTTGCGATCCGACTGGTCAGACGCTTCGTCATCGTGTCCTTGCGTTTTGCGCGATATCCGCAAACCAGATCGGCGCCGCGCGAGATTTCTTCGAGCAGCCGCGGGATATCAGCCGGATCATTTTGCAGATCGCTATCGATCATCACAATCGTCTGCCCGCGCGCGGCCCGAACACCGGCATATAGTGCGGCACTTTGGCCGGTATTCTTTTCAAATCGAAGAACTCGCACGTTCGGCGCGGGTTCGATTTTCTCGGCGCTGCGATCGGTCGAGCCGTCGTCGACAAAAACGATTTCGTAATCCAAATCCGCGAGCGCGGCTCGCAATTCCGGTTGCAAGATCGACATGTTCTCTTCTTCGTTGAAGACGGGAACCACCACAGAAACAGCGGGCGACGCGATTGTCTCGTTCATAACGGCAGCGTGCGATAATGGCGGCAAAGAAAAATCTGCCAGTAGCGCACATGTTGGCCAAAACGCCGCAACTCGATTGTGCCCACAAGTTCGGTAGATTCAAACGCGGCCCGGATGTTGTGCGGCGGACTCTTCGCGTAATTACGAATAAGCAGCGCGCTGCGTCCCACAAAAAGGTTTTCTCCTTTTTGCTCGGTGAAGGTTTCATCCGGCGATTGACCCGGTTTTGCCGGCTGTTCGACAAACTGATCGTAGCGCGGCCAAAACGAAAATTGGTTTATCAGGTCCTGGGATTCGACAATATAGACAGGCGGATGACCTGGACCTTCGACGCGTTTGTCGCGCAGATAGAACGAGATCTCAGAAGCGCGATGGCGTTCGTCGGCAATCAAAAACAATTTCTCACCGAGCTTTGTTTGGAGGTCGTTGCGAGTTCGCTCCACTTCGGCGGTCATCGATTTCCAGCCGCGGAGCCGATCGCTGGGATCACTTCGCCGAAACCGGAAACCGGCGCTGCGCAGCAAGTCGGAGTCGAGTGCAAAAAGGCTCACGATGAATCCGAGAAGAATGGCGGCAGCAGCGAAGATTTTTACGCCGCGCGTCTCGACCCGTTCGCACCAATAATGGACCGCGAGCAATCCGAGGCTGAGGAACGACACGGCGTCCCAGTTCGGCGTCGGCACGTGGTTCATTGAGAGCAGGAAATAAAAAGCGAACACCGGCAATCCAAACCAGAATAGAAACAGAATCTTGAATTGTTTATTCACGCGGCGCCAGCTGCCGATTACCCCCCAGACCAAAGCGGCAAAAAGCAGCGGCGAGTAAAACAGGAAATGTTCGCCAAGAAATTTGAATGCCTCGAGCGGTCGAAAGCCAACGTCTTCGCTCAAACTCCCGCGCGTCCGCAGATGAATCAGTGTGATCCACGCATGTTGAGCGTTCCACACGATTGGCGGGATCGTGCAAACGACGAAAATCCCGAGCAGCCAATACAAACCAGGTCGTTTGAATTCCTGGCGGAGTCGCGGAGCAAAAGCGAGAACGAGCAAGACACACACGATTTCGAAAGCGTTGATCCATCGGCTCAGAAATCCAAGGCCGATAAGCAATCCAGTCAGAGGCCAGTAAAACGAAAACTGCGGACTCTTTTCAACCGCGAGCCAAAACGTGAACGTCGCCGCCATCCAAAAAAAGATTGACAACGCGTCCGTCGTCATGACGAACGCGCCCACGTTGAAAATGGGTGTGACATTAAACGCGATCGCCGTCCAGAAACCGACGTTTTCGCCAAACAAACGCCGCCCGAAATAGAAAAGTAACAAACTCGTGCCGGCGGCGAGGATGGGACTCCAGAAACGGACGCCCAATTCAGTGGCGCCGAAAATCGCGGTGCTGGCGCGAATCGCGAACGCGATCCCCGGGCCTTTGCTGAAATAACCGGGCGCCAGTCGCTCCGACCACATCCAGTAATGCGCCTCGTCAAATTCGAGATCGGTCGATCCCAACATCGACAAGCGAATCAGCGTCAGCCCTCCGATGAACAACCAAACCGCTCGTGTTTTGCTCATTCGACTGGATTGACTACCAAACTCGGATGCCGCTCAAAAATTCGCGGCGCCCATCTCTTGGCTGCCCAACGCCAGATCAACTCCAATGCCGCCAGAATAAAAAATGTTTCCGCCGCGGCCAAGAACACCGTGCCGATCACGTCGCTCGGCCAGTGCGCGCCCAAATAAATTCGCGAATAGCCGACGAGCGCAGCGAAAATCCAGTAAAGCCAGCCGCGCCGGTAAAACAGCGTCAAACAGATTGCCGCGATCGTATTGTTAGTCATGTGCCCCGACGGAAAGGAGGCATCACCACGCCTCCGGTCGGATTCGTCCGAACGGCGCACCACCGGTTTTTGGAAGATCGACATAAGCTCCGGCCGCCCTTTCTCCAGTTGGACCATGCGGATGGAAGCCACGTGCTTTGGTCGTTTTTGATTGATCGCCGACTTCAGTGTGTTCGTGATCGGCTGAGCAATGAAGATCGTGATCAGTAAACAAAAAATGCAGGCCCGCGCCCTGAATCCGCCAAAGATGAGAGCGGCAAAAAGGACGATAAGGAGGACCGGCTTCCAAACGTCGGCGTCGCTGATCGCAGCCATGAACAAATCCAGGGCCGGGCTCGTCCATCGCTCGTTGATGAGATGAAAAAGCTGCTGATCCATTTGGCAGGGTTAAAGATAGGTGATTCGTTGAGACCTTGAAAAGGTCAAGCGCGATGCGTGTTACGGTTGTTGTTTTCACTTTCGTTGTGGCTGTTTTGTCCGCGGCGCCGCCTCCTTCGGCCAAGGAAATTCTTGATTCCGTCCGGATGCTCGAGGCGCGACAGCAAATCGATCTCGAGGGCCAGCTGCGCGAGGACGAAAAGGTGATTCCGTTTCACCTCACCCAAACTGGGCCGTTGATTCGTTATTCATTCGCCGACCCCGAGGAAGTGTTGCAATTGCGCCTCGGTGAAAACGGATCGCGCCTCGATCTTGTCACCGCTGCGGGCTCGGAAAAATTTCCGGCGGAGAAGTTGAATGAGAAAATTCGCGGCACCGGCATTAGCTACGAGGAGCTCGCCCTTAAATTTCTTTACTGGCCAAATGCGCGCGTCCTCGGCGACGAAACGGTGCGGACGCGCAGCTGCTGGAAATTGCAATCAGTCGCGCCTTCCCGGGATTCGCAGTATTGGAACGTCGTTATTTGGGTCGACAAGGCGAGCGGCGCCCTGATGCGAATGGAAGGTTACGATTGGAACGGAAAACTCGCGAAACGCTTTGAAGTCATTTCCGCGCAAAAGATCGACGATCGCTGGTTCCTAAAACAGATGCGCGTGGAAGAATTGCAGCCCGGCACGAACAAAGTGCGGGCCCGTACTTATCTCGAGATCAAACGGTAATTACTTTTCGTCGCGCGCGGCTTTGACGATTTGGGCGAAGGTGCGCGGATCGAGGCTGGCGCCGCCAACAAGCGCGCCGTCGATGTCCGGCTGCGTCATCAGATCGCGGGCGTTCTCCGGTTTCACGCTTCCGCCGTACTGAATGCGAATGCGATCCGCCGTCGCTTCGTCGGATATTTCGCAAAGTGTATGGCGGATGAACGCGTGCGCTTCCTGCGCCTGCTGAGATGTCGCGTTCCGGCCGGTGCCGATTGCCCACACCGGCTCATAGGCGATCACCGTTTCCTGAAGTTCCTTTTCGTTGAGGTCCTGCAAGCTTCCACGCAGTTGGATCGACAATATTTTTTCAACGTTGCCCTTGTCGCGCTGCTCCAATGTCTCGCCGACGCAAACGATCGGCCGCAAGGTCGCTTCGTGCGCCGCGCGCACTTTGCGATTCACAATTTCGTCGGTCTCGCCAAACAACATGCGACGTTCGCTGTGGCCGAGGACGACGTAACGCACCAGCAAATCACGGAGCAACGCCGAGCTGATTTCTCCGGTGAATGGGCCGTTTGGTTCCCAATGCATGTTCTGCGCTCCCACTTTGATGCTCTGCGAAGCACCCAGCGCTTCCATCACCTTCGCGATCGCGGTGAACGGCGGAACGATCACAACCTCCACATCGGTAATGTCCCCAAGATCGAGCAACAACGACTGAACAAAACGCTCCGACTCCGCTTGCGTCATGTTCATCTTCCAATTCGCCGCGACAATTTTCTTACGCATAAAACTCTTCTGACAGAATGAACAGAATCTACAAAATTGGTTTCGAGCAAACAGCCATTCTGATCATTTTGTCAATTCTGTCTAAGTCTTATCAGTTAACGCCGCCACCCCAGGCAGCTCCTTGCCTTCGAGTAATTCGAGCGAGGCACCGCCGCCGGTCGAAATAAAAGTCATTTTGTCGGCCAGGCCCGCTTGTTTCACGGCCGTGACCGAATCGCCGCCGCCGATGACGGTAGTCGCGCCTGATTTTGCAAGCGCTTCCGCGATCGCGATTGTGCCTTCGGCAAAATCCGGAATTTCAAAAATCCCGACTGGCCCATTCCACAAAATCGTCTTCGCCTTGGCAATTTCCTCCTTAAACAACGCAATGGTCGCGTTTCCGATATCGACCGCCTGCCAGCCGTCGGTGATTCCGTGCTCGCGCGACAAGCGGCTGGTGTTTCGGGTCGGCGCGCCCGCGCGAATTTCCTGGGCTTCGACGACATCGATCGGGAGAAGCAATTTAACGCCGCGCTCCTTTGCAAGATCGAGAAGCTCATTTGCCAGATTTGTTTTGTCGGCCTCCACCCGACTCGCGCCAATCGGAATTTCCTGCGCTTTGAAAAATGTGTTAGCCATTGCGCCGCCGATCAGGATTGTGTCGGCCTTTTTCATCAGCGCCTTGAGCACGCCGATTTTATCCGACACTTTCGCCCCGCCCATGATGACGACGAACGGCTTCGCCGGATTGTCCAAGTCCTGATGCAGATATTTAAGCTCCTTCTCCATCAAAAAACCCATCGCGCGCGTCTCGAAGAACATGGTAACGCCGACAGTCGAGGCGTGCGCGCGATGCGCGGCCCCGAAGGCATCATTGACATAGACGTCGCCGAATTCCGCGAGAGCACTGGCGAACTTTGGGTCGTTCGCTTCCTCCCCGGGATGAAAACGCAGATTTTCCAGGAGCGCGACGTCGCCGTCCTTCATCGCGGCGACGATCTTTTCCGGCACCTCGCCAATTACGTCGTGACTGAAGATGACCGGCTGATCGATCAGGGTGTGCAAATGATCGCCGACTGGTCGGAGCGTGTATTTCTGGACACGTTTTCCCTTCGGCCGGCCGAAGTGCGACATCAAAATCGTCTTCGCCTTTTGCTGGCGCAGATAATTGATTGTCGGCAACGCTTCCCTAACTCGTGTGTCGTCGGTGATTTCAATTTCGTCGCCGTGCTCTTTGATCGGCACATTGAAATCAACGCGCGTCAAAACGCGCTTCCCGCGAACATCGACATCTCGGACCGAAAGTTTCGCCATTATCTCCCGAGCATTTCGAGCATTTCGACGCAGCGATTGCTGTAGCCCCATTCGTTGTCGTACCAACCGACCACTTTTACGAAACGGTTTCCGAGCATGATGGTGAGCTTGCTGTCGAAAATACACGAATGCGGATTGCCGACGATGTCTCGCGACACGAGCGGCTCGTCACTGTATTCGACCACGCCTTTGTAACTCTCATCGGACGCAGCTTCTTTGAATGCCGCGTTCACCGCATCGACCGTTGCGTCTTTTTCCAATACCGCGCTGAAATCCGTTACCGAACCATCCGGCGTGGGCACGCGGAACGCGCCGCCGTTTAATTTTCCTTTCAAATCCGGGATCACTTCGCCAATCGCTTTGGCCGCGCCGGTGCTTGAAGGAATGATGCTGACCGCCGCCGCCCGTGCGCGCCGCAAATCTTCATGAGGAAAATCGAGAATGCGCTGGTCGTTCGTGTAACTGTGGATCGTGCTCATGAAGCCGTGCGCGATACCAAATTTGTCGTGCAACACTTTTGCCAGAGGCGCGAGACAGTTGGTGGTGCAGCTCGCGTTGGAAACGATGGTGTGCTTCGCCGGATCGTAAACGTTGTCATTGATCCCGATACAAAGCGTCGCGTCGGGATTTTTCGCCGGCGCGCTGATCAACACCCGCTTCGCCCCGGCTTTGCTGATGTGCAGTTCGGCCTTGTCGCGCGCCGTGAAAAAGCCGGTCGATTCCAAGACAACATCGACATCCAACTTCCTCCACGGGAGATTTCCGGGGTCGCGTTCCTTGAAGATCTTAATCTTATGGCCGCGAACGATGATGTTCTCCTCGTCGAAGCCTATTTCACCGTCGAATTTGCCGTGGATCGAGTCCCATTTCAGTAAATGCGCGAGCGTTTTGGTGTCGGTAAGATCGTTGATTGCGCGAACGCGCTCGACTTGTTGCTGCGTCATCGCGCGCAAGACGTTGCGACCGATGCGCCCGAAGCCGTTGATTCCGTAATTAGCCATAAACAAGAAGGATTAAAATTTGGAAGGGTTTACACCCTAACGTTCAGCGTCCAACATTCAATGTTAGGTTGGATTTTTCGTTGATCGGATTATGAGGGTGAGCGATGTGGCAGTCGTTAGTCTCGCTCTGATCTCTCTTGCGCAATCCGTAGACGCGGCGTCACGCGATTCTTCACCGATGAAACGAATCCTCATTCTCGGCGACAGCTTGTCGGCAGGATTCGCGCTGAGACCGAACCAGGCTTATCCGGCGTTGTTAACTGAAAAGTTGCGCGCCGCGAATCTGAGCTTTGAAATCATCAACGCCAGTCAAAGCGGCGGAACGACCGAGGGTGGATTGCGCCGCTTACCCGCGCACCTAAAACCCAAGATCGACATCTTCATTCTCGAACTCGGGATTAACGACGCTTTTCGCGGCGTACCGATCGCGGAAATTCGAAGTAATCTGCAAGCGATCATCGACCAGGTGAAAGCGCGCAATCCGAACGTGCGCATTATCATCGCCGGAATGCAGCTGCCAAATTACGCCTCTGACGATTACGTTTTTGCTTTCGGACAGATGTACGCGGACCTCGCCGCGAAAAATAACGCCGCGCTGATTCCCTATTTGCTCGAAGGCGTTAGCGGCGATCCGCTCTTAAATCAGCCAGACCGCGTGCATCCGAACGCGGCCGGCCAGAAAATTCTCCTCGAAACCGTCTGGCGCGTGCTCGAACCGATCGCGCGCGAGACAGCCACCCAGCCGTCGGCCCGCGTTCAATAAGTGATGGGCCCAGCCCGACCAAACGATCCCGAACCGAGCGATCCGTTCAATCCCGAGCGCGCCGACCACGCGATTGTCGAAACGATCGAAATCGCAACCGAAGGCGAAGATTGCGACGAATGTGTGCGGAAACTGCGGCCGGTCTTAATGAAAATCCGCGGTGTCCAGGATGTGACCGTCGATCTGCAACGCGAACGGGTCATCGTTAAATTCGATGCGCGCAAAACGCACGCGCCCAACCTCCACGACGCGATTTTGAAAAGCGGCTACAAACCCGCGCCGGAAGCGGATTAAATCGCCGGCTGCTGCTGGGTCAGGCAATGAAATGTCCCGAGACCCCAGATTAATTCGCGGCAATCGATTCCGATCACTTCGCGCGAAGGAAAACAGTCGCGCAAGATCGAGAGGGCCATTTCGTCCGCGGGATCGGCGAATGTCGGAACGAGCACGCAACTGTTTGCGATATAAAAGTTGGCGTAGCTCGCAGGCAGTCGGAGATCTTCGCGGACAATCTTTTTCGGCATCGGCAAGATGACGATGTCGAGTCCGAAGCCGGACAGGCGGTTTAGATTGTCTTGAAGAGGCTGGTAATTTGCGTCGTCGCGATTCTCTTCGACCACGGTGACCACTTTTATTTCCGAAACGAAACGCGCCAGATCGTCGATGTGCCCGTCGGTGTCGTCGCCCTCGATGCCATCGCCAAGCCAGAGAATCTCACGGACCCCGAGAAAATCGCGCAGCCTTTTCTCGATCTCCTCACGCGAGAGATTTGGATTTCGGTTCTTATTAAGAAGACACGATTCGCTGGAGAGGAGCGCGCCCGTGCCGTTCACTTCGATCGAGCCGCCTTCCAAAATCATTCCCGGATAAAAGACCGGGACTTTCAAAATCTCGGCGACACGAGTCGGCACGACTTCATCCAAATTGAACGGCGGATATTTGTTTCCCCACGCGTTGTAGTCCCAATCAACGATCGCCAGCTTCGGATCGGCATTCCGCGTCAAAAAAATCGGGCCGTGATCGCGGCACCAGGGCTCGTTCGTCGGGATTTCGTAATAGGTAACGCATTCCTGCGGCAGGACATCCAGAACAGCACGCGCTTCGGCTTCATGCGCGCCGTTAATGACATTGATGCAGACCGGCTCAGATTCGATCAGCGCGGCGACCATCTCGCGAAGTGTTGGCAAGACATCATCGAACGAATCCGGAAAACTGATTCCTTCACGCCGCGGCCATGACAACCAGGTCGCAGCGTGCGGTTCCCATTCCGCCGGCATGCGATAGCCAAGCTGCGCGGGAGTTTGCGTTGAGGACATCGGAGCAAACGTTGAACGCTCTACGTTAAACGTTCAATGGCCTACCTTTTACGGAGGAGCATTTCTTTAACTGAGCTTCTCGATGGAGCGCGGCAATCGGCGCGTGACAAGTGATCCAGTTCGCTTTCGTCCGCATGAGCACATCCGGCGTTTTCGCGGCTTTGCATCGCCTGATGGCAAATGTTGCACTCGAGCGGTTTTTGCGTTGCCGGGTCGACTTGGTGTTTGGCGTAACTGAAATTCGGCTGCGGCACCCGGCGATCGACTAAAATCGGTTTTGTAACTGCGGATGGGCCATTGGGCGGCGCGCGACCGTGTTGGAAGCAATTTTCCCAGCGGCGAAACGATGCCGACCAGCCGGATCATTATGCCCCGCTTGTGCTCGGTTTGTAAATCGCGCCGATGATCGCACCGGCGATGGCGAACATGAGCAGGTCGCCGACAATCCAGCCGCACAAAATTTTCGTCGTTAGCGGCTGGACCGCATAGGTGATGAAGTCGGCGCCAGCATAAACGAGTGCGACCATGAAACCGAGTCGCGCGCCCGCGCCCGCCCCGCCCGTCGCATAGCGAGCGCAAAGCATGGTCAGAAAGAATGCCATCACGACATGACCAAGAATCAGCCACGACATGTAATTGGGGGCGTCCATCTCGGGTCGCCAGAGTGCCGGCACCTCGCTGTGGATGCCGTGCAGCAATTTTCCGTACCAGATAAAGCCAAAGGCAAAGATAAAAACAAACGTTGCGATGAATGCGATGAAGAATTTTTTCCAGTTCATAGTTTTTTCAGGATCTTAATTTAGCTAGCCCTCAAGAATCCTGAAGTCTGCTTGCGAAATTCCCGCCGGTTTGTCGATCTAAATTTCGGTCGAAAGTGTTCTACTCGCGCAATCCGGGAATATGGCCGTAACCGATGAAAGTCGGTCGCAATTTGCCATCATCGTTCTTTCCGGGACGCTCAATTTTAAAATCAAAGACGCTCACTCCAAAGCGCGATTCCCCTTGATAAACACGGCCGTCACTCGCGCCCACCATGACGCGTCGCCCCGTCTTTCTTTCGCGGCCGAGATAAATCATGGCATGGGTAATCGGCGGATCGCGCTCGATCGAATAAGTTCCGGTCCAGAAAAGCAGGTCGCCCGGCTTCAAATCTTCCAGTTCGAATGAGTCGTCCTTTTGACTGAGGACCGCCTCGAATCTTCGGACACGCCGCAGCCAAACGTATTGCTGGCTCGAATCTCGCGGTACATCTTCCACGCCGTTTTGTTTGAGCACGAAATAAACAAAACCGGAGCAATCCATCCCGCCGTTCGCGGGATCGGCCGAGCCGTATTTGTAATCGAGATTGCGCGCCGTCAATTCGAGGGCGCTGACGAGAAGCTTCTGCACGTTGGCCGGATAATTTTCGAATCCTTTGATTTGTTCCGGGGACAAGGAGGCGTTTGGCGCGCCATGTTTTGCTGATGGCGACGGCGTGGGAGCTTGTGGTGTTGGCGTAGGCGACTCCGCTGGCGTTGGGCTGGGTGATGGTGACTCAAATGGCTCCGGCGTCGGCGAAGTCCTTTTCTTCCGGCGCGGCGAAGCGGTTGGTGAAGGCGTTGGTGAAACTCTTGTTTTTTTGCGTGAAACTGATGGCGATTCTTCTTTTGCTGGCGTCGCGGATTTCTTTGCAGTGGGAGTCGGCGAACCTGTTGGCTTTGCAGTTGGGCTCGGAGTCGGCGACTTCTTCGCTGGGTGATGCGAACTCTTTTTCTTATGCGGCGTCGGTGTCGGCGTTGCGAAAATTTTCTTGACCGTGTCGGCCAGCGATCGCTCCGCCGCTTCGTTTACCGGAGCGGTGACGATGATGAACGTGAGGAAAATTAAAATTCGTAGAACCATGGGGTAACTATTGGACGGAGAATGTTAACGATTCCTTGAATCAGAATTCGCCGCTCATGCTAATCTCTGCGGTATGAGAACGATTGGATCCGTCATTCTCCCTCTACTCGTTTGTCACCTCGCTTCCGCGCAAATCGATCGTATCACGGGAAAAAATTTTGCGACGCGCTCGGAAGTCTTGGCGCGGCACGGAATGGTTTGCACGAGCGTGCCGGCGGCGACCCAAGTCGGGATCGATATTTTGAAAAAGGGCGGCAGCGCGGTGGACGCAGCGATCGCCGCGAACGCAACGCTCGGTTTGATGGAGCCGGTGTCGAACGGAGTCGGCGGCGATCTCTTTGCGATCGTTTACAGCGCAAAGGAGAATAAACTTTACGGAATCAACGGCAGCGGACGTTCGCCGCTCGGTTTGAGTTACGAGCAAATGAAAGCCGAGCTCGACAAACTGAATCGCAAAACGATTCCACCGCAGGGAATGCTGCCGATCAGCATGCCCGGTTGCGTCGACGCCTGGGCGGAGCTTCATAAAAAATTCGGGAAGCTGAAACTTAGCGACGATCTCGCGCCGGCGATTCGTTATGCTGAGGAAGGTTTTCCAGTCACGGAACTCATCGCGTATTACTGGGCGTTCGGTCCTCGACTCTATAAAGGACTTCCCGGCGCGTTCCTCGAAACTTACACGCTCGACGGTAAAGGCCGGACGCCGGCCAAAGGCGAAATTTTCAAAAATCCAGCGCTGGCGAGAACGTTGCGATTGATCGGTGAGAAAGGTCGCGATGTTTTTTACAAAGGCGAGATCGCGGACAAGATCGACAACTTCATGCAACAGAACGGCGGTTTCTTGCGCAAAGTGGATTTCGAGAAACACACCAGCGCGTTCGTCGATCCCGTTTCGACGAACTATCGTGGCTACGACGTTTTCGAATTACCACCGAACGGACAAGGGATCGCGACCCTCCAGATTCTGAACATTCTCGAAGGATTCGATCTCCGTGCGATGGGGCGCAATTCGCCCGACACACTGCACACGATGGTTGAGGCCAAGAAAATCGTTTGGGCCGACCGCGCGAAGTATTACGCCGATCCCGCGTTCGCGAAAATTCCGCTGACGAAATT
>QHPY01000085.1 GCA_003219215.1 Verrucomicrobiota bacterium | reverse complement strand
CCAGTGCTTGGCATCGTTCAAGCCGGTCTGCAGGCGCGGGCCGATCGATTCACTTATTTACCGCATATTGGAATCACAATGTTGTTGACATGGACGTGCGCGGATTTGACGCAACAGTGGCGAAATCGTCGGGTCGTTCTGACTTCAATGGCTGCGTGCGCAATCGCGGCCTCGATCATTCTGGCCCATCAGCAAACAACTTATTGGCACGACAGCATTTCACTTTGGGAGCGTGCCCTGGCAGTGACTCAGGACAATCAAACCGCCCAGCAAAATCTAGCCGCAGCGTTGTGGTCGAAAGGTAAAACGACCGATGCGCGCATGCATTCGCGCGCTGCTGCCATCGCCCACGCCCGGACGACGCTTAAGGATTATCCATTCGATGTCCCGACACATGATGATCTCGGAGTGCTCCTCGTTCAAAATCGGGATGTCCGCGCCGGGATCGAGCAATGGGAAATAAGTTTACAAATCGACCCGGATGACGGGAACGCGCTGAATAATCTTGCGTGGGTGCTGGCGACCTATCCCGCGGACACAATCCGCGACGGCAAGAGAGCAGTTGAATTGGCGGAGAAAGCCGCAGTTCTTCCGGGCGGCGAAGCGCCCATTGTTCTTCGGACGTTGGCGGCAGCCTACGCCGAGGCAGGCGATTTTTCCAACGCCGTCAACACCGCACAACACGCCTTGGATTTGGCGACCGGACAAAACAACACTTCATTGCTGGCCACATTGCGGCATGAAATCGAACTTTATCAGGCCCGAACGCCTTATCGTGAATCGCCGCCGCAGTAAGCTCAAAGAGTCGCCCGCCGTATCTCGCATGAAGGTTCGTGCCCGAACAGTCAAAACACCCTCGCCGTCGCGTTTAGCGCTTCTTGCCGTTTGCGGCATCATCGTTGTTCTAGTCTGGATCGTTTTCGGACAAACGTTGGCCCACGATTTCGTAAACTACGACGACAAAACTTATGTTTACGGAAATTCGTTGGTCGACGCTGGCCTGAGTTGGCATGGCTTAACGCAGGCGTTCGTCGACACTCAAACCGGCAACTGGCATCCGTTCACGATCATCTCACACATGATCGATTGTCAGCTCTTCGATCTCAAAGCTGGTGGTCATCATTTCACAAATGTTCTGCTTCACACGATCGCCGCGGTTTTGCTTTTCTTTTTCTTTCGTAACGCCACCGGTTCCGGCCGGACTTCCAGTATTTGGAGCAGCGCTTTCGTCACTGCGCTTTTCGCAATCCATCCGCTTCACGTCGAATCGGTCGCGTGGATCGCGGAACGCAAAGATGTCCTCAGCGCGCTCTTCTTCTTTCTGACTCTTATTACCTACGTGCGTTACACACGCGCGCGCTCACTCGGCCATTATCTGACGATGTCGATCTTGTTCGTGTGCGGGTTGATGTCGAAACCAATGCTGGTCACAACACCGGTCATCCTGCTCTTGCTCGATTACTGGCCGCTCCAGCGCATGCCAGATTCAAAATCATTCTGGCAATTAATTGTCGAGAAACTTCCGCTCTTGACGCTTTCCGTGGCGTCGTCGATCAACACGTTTGTTCTGCAAGAGCGCTCCACCGGTTCGATCGCGCAATTACCTTTCGGCTGGCGACTCCAAAACGCGCTTGTCAGTTACGTCACCTACATCTGGCAAACGATCTGGCCGGCGGATCTCGCGGTGTTTTATCCGCATCCGGAAAATCATCTCGCACTTTGGCAGGTGGCAAGCAGCGCGGCGTTTCTTTTGGCGATTACATTGTTCGTTTTTCTTTTTCGGCGGACGCGTCCTTATCTCTTTGTCGGCTGGCTTTGGTATCTCGTGATGCTGCTGCCAGTCATCGGCATTGTGGAAGTCGGTCTGCAAGGCCACGCCGATCGCTACACGTATCTGCCGGCAGTCGGATTGTATCTCGCGGTGACGTGGCCGATTGCCGACACCGCGACTGCATCGATCTTGCGAAGGAAAATTTTCGTGGCGTCGGCAATACTTGTCGTGCTGCTTCTCAGCGCCTGTGCCTGGAAACAAACGACCTATTGGCGCGACAGCGAAACGCTTTGGAAACACACGCTCGCGGTGACAAAAGAAAATGATGTTGCCCACGCAAACTTCGGGATGTTGTTGATGGACCGCGGTGAATTGGACAATGCGCTCTCCCATTTTCAAACCGCGCTCGACGTTCGCTCCGCCAGCGCACATGCACATTACGATTTGAGTTTCGCGCTCATTCATGGCGACATCGGCAACGTCCTCGCGCGTAAGGGTCGCCTCGACGAAGCCATCGGCCATTTGCTCCAGGCGATCGAGTTTCAACCCAATTACGCCGACGCGCACTACAATCTCGCTACCGCCCTTTTTCGGAAGGGCCAATTGGACGACGCGATTGGGGAATATCGAACGACGTTGTCGATCCACCCGAACGACGCCGGTACTCACGCAAATTTAGGAAATGTTTTGGTCCAAAAAGGACATTTGCGCGAGGCAATGCAGCATTACGAAAACGCGCTCCAACTCGAGCCGGACTCAGTTCTCTCGTTGAACAATCTTGCCTGGACCCTGTCGACCACTCCGGATGACGCGCTGAGAAACGGCGCAAGAGCGGTCGAGCTCGCGGAAAAAGCAAATCGGCTGTCCGGCGAGAATAATCCGGTCTTCACTCGAACTCTGGCCGCGGCTTATGCCGAAGCCGGACAATTTGAGGACGCGATCAAGACTGCGCGACGCGCATCGGAGCAGGCGAATGCTCAGGGTGTGCGTGACCTCGCCCTTCAGATCCAGGAGGATGTCGATCTTTATCGGCGTCGCACCCCGCTGCGGGATCCCAACCTGCGAAATGAGCGATAAAATTTCCGAACGTTCGCTAGTCGCCGGCATTTGCGTCGCTCTGGTCGCGCTCGTTTGGTTCGTGTTCGGGCAGGCAATCAAATTTCCCTTCATTAACTTCGATGACCCGGAATACGTTTACGAAGTTCCGGAGATAAATGCCGGTCTCACGTTGCACGGCGTCAAATGGGCCTTCACTCATTGGCCCGCTACGAACTGGTTTCCGCTCAAGAACGTCTCGCACATGCTCGAGTTCCAGTTCTACGGATTCAATCCGGGCTTGTTTCATCTGACGAACGTTGTTCTCCATGCCGCAACTGTCGTCTTGCTTTTTCTCGCGCTGCGGAAATTCACTGGATCGATCTGGCGAAGTGCGTTTGCCGCCGCGATTTTTGCAATTCATCCATTGCGGGCGGAATCGGTCGTTTGGATCGAGGAACGCAAAGACGTTTTGAGCGGAATCTTCTTCATGCTCACGCTCGCGGCATATTTTTATTACACGCGCAAACCAACGGTCGCCCGCTATCTCACGATCTCGATCGTATTCGCGGCCGGGTTGCTTTCGAAGGCGATGCTCATAACGACGCCGATCATCCTCTTGTTGCTCGATTACTGGCCGTTGAACAAAGATCACGGGTCAGAGATCGGAAGTCAGAAATCACAAAATAGTAGCAACTGGCCAAAATTAATCCTTGAGAAAGCGCCGTTGTTTGTGCTCTCGCTGATCGTCGCATTTCTTACATCGCGCGGGATTGCGCCAGCACATAGCGCCGCCGATCAACTCCCGTTTCTCGCGCGCATCGGCAACGCCTTTGTCAGTTATCTCGTTTACGTCTGGCAAATGATTTGGCCGACAAACCTCGGCGTCTTTTATCCCTATTCACAAAATGGTTTGCCGATCTGGCAGTCGATAGTCGCCGCAGCAATCTTGGTCGTGATCACAATCGTAATTCTCGCGGTCCGAAAATCCCGCCCGTATCTGTTTGTCGGCTGGTTTTGGTATTTGATCATGTTGCTGCCGGTGATTGGAGTTATTCAGGTCAACCTTCAATCACACGCCGATCGTTATACGTATCTTCCCCAAATCGGTCTTTATTTAATCATTGCCTGGGGTGTGGCCGATCTATTGGCGAGTTGGCGTTATCGAACTCAAATTGCAAGCGCGGCGGCGGTTGTTGTTATTCTCGCGTTTGCATTCGCCGCGCGCGTGCAAGCCTCTTACTGGCGCGACAGCGAAGCGCTCTGGACACATACGATCGCGGTGACGAAGGACAATTATTTCGCGCACGCCAGCCTGGCCGATCTTCTGATGCGGCGCGGCCGCGTGAACGAAGCAATCGAACATTCCGAGGAAGCGTTGCGTATCCGCCGCGGTGACGCGGACGCGCAAAATAATCTCGGGCTCGCATTGTTACAGACCGGCGACACGCAACGCGCGGTGGCGCATTTGGAGAAAGCGCTGGAGATCGATTCGGGTCACATGAACGCGGAAGTAAATCTCGCGTGGGTTTTGGCGACTTCGTCGAATGAGTCAATGCGCAACGGTGCGAGAGCGGTCCAGCTCGCGGAAGATGTCGCGCGCCGCGCCGGTCATCCAAATGCGATTGTGCTACGTACGTTGGCCTCGGCTTATGCAGAAACGGGACGATACAGCGACGCGATTGAAACTGCGCAGCAAGCAATCGCAATCGCGAAAATGACTGGCAACGAAGGTCTGGCCGCCGATCTTGAAAGAAATATCGCGGCTTATCGTTTGAACCAACCAATCCACAGCGCGCCTTAGTCTAGGCCACCCAGATCGTCTTTGCGTTCATGAATTCGCGGATGCCGTGAGCGCCGAGCTCGCGCCCGACGCCGGAACGTTTCACGCCGCCGAACGGCAATCGCGGATCCGATGCCGACATCGCGTTGATGAAGACCATTCCCGATTCCAATTCGGAAGCGAAAAGTTCCTGCTCGACCGGCTCGTTGGTCCACGCACTCGCCGCCAGCCCGAATCGGCTGTCGTTTGCCATCTCGATCGCCTCCTCAGGATCGCGCACGCGGAAAACCGCGGCCACTGGTCCGAAAACTTCTTCGCGATAAGCGGGCGATTCTCTCGGCACACCGGCAAGCACCGTTGGCTCGTAAAAAAAGCCCGGTCCGGCGATTCGATTGCCACCGGTCAGCAATTTGGCACCGTCGGCCATCGATTTCTGGACCTGCTCGTGCACGCCGTTCAAAATCTGTTCGGTCGCGAGTGGCCCGATCTGGGTCGTTTCGTCAAATGGATCGCCCACTTTCAGCGTGCGCATTTGCTCGACGAACTTCTCCAAAAAACTGTTGTAAATTTTGTCGGCGATGAAAAATCGTTTCGCCGCGATGCACGATTGACCGGTGTTGATCGTGCGCGCTTTGACGGCAGTGCTGACCGCAAGTCCGAAATCGGCGCTGGGCATGACGATGAACGGATCGCTGCCGCCGAGCTCGAGCACGGTCTTTTTAATTTCGCGCGCCGCCGCGCTGCCGACCGCGCTCCCAGCTTTTTCGCTACCGGTCAGGGTTACTGCTTTGATCCGAGGATCGACAATTAGCTTTTCAACTTGATCGGCCTCGATAAGCAGCGTTTGAAAAACTCCCTCGTCGAATCCTGCGCGACAGAAAAGTTGCTCAATCGCCAGCGCGCATTGCGGAACGTTGGCCGCGTGTTTGAGAATCCCGACGTTGCCGGCCATTAAAGCGGGCGCGGCGAATCGGAACACCTGCCAGAACGGAAAATTCCAGGGCATAATCGCCAGAATCGGCCCCATCGGCTCATAGTGAACATAACTGCGACGCGCGTTCGTTTGCGCGGCTTCATCTTCCAGAAAACGTTCGGCGTTCTCGGCGTAGTAGCGACACCCGCGTGCGCACTTTTCGATTTCCTCGACTGACGCGCGAAATAATTTTCCCATTTCGAGCGTCATCATGCGGGCAAGATCTTTCTTCTCGCGCTCGAGCAGTGTCGCCACGCTGACGAGCAATTGAGCGCGTTTTGGAAAAGATTCTCGGCGATGTTGCTGAAATGCGTGGTCCGCCCGCTTCAGTCGTTTCTCGATCTCAGCGCCGCTGAATGCGCTGAATTCTTTGAGCTTTTCGCCCGTGGCCGGATTGGTCGACGCGATCGCCATACATTACCTAAACGCAGCTCAACGGATTCGCGAAGTCAAAAAACTGCTAGCGACATTTACAACCGCAATCCCTTTGGAATCAAAACACGATCGAGCAAATCGAAGAGCGATTGCACCAGCAACGCGAGCACCGCGGCCGGAATTGCGCCTTGAAGGATCGTTGCGTGATCGTTCAAATTGAGGCCGCTCAAGATCGGCTCGCCCAGGCCGCCGGCGCCGATTAACGCCGCCAGCGTTGCCGTGCCGACATTGATCACGGCGCTCGTCTTAATTCCGCCCAGGATCGACCGGGACGCCATCGGCAAATGAATTTGCCAAAGCCGCGCTGTCGAGCTCAGGCCCAGCGCAACCGCAGATTCGCGCAAGGCACGCGGAATGTCCTGCAGTCCAGTCGCGGTGTTGCGGACAATCGGCAGGAGACCGTAGAGGAAAAGTGCTGCGATTGCGGTGCGCACGCTGATTCCGAAAAACGGAAGCGGAACAAGCAGCGCAAGCAATGCCAGCGACGGAATGGTTTGCACAACGCCGGCAAAACCAAGAATAACATGGCCGGTCGCGCCGCCGCGACTCGCCCAAATGCCAAGCGGAATTCCAACTAGCACTGAAAGCAGCAGAGAAGACCCAGCGAGCTCGAGATGGCGAAGCGTCCAGCGCGCGAGCTTGTGCGAAAAATTTTCGCCCGCAGTCCACGTGGTGGATGTCGCATTGCTTGCCGCACCGTAGCCTTGGCGGAGGCGGGTTGATGTTGTGGCGGGTTCAAAATACAAACCGGCTGCGCGCGTATAATTTTTCGTGCGCTCCGCTTCCGCGTTCAGCCTCACCATCTTTGCTTCATCAATGGTTCCTTCCAATTTGCGCAGCACGGTGATCGTTGGCGCTGGAAGCGCGTATCTAAACAACAAGACGGCTTTGTATTGCGGAAAAAAATGGTGGTCGTCTTCGAGCACGACCAGATCGTTTTCTGAAATCTTGGCATCGGTTGAATAGGCGTCTTTGACGTCGATCGAACCGTTCGTGAGCGCGGCGTACCCAAGCGCGTGATCGATTCCGATAACGCTTCGTGGATTCAATTGGTAATCCTGCGCCAACGGTCGCCATCCATCTTGTCGATCCAAAAATTCGTGAGTCAGCCCAAACTTCAATTCCGGATGGTTCCGAAGATCGCTGACTGTGCGAAGACCGAGTTTCTCGGCACGGCTTCGCGACATCACGAGCGCGTAGGTATTGTTGAAGCCGAGCGGTTCGGTCACTCCGATCCCAACTTTGCCTAGCTCGCTTGCGATTTGTTCGAAATTTAGTTGATCGGTCCGCTTCAAAATCTCCTGCGTGATAGTTCCCGTGTACTCCGGATAAACATCAATCTGTCCGCTGCGCAGCGCTTCCCAAAGAATGATGGTGCCACCCATCCCTTGCCGATGCTCAACCGAAATTCCAGCATCAATCAAACTGCGTTTCGCAATTTCGCCCAGCACGTACGACTCAGTGAATTTCTTGGAACCAATGAAGACAGGAGCTGCACGCAACGAACCCGAAAAGAAAATTAGGAACGCGGGAACGCAGATAAAAAGAACGATACGAATGAACGTTTCTTGTTTTCCTGTTTTCCTGATTCTCCTCATAGAACGGCGAGGCTCCGTTGCGCGTTAATAAATTCGGAAACAAAGTTGCTGGTCGGTTTATCGCGAAGATCAGAGAGCGAACCTTGCTGAACGATGCGGCCTTCATTCATGAGCACTATCTCATCCCCGAGATAAGCGGCTTCGGCCAGATCGTGTGTGACCAAGAGCGCGGTTTGGCGGAGCCGCGCGAAAATTTCTTTCAAATCTTTTTGCAACGCCGCGCGTACCAGCGGGTCGAGCGCGCCCAGCGGCTCGTCCAGCAGCAACAGTTCCGGCGAAAGCATTAGCGCGCGCATCAAACTCACGCGTTGACGCTGGCCGCCGGAAAGCTCGAGTGGATAGCGATCGAGAAGATTCTCGGGGAACCGGGTGAGCGCGCGGAGTTCGGAAAGCCTCGCGCGCATTTCATTCTCGGGGCGGTGAAGATGACGTGCCATGAGCAAGATATTTCCGCGCGCGGTCAGATGTGGAAAGAGTCCGCCTTCCTGAATCACGTAACCGGCGCGATGACGAACGATGTCGATCTTATCGGGGCGAAGTTGGGTTCCATCGAACTGGATTTCGCCACTATCCGGTCCGAGCAGACCAATGATCAGACGCAGAAGGGTTGATTTGCCGCAACCGCTCGGTCCGATCAGCACCGTCGTTTTGCCACGCTCGACCGAAAGATCGACTGCGTGGACCGCGGCAGCGTCGCCGAATGTTTTTGAAACGCCGACCAGTTGAACCAACGCGCTCATTTTATTGCAGTCGGTCGCCGCGGCGGCCGCGTCAAAAGGCGGCGGCTACGGTACCGTGAAATAAAAAACGCCAAACCAGCGCGCATCGTCGGTCCAGACTTGCACGAATTGAAACCCGGCGTCGCGCGCGAGCTCGATGAATCCGGGGACCGTGTGTTTGTAGGAGTATTCGGTGAGAACCTCTTCGCCGGCACGAAATTGAAATTCGCGCGCGCCGATGTGAACCGCCTGTTCGTTATCGCTGATCAGGTAAATTTCGATTCGACCCTCGGTTGAGTTGTAAATTGCGTGATGCCGCCAGCGGTTTAAATTGAAGTCGGCGCCAAGCTCGCGATTGATGCGTGCGAGAAGGTTCTTGTTGAACTGCGCGGTCACTCCGGCGCTGTCGTTGTAAGCACGCTCTAGAACATGTCGATCCTTCTGAAGATCAACGCCGATCAGCAAACCACCGCCGTCGCCGGCGAGCTCAACCAGGCGGGCGAGGAACTCGCTGGCCGCTTCCGGTTCGAAGTTGCCAATGGTCGATCCCGGAAAATAAATCACGCTTCGCGAGGAAAGGCGACGCGGCAGCGGCAGCTCGAATGGCTCGAGATAATCGGCGCAGACTGGCAGGATCTGCAGACCCGGGAACATTTCTCGAAACCGGGCGGAGGATTTCTCCAGCTGTTCCTTCGAAATATCGATCGGAACGTAAACTAGCGGGTCGCGCAATTCTTCGAGCAGAATTCGCGCCTTCGTCCCCGCACCAGTGCCGAGACCGATCAGCTCGATTTGTGGACCGAGCGCCTTTGCCATGTCCGCTCCGTGCAATCGAAGAATCTCGATCTCGGTTCGGGTGATGTAGTACTCAGGCAGATCGCAGATTTGTTGAAACAACTGAGCGCCGCGCTCGTCGTAGAAAAACTTACACGGCAATTGTCTGGGCGATTTTGAAAGCCCAGCCAGGACTTCCTCGCGAAAGTTTTCGATCGCAGCGGCGGCAACAGCAGAAGTGATTTGCTCTTTCACGAGAGATCGTGCGCCAAACGGATCCCCGTGAATTGCCACCGTTTATCGGGTTGAAAGAAGTTTCGGTAAGTTTTGCGAATATGAGTCTGTGACGTGGCACAGGACCCGCCGCGCAAAACGTATTGATTGCACATGAATTTGCCGTTGTATTCGCCGAGCGCGCCGGGGCCTGCGCGGTAGCCGGGATAGGGGGAATAAGCGCTCCGCGTCCATTCCCAAACGTCGCCAAACATTTGTGCGAGTTCTCGATCTTTCGGCGATTTGTTTAGGACCGCGGGATGAAACCGCTCGCGCTCAACGAAATTGCCGTCGATGTCCATCTTCGCGGCCGCGCGTTCCCATTCAAATTCAGTCGGCAACCGCGCGCCGGCCCAGTTCGCGTAGGCGTCGGCTTCAAAATAACTAAGATGTGTCACCGGTTCGTTCGGATCGATCTGGCACAGGCCAGACAAAGTAAAATTCCGCCATTGACCATCGCGCTCGATCCAGTAAAGCGGCGCGCGCCAATTCTGTTCGTTGACCGTGGTCCAGCCTAACGAAAGCCAAAACTCCGAACGCGAATAACCGTTG
>QHPY01000016.1 GCA_003219215.1 Verrucomicrobiota bacterium | reverse complement strand
GTCGATGGTTTTCTCGCGGCCAACGCCGCCGGAACGATCCCCGCCGAAATCCTCGAGTGGATGGGTATTGAGTATTACAATGAGAAAAATTATGCCGCCGCCGAGAAATATCTTGGGGTGCTCGGAAAGATCGACAATCCACCGGTCAAACCGGATTTCTGGTTTTATCTGGGCGACGCGGCAGCGCGGCAGCAGAAGTTCGACGAGTCCGAGAACGCGCTCGGCAAATATTTAGAGGTCGCGACCGATCCGGCGGGTAAAGCAAAAGTGCTGCTAAAGCTTGGCGACGTGAAGATCGCGGCTCATAAACCGGATGAAGCCCAGAAAATCGCGGAGCAGATCATGGTGCTTCAACCGGAAGGGCAGGTGAATGCGCAAGCGCGTTTGCTGGCCGGCGATGCTCAACTCGAACGCGGCAATTTTGAAGAAGCGAGCAAAGCATTCATGGGCGTTGCGTTGCTTTACGATGATCCGGCGATCACGCCGCGAGCGTTGAAGAAAGCCGAGACCGCTTATCAGCGCGCCGGAAAAACAGCGGAGGCCGACAAGGTTGCGCGGCAACTGCGCGAGAAATACCCGAATTACGCCGGCGGTTAACGCTCGGGCGCGACCTTTACAACAAGATTGTCAGTCGGCTGGCGATCTGATCTCATTGCGCTATGGAAAAATTTCGTCCCTGGCTCGCGGAATTTATCGGAACATTTGCTCTTATCTTCGTCGGCATCGGAGCGATTAAAACGGCCGGACACGACGTGCTTGGCGTCGCGCTGGCACACGGTCTGACCATCGCTGCGTTTGTTTCCGCCACGTTACACATATCAGGGGGCAACTTGAATCCGGCCGTCACGTTCGGTTTGCTTTGCGGCGGTCACATGACGCTGGCGACTGCAATTCGTTATTGGAGCGCGCAACTTCTTGGCGGCTTCATCGCGGCGCTCATTTGTCTCGGGCTTTTTGGACGCGACGTCGTTGTGATGGGAACGCCTCAGCTCGCGATTAATCTGAACGCGATGCAGGGAATTTTGGTCGAGGCCATCCTCACATTTTTTCTGGTCTTCGTCGTTTACGGTACGGCCGTGGACAAACGCAGCCGGACGCTCGCCGGATTCGCCATTGGCGCAACGATCACACTCGACATTTTATTCGGAGGTCCGTTGACCGGTGCGGCAATGAATCCCGCCCGCGTGTTCGGGCCGGCACTCGCTTCGTGGTTCTGGCACGATCATTATGTTTACTGGATCGGACCATTGATCGGCGGCGCGCTCGGCGGTTTCGTTTATGGGTTATTATACGAACGTAAGCCAGTCGCGACTTAGGTGGATCGAGCAGTCCCTTGCTCGATCTTAATCAACGCGGCCAAGCCACATATCTTTAGCATCGCCCGCGGAGCGGCCGATCCACCGGATTACACCATCGCCAGTGTTTCAATCGGCAGCGGCGCCAGAAATTCTTTTGGCTCCTCGATTTGCAACACGGGTCGGGCCAGATGCGCCGCGAGAAAACTGGTGTCGGGCGATGGTGCGATTCCGGCTTGAGCGTGAATTTCGCATTTCGCGAGTTTTGCAACAATACGTGAGAGTTTCGGAGTCAGATCGCGATTGTCCGTAAATTGAACCGTGCAAACCCCGGGGGCGCTTGCTGCGACAAACGGCGAAAGCATAAACGCGTGTTGCAATAAAATTTCGCCGATCACATTTTCCTGCGCCCGCTCGCGGGTTCGGATGACGACCTGCAAACATCGCGCCAGGGCCTGACTTGGAGTCATGCGTTTCGCTATGCCCACTTTTTCGGCGAGCTCATTTAGTTGAATAATCGACACTTTTGATTCTGCCGTATCGATTAAAGCCACCGGCTGTGCGCGCAATTTGGGATGGTGCCGCATTGCCGCCTGTAAATAAAAATTAGGCAAATAAATCGTCGCGAACATCAATAACTGACCACTGATCTCTGACCGCTGATCTCTGATTTTAGGTGCAAGCGTTGGACACGAAATCGCAAACGCGAAATCGCATTTTGTCTTTCCAAAGTTTCAAGCGTCCACGAATTCTCGAGAATGATTTTCAATTGCGCGCTACTCACCAAGCTTTGCCGATTGATCACGAGACATGCCGTCGGCACAGCTTCGACCAGCCGTTGCAAACGATACCAGCTTGTCCGGGGAATTTTTCGAAGCTCGTCCGCCGTGTTCAGAACAAGATCGACAATCACCAGCGGGAAATTGCCATCGCGTAAAAGGAGATCGGCCGCTTTGACGGCGTCGAATGCTTTTCGACAGCGGATCCAAAGTAAATGCCGCAAAGCGGAATTATCCGATGAGCCCGGGTCGAACGAATCGGAGCCGTCAATCAGCGCGACGAAGTGGCGATCGCGTTGGGCTGATCGCAAAAGTGCATGAATAAGTGAAGCGCTGCCCGCGCTTGCTCGAGGTGTAATCAATTCTGTAATCGCACTCCTGGGCAAACCACCCCCGCTCGTTTGATCGAGAAAAGAGAGGCCAGTGGTTAAAACCGATGCGGCTGGCGCTGGCCGCTGTGGAAATCGTTCGGACAGTGCTTTCCGAAGATCGATAATGACCGCAGGCGTCGCCATGGCCAACCATGGCATAAAGAAGAGATATGTTCAAGCGAACATTTCAACGACGAAACCGATGTTTCTCCTGGCTAAAAATAAAAGCGCCGATCGCGCGGCGCCCTCCATGAAAAAATGACTTCGTTCTAGTGTTTCTTCCGCCGTTCGTGCTTGCGCACGAGCGAAACCATGACGCCTTGAATTTTTAATTCGCGCGCGGGGATCAAATTGGGATAGCGCGAATTTTCCGCTTTCAGATAAGGACGGCCATGATCGACGACATATCGCTTCAATGTCGTCTCACCGTCGATCAATGCGGCCACGATGTCGCCGTTATGGACCTCCTTACTCTGTTCCAGAATCACGACGTCGCCGTCCAGAATGTGCGCGCCGATCATCGAATCGCCGCGCACTCGCAGCGCGAACGTGCCGTGATTTTTTGAAACATTGGCCGAGTGCGTGTCGAGCGAAACGTGTCCTTCGATGTCTTGCTCGGTCAATGTCGACATGCCGGCCGGAATTTGGCCGTAGATCGGCACATCGGTGATGCGGACTTTTTGGACGGGCGTGATCAACGCGCGCGCTTTGCCGGCATGACGTTGCAGAAATCCTTTCCGCTCGAGCGCGGCGATGTATTGCATCACCGACGTTTGACTGGCGAATCGAAAATGACTTTGGATTTCGCGCGTGCTCGGAGTGAGTCCTTTGTCGCGCTGCTCGCGCTGAATGAAATCCAAAACGCTTCTTTGTCGATCAGTTAACATTTTTTCTCATGGCTTTCGCGCTGTTCGAAGTTGCCTGCCACGCCGAAGCCTTAGCGAAGGCGGGCCGCTCCGTCAGCATGAACTCAGCATCGGCGCATTACTCCGGCGATGCAAGTTCAAATGAACATTTCCGTCATCCTGATCCCGCAATCGCGGGAGAAGGATCTCTCACAGGGCGGTTGATCATACGAACTAGCCTGTGTGATCCGCGCTTCGACTGGGAGATCCCTCGGTCCGAGCCGGACTGACGGAGCGCTCGGGATGACCGCTCATTGTGTCGCTTTGGCCGGGTTTCTGTCCGGATACGGTGGAACCGGCGGCAGCTCGTAGCGTTTCGTCTTCAGTTCTTCCTCGATTTGCTGGATCCCGCGGTCGAGCTGTTGGTCTTCGCCGTGAAATTCTTTCGCCGGATCGTTGTCGACCACGATATCGGGATCGACGCCGTGTCCTTCGATGATCCATTCCTTTCCATCCTTGGAGTAAAGTGCGAACTCCGGCTTGAAAAAATTGCCGCCATCAACCAGCGGAAGCGAGTTCCGAATTCCAACAACACCGCCCCAGGTCCGTTTGCCGATTAATTTGCCAAGACCGAGCGTTTTGAATCGAAACGGAAAAATATCGCCATCCGAGGCGGAGAATTCGTTGATCAACGTGACCATTGGGCCCATGAACGCATGCGCTGGATCAGGTTGCGGCATTCCGTTGCGCGCGATCCCGACCATCACGAACGCGCGCCGCAATCGCTCGAGCACCAGCGGCGAAACAAAACCGCCGCCGTTGCCGCGAACATCGACAATCAATGCGTGTTTGCGGATTTGAGGGAAATAAAGCTTGGTAAATTCGTTCAACCCCGGCCGCCCCATGTCCGGAATGTGGAGGTAACCAACGTCGCCGTTAGTTTTCTTGGTCACGTAATCGATGTTCTTTTGCACCCAATCTAAATAGTAGAGCGGGCCTTCGTTGGCCGTCGGGACCACGGTCACATCGCGCGCGCCCGCGTCCGATGGTTTCGAGTTCACGCGCAGAATTACCTGTTTGTCCGCGGTGCCGATGAGCGCCTGATAAAGGTTTGCAAGCGATGAGACCGGCGTTCCATTGATGGCGAGAATATAATCGCCGGCTTTAACATTGACGCCTACGGCCGTGAGTGGCGAGCGCGTATGCTTGTCCCAGTTTTCGCCAGGTAAAATTCGATCGATCTTGTAAGCCTTCGTGGCTGGATCGCGCGAAAGCTCCGCGCCAAGCAAACCAAGTTTCACGCGCGGCGTGTCAGGGCGCTCGCCGCCGGCGACGTAGGTATGGCCACTGTTCAACTCGCCAATTAATTCACCTAACAAGTAAGTCAGATCGTTGCGATGGTTCACGAACGGAACAAGCGCCGCATATTTGTCGCGCATCGCTTTCCAATCGACGCCGTTCATCGTCGGCGAGTAGAAAAAATCGCGCATGTGCCGCCAGCATTCGAAATAGATCTGGTTCCACTCCGCGTGACGGTCGAGCTGCATGTCCAATCCTTCGATTTTGTGCTCGTGGTCCTTGGTCTCGATCTTGTCTTTCGGCAGGTCAATGATCGCGTAATCCTTTTTGATTTTTACCAGCATCTTTTTTCCGTCGAACGTGATCTGGTAATCGTTCGCATCGCCAATCACCGTTTCTTTGCGATCTTCCAGGCTATAGGAGCAAAGATGTGATTTCCGATCGCGGCCGTCGCCATCATCGTCGTCTTCGCCGACGTCGTCTCCAGCGGTGCGGCGCAGATAAAAGATGCGATCGTCCACCATCCGGATGTTCCGGTAATTTCCCGGGGTGATCTCGAGCCCGACGATGCGGTTCTGAATGCCGTCGGTGTCGACTTTAACTACGACCGGCTTTTTCGGCTTGGCGGCTTCGGATTTCTTTTCCTCTGGCTTTTTTTCACCGGCCGCCTTCTCTTCCGGCTTTTTTTCTTCCGCTTCCTTGGCTTTCTCTTTTTCGCGTTTTTGTTCCGCCTTGCCTACTTCATCACTTTTTGGAGCGAGCGGGTTCTCCGTTTCCTTGGCGAGCGTGACTAAATACACGCGCTCCATGTCGCGATAGATATTCGCGAACTCTTCATCGCCAAACGACGGTTTGAAATCGCGGGCCGAGCCAAGGAGCAAATATTTTCCATCGTCACTGAAGATCGGTTCGCCGGAACCGTACCAGTTGTCGGTCACTGCGGTCTGTTGTTTGTTCGCGAGCGAATAGAGATTAACCCGCGGCAATCCGTTTTCTTCAGGACGCCCCCATGCGATCCACTGACTATCCGGCGACCAATTGAAAATTTCGATCTCGCCCCATTTGTCCTGATCGACCTGCGTTACCGTTTTCGTAGTAACATCGACAAAACGCAGTCGCTGCAAACGATCGCTCCAAAGCAGCTTCTTGCTGTCAGGCGACCATTTCGCCGTGTAGTAATAAGTGTCGGCGCCGCTGGTCAGCTGAACGGCGTCGCCTTTGCCGTCCTGCGCGCGAACATACAATTCGTTCTCGCCAGTGACGTCTGAGTTGTAGGCAATCCATTTTCCATCGGGCGACCAAACCGCATCCCGCTCGTGCGCATTTGATGTTTTGGTCAAGTTGCGCGGCGTGCCCTCCTTCGCCGGCACCGAAAATATATCGCCGCGCGCGACGACGATCGTTCGCTCGCCATCGGGCGCCAGATTCACCGACTCGATGTGTTTCGATGCATCAACCAAAGTTGAGCGTCCAATCGCGAGATCTTCCTTGATCTCGATCGGCAGCGGCGTCGCCTGTCCGCTTTTCAAATCGTATCGCCAGATGTATCCGGCTTGTTCGAAAACGATCGAGTCCTTGCCGATGGACGGAAATTTGATGTCGAAATCTTTGAAGCTCGTGAGTTGTTTCGTTGCCTTCGAGGCAAGATCGACAACGAACAAGTTCATTCGACCATCGCGATCGGAGATGAAATAGATTTTGTTGTCCGGACCCCACATCGGACAGATGTCCTGGGCCGGATTGTTGGTCAGATTCTCGGTCGCGCCGGTTTTGAAATCATGGATCCAAATATCGTCGGCCATGCCGCCGCGATAATGTTTCCAGGTCCGGAACTCGCGGAAAACGCGGTTGAACGCCATTTTCGAATCGTCCGGAGAAAAGGACGTGAATCCGCCGCGTGGCACCGGCACTTGCTGCGGTAGCTCGGCATCGAGACCGACGGTGAAGAGCGAACCGATGAAATCGTTGAACGATTTCATCCGCGAGCGAAAGACGATCAGCGGTTTCGTGTTTTCCCACGCCATCACGATGTTATTCGGTCCCATTCGATCCGAAACGTCATCGCGCCCGAGCGTGGCCGAAATCGTGAGACGTTTGGGCGTGCCGCCTTCTGCCGGCATCACATAAACTTCGCGGTTGCCGTCGTATTCCGAAGTGAACGCGACTTGTTTTCCGTCCGGCGAAAAGCGGGGGAAGGAAGTGTAACCGGGGCCGCTCGTCAGGCGGCGGGCGATGCCGCCATCTTTGGCCACGGTATAAAGCTCGCCCGCGTAACAAAAAACAATTTCACGATCGTTAGTCGTCGGAAAACGAAGAAGACGCGTGGTATTCGGCAGCGACTGCGCCGAAGCAGACAGGATCGACAGTAACAAGAAACCGAAAAGAGAAATCAAGATTCGAGATCGCATGGTGGTGAAAAAATGAGACCAGAAAGCTGGTTGTCTGTGCACTAAAGTGCAAGACCGAATTCCGCTCCTCGAGTCCTGGCCTCTTCGAGATCAGCCTAGAATTTTCCGACTTCTCGAAACCAATGGAGAGCGCGCTGAATCTCGGCGCTTTTGAGAGCGTGACCGCCGAAGAATTTCTCAAGCCGCACTTGCTTAAACCCGGTGCGCTTTAGCGAGTAATAAACTCCTTCCTGGGTGCCCGGCGGAGCGATCTGGTCTGTTGTGCCGCTGCTGATCCAGATTGGCGTATTCAAAAAGTCTGCCGGCGGCTGATAATCTTTGTAGGCTGCGGTCACCCGGTCGGAGTTGATTCCCGCCAGAAACATTCCGCAGATTTTAAATCCACGGTTGCTTGCCAGCATTGCGGCAAGAATGCCGCCCCGCTTTGCTCCGCCGGAAAATCCCGCAAACGCGACCGGCCATTGCGCTGACTGTGGCCAGTTAGTCCGAATTACCCGCAATCCGGCAGTCAGGATCGACAATCGCCATTGAAGTGAGTCAGCGCGTGGACGGATGGTGGTGTCGGTCGCGAGCACAACCCAGCCCTCCTTTATTGCGGCGTCGCGATACCAGGGCGCGTCCATAATACTCGTGCGATCAAGATCGGTCGTCGAGGTGACGATCAGAATTGGCCACGACCGGGCAGGATCGAATCCGTTCGGAAAAAAGAGCAACGCGCGGCCGGTGGTCGGTCTCGGGTTTCCGCCTTGAGCTGCGTATTCCTGGAAATAATTGCTCAGCGGAAATTGAAGGTCGAGCGAGCCGCCACTTTGAACTTGATGTCCCCCGAGCGTGGCTCCGTCGCCCACGGAAAAAAAGAACGAAGCGGCTGCAACAAGCAACGCGCACGGAGCAACGTTGTGCCCCTCTCGCGTTGGTACTCTAGGACGCAGTCGCGCTTGCCGGAATGAAATCTGCACCGTCTTCAAACCTTAATTTCCTGTGCAACTCGCGCCGGAGCAGCAACAAATTCATGCAGGCTTGGAGCACCTGCGATCCGACTGAGAGGTACCAAAGGAGTTTGATGTCAAACCCCGGCGTGCGCGCGAGCAGCAGCGCCGGCAGCGCAAAAAGAAACAGGCGCGACGCCGAGCTGAGTAACGGCGGCATGGTGTTGCCCAATCCCTGAAACATGCTCGAGCTGGTAAAGACAATTCCGGCAGCCACGAAATTGAAAGCGACGATGCGGAGATAATCGCTGCCGAATTGAATCACGGCGGCGTCCTTTGAAAAAAAGCGGATCATCGTTCCCGGCGCGGACCACGTGATCGCTGCGAGCAGGAGCATTAAGAGCGTTGCAAGTCCGATTCCGGAGTAAACGGAATGCCGGACACGTTCGGCTTTACGACCACCGAAATTTTGTCCGACCATGGGTGAAACCGCGAAACTCAGCGCCACCACCGGCAGAAACAATGATTGCATTACCCGCACTCCGAGACCAAAGCCGGCCTGCGCCGCCGGTCCAAAGTCGGAGATGATTTTGTAAACGAGCGTTATGTAAAAAAACAGCAACACAAACTCCGCGCCGGCGGGCAGGCCGACGCGTAACATCGCCCACCACATTTTCATTTGCGGTCGAAACTGGGCCGATCGGAACCGCAGGTAATGATATTTTTTTTCGAAGTAAATAAACAACAGGACGTCGGCCACCAGGATGGAGATAAACGTAGCGAGTGCAGCGCCGGCGACGCCGAGTCTCGGGAAACCGATTCCCAAAATGAGAAACGGAGCGAGCGCGCCGTTGAGCACCACGCTTAGGAGTTGGAGAGCGACAGTTGGCTGGACAATGCCCGTAGCTCGCAATGCCGAACCCATGCTGACGAGAGGAAACTGGAGAACGAGCGCGGGGATGAACCAAATCAGATAACTTTTTGCCAAAGAGGCTGTGAGCGAATCGGCCGTGAAAGTGTTGCAATACCAGCTCATTAGTCCGAAGCCGCAAATCCCCAACGCCAATCCAACGAGAATCGACATCACAAACGATTGGTTGAACGCCAGCTCTGCGTGTGGCTGCTCCTTTCGGCCCGCGGCTTGGGAGATAACGGCGGTCGTGCCAACGCCGAGCATTTGGGTCAACGCCAGAACTATCATCATCTGAGCGCCGGCGACACCAACCGCTGCGATCGCTTCCTTGCCGAGATGTGCGACCCAATACATGTCGAGCAGCAAATAGAGCGTTTGGGCAATCATGCTCACGGCCATGAAGGCCGACATGTGCAGCAAATGTCTGGTAATTGATCCTTGCGTTAGATCTTTCATGTGACGCGTCCAAATCCTGTCGGAGACATTGTTCGCTGCAATAGAAATCGAAAACGATTTCTATACCGCCAGTCCGGCTCGGACCTACACTTTTTCCGCTACGATCTCAAGCACGAGCGGAGTCAGCATGAACGAAGCCTCTTCTTTCTCGGCCGCAGCCAGATCGGAGCGGACTTTGTTTGCAAAGGTCGCATCGATTCGACCGAGCTCTTGCAATCGCAAGAGATGCACATGAATGAATTGGGCCGGCCATTGCCACATGTAATCGTTTGGCCGCAGACAAAAAATTCGCGGCATTACCGAGCGCACGTCAAATCCGTTCTTCGTTAACCACGACGGTAATTGCAGGCCGGTGTCCGGCTCGCCGCCGGCTTCACGCCAGGTGGCGATCACGTGAGCTCGGAATTCTTCCAAACTCGCGCGCTGCGGGAAAAAACGCCACGTCCTGTAATGGCCGTACTCGTGAAAAATTGCCTGACCTCCCTGACGCGTAACGTGCGCGATTTTTTTAACCAGGAGCTCTGGATCGGAGACAAAACAAAGGACCCATCGGCACCAGGCGAAATCAAAAGGCCCTTCCGGCAAAGCATCATTCATCAAGTCGAGCTCGTGAACGTCGACATTCGGAAGCGATCGTGCCTGAATCGCGCTCTTGATCGCTTTGACAAAATTACTCGAGCGCTCGACTGCGACGACTCGTCCGATGTGTCCAACAATTTCCGCAAGATCGACAGTCGCATAGCCGGGCCCGGCGCCGACATCGAGCACGCGGCTTCCAACCGTGATGCCCGCCTTTTTCCAGCAATCCAACACCACCGGACGCCAGGCGCGATGCTGCACGCCCAATCGCTCCAGTTCTTGGTCGTGCGTTCCGAGAACGTAATCGCGCTCTTTTGATTGAGTCATGGATTTCTCCAAGTCAGCTTACATCGCGGTGAGATGCCGCCCACCCGATTCCTGCGATTACGCGGACTCGTCACGCCTGGCCGGAGGTTTTAACGAAACGGCCGTCCTTTGAAAGTGCCAGTCCGGCTTCGGACCTATTTGCCGACTTCCGCTTTGCCGGTTTTGTCCTGGATCGTGACGGTCAGCTTCTTCGCGTCTTTGTCGGCGTCGCGCGCGGCGTACGCGACCAACCAGGTGCCGTTGGCTGCATTGTATTCGGCTTTCGGCAATTGATACTCGCCCAGATCGTGACCTTTTGTGCGCGCTTCGATGTCGGCAATGTCCATCGCTTGCACGGCAGTCAGCTTCGCGCCAGTCGGCGGTGGAGACGGCGAAACGGCTGTGGTTGAAGGCATCGAAATTTGAGTTGGCGGGTTTGTTTTCGGCGGCGCGCTGCTACGCAGCGACGAGGGCGGCCCAGTCAATGTGCGGAGCGAATCGTCCACTGGAGTTTCTTTTTTCTCGACCTCGCCACGTCGTAGCTCATCTTGAGCGGAGACGTGACCTTCTGCTGGGATATCTTCACTTACCTGTGTGTCCGCTTCGGGCGATTGAGAGGAGGCGGGTTTCGCGATCTTCGACGGCTTTTGTGTTTTTTCCGGCTTCGCGCGCTCAGACTGCCTGGCCGGCTCGGCCTCTGGCTTTATGGTGACGGTGCGAGTCGGTCGTTCCATCGCGCGGACCGGGCCCGGCGCGAGCGCCGATTTCCTGGTCACTGGTTCTCGCGGCGTCGCCGATTGATCCGGTCCTTCTGCTGGCGCTTGAGCGACCGGCAGTTGAGAAACTTTCTCTGTTCCCTTCGAGGAAGATTCTTCGTTTGTTGCGTTGGAACTTGAAGTTGGAATGTTCGCGGGCTCGCTACGCCGTGGCTCATCTTGAGCGGATCCTTCTGCTGGAACATCCGCCGTTGTTTCTTCTGCAACGCGAGCTTGCGTCTTTTCTTCTGAAATTTTTTCCGTGCTGGGCGCCTCCCTCGCGACCTCTTTCGATTTTACGGATTCGGCCCTTTCTCCTTTCGTAATTAACGGCCCGGCAATCCATTGCCCTTTCTTCTGACCATCGGCAAACGTCGCGTGATACGTTTTTCCGTGGTCAACCGTCATAACACCGCCGTTGAATTTCCCGTGCAGCATCGTCGCGGAATAACTGCTGATCGGAGTTCGCTTTCGGGCTCCAATATTGAATCCTGGCTCAACCCGGAACCATTGGAGTGTGCCGGGGCCTGTCGCGTAACCGTTCGCGTCGCGATCGCCAGACCAGGTCGCGACGTCTCCGGGTTTGGGATCGTTGTTCCAAACGAGCGCCTTCTTGTGGTCATCGGTGCGCTGGTAGGTCCCGCCGGCGTAGGCGCCACCTACCAAAACCAAACTGAACGAGAGTACTAAACCCGCGAAACGATGGGCCTTCACAAGGACGCGGATTGTAGTTCATTCGGTCTCCCGTCCACAACAGGAAAGTCCGCAGAGCCAATAAAAACTGCATGATGCTTCTGCCAGATCAATCTTCCCGCTCATCCAAATGACTTTTTCGGGCGTGGCACGGCCGAACAACCGCCCACTTCCGAATCAGATACCGTCCCAGGGGGCCGATATGCGGATTTTAGTGGTGGAAGATCAACAGGACACCCGGCAGGTGCTTACCGGATTGCTCAGGCGTTGGGGCTACGACGTTTTCCCGGCCGACAGCTTAAAGAGCGGTATGGATCGGCTTGAGACCGAGCCGCCGATCGATGTCATCCTGAGCGATATCGGGCTACCCGACGGCTCTGGCTACGCGCTGGTCAGCGAAGCGCGCCGTCGCGGGAAACGGGTCCTGGCCATCGCCTTGTCCGGCTACGCCTATCCGAGCGATGTCCGCGTCGCCAAGCTCGCCGGCTTCGATCACCACTTATCGAAACCGTGCGATTGTCACTATCTCCACACAATCCTGCAAGACCGCGCGAGGTGGACAACGTAGCTAACTAAAAAATCGTTAAACACTTCGAGCTTTGGCCGGGCCAAACCGCGGCCGGCGCCGCCGCTGGTGTTGCTGCTGGTTCTGGCGCGGCGGCATCGCTCGATTCGGTGTCGGCTCCTGGATCTTCATCATTTCGAACGTCTGAAACAACGGCGCGAGATCGATCACTTCATTCGCGGCTGATCTCAATATGTTCCCAAGATTTTGCGAAACGGATGCCACTTCCACCCGGATACCGCGTCGCCTCAACTTGATCGCGAGATGAGCGAAATCAGTGTCGCCGGTTACGAGAATAACGAGATCGGGCTGCATTTCGACCGAAAGCTCGAGCGCGTCGATCGCCATCATAACGTCCACGTTCGCCTTGTAACGCCCTTCCTCAGCGGGCGACCCGTCTTTGGTCACAACCATGAAGCCGTTGGAGCGCAGCCATTGCATAAATTTATTCTTCTTGTCGCGTTCTTCCTGCCAGATCGGCATCGCGGGTGGAAGTCCGGCATAAACAACCATCTCGATCAGCTCCCGTCCCGTGCTCGGACCGGCCAGAAATTCACGCAGCTTTATCCAATCAAGGCCACGCCCAGCCGTGCGGACCGAACTGCCGACGTTCGATTCATCGACCAGCACCAACACTCTCGACCGCGCCGATGTGTTTGAATCCTTCCTTCGCATGTCAGCTCGTCTGTTATAACCGACGCAGCCAGTCTAACCGACTGAGCCGACTGAAGGACCAACCGATTTACCGCGAATCAGAAGATTGTAGCCAGCCGAGATCACGCGCCGTGCTGCTTCGCCAGTTTCCGGATCGTTCCGAAGCGGTTCGTCATGGACGCTTTGCTTAACTTCGAAGTTTCGGATCGGTTTGGTCGGATCGGTGGTCTCGTAAATATAAGTCGGCACACGACAATCTACTCCTAAAGGACCTGACCGCATTCCTTTTCGCTGACCTCTTCTTTTCAGCTTTCAGTGTTCGAAATTCGTTTGCTGCCCAGCTTCACTCGCTCGTGCCCTCGTCGCTTTACCTTCTATGTCGCTCATCCCATTTGCTCCATTCAGCTTTTCGAAAGAATTAGGGAACGCGCGTTTCCCCTGTAGATTGGTTGCGTCCGATCGATCTGCCATCGGCCACCTTTCCCCGGGATCGGAGACGCACATGAAATTAACACTCACCTTATCTCAAAACGGCGCCCTTTACTTCGCCCAGCGTAGAACGGCCCGGCGCCGTGCTGCGCTTTTTCGGCGCTTCGCTGCCGCCGCCAGACTGCAGCCACCTGATATGGCGCGACGGACTTTCGCCGACTCGCACGTCTCAAGGCGGTTTCATCCCGACAACGGCCGCTAATCTGCTACTCCATTTTAGGCACGTCTGATCTCTGACCGCTGACCTTTAGTCCGTCGCCGCCGGAGAATTATCGATCGTTACCTTGTTGCGTGGATCGGGGATGTGAATCGTCGTTTCGATCACATTCGAATAGCGGTTTGCGCCTTCGTCGAATGTGTGCGCGGCGTTGATTTCCACGTGCACGATGTAATCGCCTTCCGGCACGCCGGTAATGTCGATCCATTGCCCGCTGAGCTGTTTGAAATACCAATCGGCCCAGCCAGTCGTGATGCCCTGGAAGGCACAGACGTAACCGCTGCTCTTGTTATCGTTCGTGTACTTGAGCAGGTCCTCGAGACAGAATGCTTGTTTATGTCCTTGCGCGGCAATAGTGCGATCCAGGTTCAGCAATTGATAATTGGAAAAACCGATGATGTGATAATGCATGTGGCACGGCGAATAAATGAACACCGAATGATATGGATTGTTCGGGTCAGTCGGACTGCCGACCACCAGGTCGCCGTCGCCGCCGTTGATCAGCACAGTGTCGAACCGGAGCAAACGCCGATAACCAGTGCCTCCGACCGAGCCCTCCGCTATTTCACAGCTCGACGCATCGAACAAGCGATCAATGATTTCCATTTGGTTAACGAACCGCTTCGGATCGACGGTTAAATCTGGTTTGCCGTGATTATTGTAAACGGGAAAATCGCGCGACACATCGGTCCGCACGGCTTTAGCCACGAACGGGATGATGCCGAGCAGCGCGACTAAACCTACGACCAGGGCGACAGATTTCTTTAGTGTGAACATAAACTTTCCTTCAGTTAACCGACTTTTTTGATGTTACAACGAACACGCCCGGTCCTCTGGTGGCGAGCGCGGCCTTAAAAGCAATATTGCGTAAACCGATATCGCAGGAGTTTGCGCGCGATCGTCTGTTATCTGTCGTCGGTCTTCGCTCTTCCGCCGCTAAGCCTGCTTTGCCGGCTTCGGTTTTCGCTTCGCGTCGGCGAGGCGCTCGGTTTTTTTGCGGCGCCGTGCCCGTTTCCTCACGTTATCTCGGCCGTGACTATGTCCCATAAGATTGACAATCGCGCTGCTCGCTCAACTTCTCAACAGCGCCGGTGGAATGTCGCACGTCCGACGCGCTCCATTCTACTTCGTACTTTCCAGGATCGTCGTTCGCTTCGAACGGTCGCCGACCGCAACAATGAAATGTTTTCCGATCAGTTTTTGATCGTAGGCGAGCAACCAAATCTGGTCCGCCGGATCGTACTGCGGCTCCGGACGTGCGTATTCAGTAAAAGCGTAACCGCGTGCGCGCGCGGCAGCGTCGGCAAGATCGACGACTTCTCCTTTCGTTAGGCGCGCGTTGGCAAGGGGCGGCCCAGACCTGGTGCCGGCGGATCGCAGACGCAAAAAACGCGGCGGCCGAACCAATAATTGGAGAGAATCATCGACGCCGGATTCGGGCCAACGTTCAGAAGGTTGAGCGGCCCCGCCATTTAGGCTCGGTCCTTGTCCGGGCGGCTCCGGCTCGACGTTCTGTCCCGCCATTGCGGTGCGCCACTGGGGGTACGCTTGCGACAATGCCGGACCTGTCGTCCAACGCGTCGTTCGAACGCCGCCGGCAAAAATAGCGTGAAACGTTTTTCGTCTCGAATGAACAGTTACCGGTCCGTTAAATTTTCCCGCGTCCATGTTGCCGAAGTAGCGCGCATAAAGCGTCAGTCGCGCGAAGAGGGATTGTTTTTTGTACCAGGTCAGCGTGCCCAACCCGCGGGCGTACCCTTCCTGGTCCCGGGTGCCCGACCAGGTTGCTTCGTCGACAGGCTTGGGATGATTATTCCAAACGAGTGTCTTCCCGTTTCTCGTGCGCTGATAAGTTCCCTCGCCGAGCGCGACATTCGCGAACACCAGGAGC
>QHPY01000199.1 GCA_003219215.1 Verrucomicrobiota bacterium | reverse complement strand
TGGCGAAGTAAATCACAGTTACTTCATCAGGAATTACAAACTCTTTCGCGTTCGCCGTAATGAGCTCGATGTCGCGGCATTTCAGCCGGGACAACGCGTTTCGTACATTTTGGCGCGCGATTTCATTCAGCTGTTCCGCAATCTCCACACCGTAGATCTTTCGAAACGGCCGCGTAGCTGCGAGAATCAGGGCGCGTCCCATTCCCGAACCGAAGTCAAGAAACACTTCCTCATTGGGTCGAACGCCGAGCGCAGCGAGAATGGTCTGAAAACTACGGTAGTCGGTGGGAACGTAAGGGCGAAAGAGTTCGTTCTTAATCCCGAATTCCTTCAGATCAATTACCGCCTCAGAACGAATTCCAAGGCGCCACTCAAACCAGCGGATATAAAGCCGATCGGTTATCGCGCGAAAAAACGCACGAATGCCACGCTCTCGCAGCACAGAGCCAAAACTGCGAAACGCCTCTTTCGGATTCATAAGCAGCGGCGCGGAGATTTCACGTGGCATCTGAGATTGTCAAATCCGCCTCGGCTGGGCGCAGGAAACAGCGAAAAAGGCAGAATCGTCGACTTTGGTAGCTGATGCTCTTTTCCGTTATTATTCCCACTTACAACCGCGCCCGGTATATCCGTGCGACGCTTGATTCGCTCCAAGCGCAAGAGTTCGCCGATTATGAAACAATCGTCGTCGACGATGGATCAACTGATGGCACCCTGGCGATCTTAAGTGAAACGCCGTGGGTGCGAGTCCTGCGACAGGAGAACAAAGGACCCGGTGCCGCGCGCAACCTTGGCGCAAGTCAATGCAGCGGCCAATACATTGCGTTCCTCGACAGCGACGACGTTTGGTTTCCGTGGACGCTCAAAACTTTTGCGGAAGCTATTCGAGTTCAGAACGAGCCGGATCTGGTCGCCGCCAAACTCTTCGAATTTTATCACGAGCGCGAGCTGGAAAGCGTTAAAGAAGAGCCACTGAAGCTTGATATCTTTCCAGATTACTACTCAACCAGCCGTATGGGATATTTCGTCGGCGCTTGCATGATGGTTCTGCGCAAGAGCGTGTTTGAAGAAAGCGGTGGATTCACCAACGCACCAATTTACGCGGAAGATTGCGATTTGGCGCTGCGCCTCGGTCTGGTGCGCCGATTTGTGCAGATACTGTCGCCCGTGACGCTTGGTTACCGTCAACATCAAACCAACGCGCGACGCAATTATCCTCGAATCTATCGAGGCACATTAAACCTGATAGATTCGGAACGCGCCGGAAGATATCCAGGTGGCGAAGCACGCAAGACGCAGAGAATACGCCTGGTGACATTGCACACTCGACCGTTCAGCGTCGCATGCGTTACCCACAGTTACCATCGGTTTGGATGGACGTTGTATAGGAAGACCTTTTGTTGGCACGTTCGCACGCTGCGCTGGAAATACTTGATCGGTTTCCCTCTCGTGGCGCTGTGGCACGGAATTCGCGTTCAGAGGAGCGCGCAAGAAGCGGTTCAAACCCAGCAATTGTAGTTAGAATGAGCAAACAGAAGACTCTTTGGCCCGACGATCTGATCAACCGTCTCATTCGCTACCCGCGTGCGATCGCGATGCGGTTCCGGATCCTGCGACTTCGGCTTCTCGGCATGCAGATTGGTCAGCGCTGCTGGATTCAGAAGATCAGCGTCCCAAGAAACCCGTGGGACATTACGATCGGAGACAATTGTGCGTTGGACGAAGGAGCGATCCTTTTGACGACCGGTAGCCGAATATCACCCCCGCGGCTGCGCCTTGGCAGCAGCAGTTATGTCAACCGTTACACGATGTTCGATGCCTCGGAGGAAATTGTGATCGGAAACTACTGCATGATCGGGCCGTTCTGTTACATCACCGACCACGATCACGCCAGTAAGGTCGGCGCGAAGGTTGCCGCGCAATCGCTCACCTCTGCTCCGGTTCGCGTTGGCAATAACGTTTGGATCGGCGCCGGCGCGATCATCCTGAAAGGTGTGACGATCGGTGATAACGCGGTAATTGCGGCCGGATCGGTAGTTACACGCGATGTTGCTGCGAACGATAGAGTCGCGGGTGTTCCGGCCAGCAGCATGCACCAAAAGACTTAGAATGGACGAGGGGATCCGCACCGGCCTAACGACTGGGCTGATGATCACAACTCGCAACCGGGCCGCTGAGTTGCAAAGAACGTGCGAAGCGTTGCGACGGCTGAATCCCGCGCCGGTGGAAATACTAATCACGGCTGACGCCTGCTCCGATGCAACTGTGGACGTCGTGAAGTCTATTTTGCCTCAGGCCAGAATTTTCGTGAACGAGAATCCGCAAGGATCAATCGCATCCCGTGACCGGATGATACGCGAATCAACTGCCGAGTTGGTTCTGAGCCTGGACGATGACAGTTATCCGGAACAAATCGACTGTATCGCGAGCTTTACGCCGTTGTTTGAACAGAACCAGCGCCTGGCAGTCCTGCATTTTCCACAAAGATCGGATGAGTTTCAGGCTTTGAGACGGCCTTCTTTCACGCGTATGAAGAGCCTGACTATGCGTTAAGATGTGTGGCAGCGGGTTACCAGGTGATGATGTGGCCGGGAGTGACTGTCAGGCATCACTATTCCCAACATGAACGCAACGAGATCAGCATTCATCATCGCCATGCGAGAAATGAGCTCTGGAGCATAGTGATGCGCTGTCCGTTTCCACAAATGATCGCATTAATCTTATGGCGGGCTGTTCGTCAGCTGCGATACGCCGCGCGGCGTGGCTGGGATTGGGTTTGGCGAGAACCGGTGTGGTGGTTCCAAGCGATCCGCGGATTGCCCGCCGCACTCAGACACCGGCACCCTCTTTGTTGGAGCGCTTACCGCAGCTGGTTGTCATTGCCCGGTTAGGCCTGTGCAACACGAACTTCACTGGATCTGCTGCCAAATTGGCGCGCGAGAGCATTACTCAATTCCGCGTGCGCTTTTCCGGAAGGAGGCGCTGCGTCTTCTGATCACCGATGCGTGGGGTCGACAAAGGAGAGGTCAGAGATCAGGAGTCAGCGGGCAGCGGGGGCGATTCGCGGGACGATGGCATGAAGATCTGCGGGACGCGCCGGTCATTTCATTCAATTGGTCGCTCATTGGATTCGAAGTACTCGCACGTGCGCGCGGACTCACGGGCTGGCAAAAAGTCATGGCACGGAACGAATGGTTTCAACGCAAGGCGCTTAGGCGCCTTGCGAGTTATCGGTTATCCGCTGTCGGTTCTCAGGTAATTGTCTTCGCATATTCCTATGCGGCGCGGGACATTTTTCGATTCGCGAAACAACGCGGCTGGAAAACGGTGCTCGGCCAGATTGATCCCGGTCCGTTTGAAGAAGAAATTGTCGCCAAAGAAGTCGCGCGAGTGCCTGAACTCGCACCAAACTGGAGGCGCGCACCACGACAATATTGGGACAACTGGCGAGAAGAGTGCGAGTTAGCCGACCGTATCGTTGTTAATTCGGAATGGGCGAGGACTGGCCTCCTTGAGGCAGGAGTTAATGGCGAAAAGTTATCCGTTATTCCTCTCGCCTATCAGGCAACAGAGGACAGAGGACAGATGTCAGAGGTCAGAGGACAGACCACAGAAGACAGAGGTCAGAGGTCAGAAGTCAGAGGAGGGCGGCAATATCCCGATGGGTTTGACGAACAACGACCGCTTCGCGTTCTGTTCCTGGGCCAAATTAATTTGCGAAAGGGTGTTGCGCGACTGTTTGATGCGATTCGGCTGCTTAAAGACGAGCCGATCGAATTTCAATTTGTTGGTCCCGCTCAGATTTCAATTCCAGATGACATTCGCAGTAAGCCGCGGGTCCGCTGGTTCGGCAGGGTATCGCGCGGCGAAACAGCGAGTTTCTATCGCAGTGCCGACGTGCTAATATTTCCAACGTTGTCGGACGGTTTTGGATTAACTCAACTCGAAGCCCAGGCTTATGGGCTTCCCATCATTGCCTCGCGAGATTGCGGCGACGTTGTCCGTGATGGAGTGAACGGGTTGAGATTGCCCGACCTTTCCGGCGAATCGATTGCTGATGCTTTGCAACGCTGCCTGTGCGAGCCTGATCGGTTACGCACTTTTGCAGAAAACGCGATTCAGAGCGAAAAGACTGGCCTGAATAGGCTTGCCGAGGCGCTTTTTGAGCTCTCCGAGCCGCGCAGTCACACTGTTTCAATTCAAGAATGAATACAGCGGTTAAAACGGTGTTGCCTTATCCGCGGCCGGATGTCGAAGCCGCGCTCGTTCAGCAGGAACGACGAAGGGAACTACATCGACCGAGTCTGGCTGGAACTGGGATCTTTGTGATCGGTTTACTGCTTACTGCGGTTTCTTTGCATGGGGCAACTGCTTCCGGGGTCGCGCGCTATGCTGCGATTGGTTGCGGTGTGAGTCTTGCCTTTTC
>QHPY01000169.1 GCA_003219215.1 Verrucomicrobiota bacterium | reverse complement strand
CACGGCGCGAGAAACGCTTGGGTTTCCTCCGAACGAATCGTCGTAGCCAGTTCCCGGAGCTGGATTGATTCATTCCGACGCTCGATTCGAAGGGCCAACTCAATCTCGTTAGGCCAAATCCGCGCGTCCCAGAACTGAACAACCGGTAACATCGACAAGACAAAGGCGGTCCACACCGCCACGCGCGATTGGATCGGCGCAAGCAGACCCGGCAGCGCGATGATGAAGACCGCCATGAAAAAGTAACTCCAACGCGCCTGCCAAATCGTTAGCAGAAATGTCGCGACAACTAAGAGCAGAATAAAACGTGGCGGCGCGGTTCGCTTGCGAAACGAGTACCAAATTAAAACCGGCGCGACGGCAAACAGGTACCCGGCCCAGTCGAACCAAATTCGATTCAGCGGTGAGACATGCGCGAGTTCGCCAATCGTACGCGCCCAATTTGCGAATAACGGACTCAACTGAAAGATCGCGAATGTTGGAACGCGCCGTTCAATAAGCACCGCAAACGTGCTGACCGCTCCAAAACAAATCCAGCCGATTCGCCGATTCGAAGCCAAAACCGAATGTCGATCTTTTGTTAGGCCAAAGAGGAGAACAATCACGAACAAGAAAAGCGGTTCGTAAAACGAAACCCAAAGCGCCAGGCTCCACGCTACTCCCCAGACAACATTCCAATTTAGCGATTGCTCCTCTCGCAAACTCCATTCGGCGCAGATGCCAATTACAACGAGCAAGATGAGCAGCGATTGATGATCGGGCCGTCCTAACTCTGTTCCATGAACGAGAATCGGGCTAATCGCGTAGAGCAGCAGCATGACCCAGCGATAACGAAGTTTTATTCGTCGCGACCACCACCAAAGAAACCAGCCGCCGATCAGGGCGAGAAGTGGCGAGATGATGGCGCCGGCCAAATCAATTGGCTGTGCGGTAAACGTCTTTAGCAAGATCGACAAGGAAGCGATCAGATAATCAAACGGCGCGGTGGTGTGCGGGGTTGTTCCTTGCGGAAAGTTTTCAAAATCGTGATGACGAATAATCAATCCAGGATGCTCGGCACACATGCGCACGCGCGTCATCCGCGCGTAGCAATCGGCATCGGTGAAGTAGATATTTCGGCCGACAACAACGTCCTGATAATTCGCGCAGCGCGTTGTCAAAACGAGCGCGGTAAGAACCACAATTTCGACTCCGATAAGGATGCGTCGAATCACGCCCTATCCCAAGTCCGCAGCCCGAAAAAGGCAAGTCCGGCTCGGACGGCAATCCGAGATTCAAATTGGGCCCGCCTGGATTCGAACCAGGGACCAAGGGATTATGAGTCCCCTGCTCTACCGCTGAGCTACAGGCCCGCCTGAATTTGGGAAACTAGAACACAATCAACGCGCGTGACCAACTCGACATTCACGGTGCATTTTTCATGACGGGCACGACCGCTAAACCCGGATCCTTCGATTTCATTACGAAACCCCCCGTTCGACTATGAATGTTACCCCTCACCTTACAAAGACATTGCTCGTTCTAATCGCGCTCGCGATGATCGCGGCCAAGCCGGCGCCCGCCGAAAACCTTCCCGATATGCGGCCCGCGCTAATTGGTTCGGGTCCGAATTCCCTCGTCAATCTGATCAGCACCAAACATCTGATGGAACGAGGCGTGAAACACGGCGCATTGTTCTTTTACGCTAGTGTTCATCCCAACGGATTTCCCGCTTACTCCAAGGTTTGGGGAACGACCAAGGAAACAGAGCCTTTGCGCGACGAACTGCGACAAAAGCTGTCTCAAGCGCGCTTCATCCCTGCCGTCTACCAGCATCGCCCCGTCTACGCCGGATTTTATGGCACGCTCGCTTTCAGCGTAGTCGACGGTAAACCGCACGTCAGAATTTTCGCCAACCAGGAGCTGCCCGAATTGCAGAAGGAAAGTGATTTCATTTCTCCTCAGGCATTATATATCCCGGGCCACATTTACGATTACACAAAGGTAAAGGAACCGTTCGGTTCCTGGATGACTGAAGATAAGCCTGGCGTGGCCGATATCAGTCTAACAACTGATGCCGCAGGCAATTTGAAGGACATCCATTTGATCAACGTGACACCGCCGGAAAGCAAACGATATGGCGATGCAGCGATTGAAATCATGCGGCAGTGGGTGTTCCTGCCGGCCTACCGAAATGGGAAGCCGGTCGATTCAACGACTCACGAAAAATTCTATTTCGTTCCTGCGTTTTACCGGTTGCAGTAAGATTTAGCCTGCCAAACGCTGCTCTTTCAGTTCTTCGAGTTCAGCAATCCGGAAATCGTCTCTTCCAGTTTTGCAGCCGAAACCGGCTTCTTGAGATAAGCGTCGCCGCAGACCGACAGCGCAGCTTCCTGTTCCTCGTCACTGGCATAGGCGGAATAATACAGCACCGGAACCTTCGGCTGGAGATCCAGGATGTTTTGACACAATTCGATTCCGCTGCCATCGGGCAGCCGCACGTCCAAAATACAGAGGTCGAACTTGAATTGTTTGGCAAGCTCCAACGCTTCCGCCTTCGTTCCGGCTGTGGCCACGACGTAGCCAAAGTCGCGCAGTGAGGCTGAGATCAGGAGTCGAATGTCCGGATCATCATCGACATGAAGAACGTGAGTTTTTGCGGTGCTGTCTTTCTCAGGAGCCATTCGGATCAGAAGTTATGCATCTTCGTGCAAACGTTCCGCAAGATAACCATCAAAGTCAGGAGCGTCCGGCTCGCGCAGCACATGCTTAATCCAAGCCGCTCGCTCGAAGGATTGCAAATCAGATCCCAAACGCAAACCGACGAGTCCGCCGGCTTCGCCGGAGATAACTTCTTGGGATTATGGCGGACTCGTAACAGCTCAATGAAACGAAAAGCGCGCGGTGCGTACGGTTGCATCGCTAGCTCGACATATTGCCCCTCAATGCGCCGGCAAAATTTTTCCACTAACTTCACCGAAGCCAATTCGATATCCGTCACCATTGCACCAGCCGGTGATCTTTAAGGTGTCCCCGTCTTCGAGCCATTTGCGTGTTTCCCCGTTCGGCAATTTCAATGGATTCGCACCGCGCCAGGTCAGCTCCAGCATGCAGCCGCGCGATTCTTCGGTTTCGCCGCTGATCGTTCCACTCGCGAGCAGATCGCCCGGCTGGAGATTGCAGCCACCGACGGTGTGATGCGCGAGCTGCTGTGAAACACTCCAATAAAGATTTTGAAAATTTGTTTGCGTAATTGAGTGCGGCGATTTCATCTTCGCCGTTTGCAATTTCGCTTCGAGTTGGATGTCGAAAGTGGAATCATTCTTCGCGCGCAGATACGGTAGCGGTTCCGGATCCTGCCGTGGCAGCGGTTTCCGAAACGGTTCCAGCGCTTCCAACATCACCACCCACGGGGAAATGCTGGTGCAAAAGTTCTTGGCTAGAAACGGACCGAGCGGTTGATATTCCCATGCCTGAATATCCCGCGCGCTCCAATCGTTCATCAACACGAAACCAAAGATGTGATCGAGCGCACGATCGACCGGCACGGGTTGGCCTAACGAATTGCCCGGGCCAATCAAAAATGCCATCTCCAATTCGTAATCCAAACTTTTCGTCGCACCGAACAGAGGCGCTCCTGCATCCGGCGGTTTGTTTTGTCCCTGCGGCCGCCGCACGTCGGTTCCGCTCACAACCAGCGAACTCGCGCGACCGTGATACGCCACCGGCAGCCACTTCCAATTTGGCATGAGCGCGTTCTCCGGACCGCGCAACATCGTTCCGACATTGTAGGCGTGATGATAGGATGAATAAAAATCGGTGTAGTTACCGATCTTCGCAGGCAGTTGCATCACAACATCCGATTGCCGATGGAAAACGCGCTCACGCAGTGTCTCGTCATCTCGCAGCGTCGCGGTCTCAGCCGAGAGAAGTTTTTGCAAAGTTTCGCGGACCTTTCGCCAGGCAGGTCTGCCGAGCGCAAGAAGTTCATTCAATGAATCACGAGTTGTAGCTGCCGCCGTCTCTGGCGACAGATCTTTGAAAAGCCCAGCGCGTTCCAGCGCAGAAAGATCGACAACGTAATCGCCAAGCGCGACACCAATTCGGGCCTCGCTGGCACGTGACTTGAAAACGCCGAACGGAAGATTCTCTAGTGAAAAATGCGACTCGCTCGCGACATCGACGAAAGATTTGAGCGCCATCAGAAAAGAAAGTTCAGCGCCTGTAAATCTTCGCGCGGTTCATCAAAACTGCAGCTGCCGAATGAGGTCACGAATTTCCGGCGCGCTTTGATCCGATCGATGGTGACTTCCCAATCGCGCCAGGCAAAGACGGTGTCGTGAAATTCGAACGAATTTGGACGCTGATCCTCGAGCATCTCAATCGTTTGCGCTTCGTCCCAATGATGCTCGGCGGAAAGGACACCCGCGCCCAGCACATTCAAAAATCCGTGCATTTCGGTTTTCACTTCATCGCGAAACTGCCGGACAGGATGGTGCAACCCAGCCGTGAACTTGATTGGCACATGTTCTTTGGTTGACGCCAAGAGCGCGCGTGCGATTTGGACCGAGCTTGGAAACGCGTCCGTTGTCACTCCGCCGGTGCGCAATTTATAACCAAACGCCGGTTGCTTCGCCCGCGCCAGCAAACCGATCGTTTGTTCCGCGGACTCCGCCGGCGTTTCCCAAAACCCTTGCAGCTTTAAATCGGCGAGCAGAGTAGCCGCCTCATTCAATTTCGTAAGATCGACATCTGCGGGAGCGGGCATTTCGAGCTGAGCCACCGAGACAAGATCGACGTGTTCCTTTTGAAACGACCGGATTGTCTCCGCCGCATTCTTAACCTCGGTCAGAAAATCTTTCGCGTTCTCGGTCCTGGCGCCCAAAGCCGAAATGCGCAACGGATGATGTTTATCGAATACAGACACGAGCGCCGCAGTGTCCGAGAATTGCGCGACCGGCAAAACAAATGCCGAAAGCATCCAGGAATCGTTTGAGCGAGCATACGCCGACTGATTTTTCAAAGCAGGTTCAAGTTCCAGGTTGCACGGCGGAAACATTCCCGCGTAATCAACCGAGCGCGTCAGGAGAGCCCGCAAAGATGCCGCAGCCATGAAAACAATTCAGCGCAGAATTTTCTTTGGCGTCAACCCGTCAGATATCACGCCTTATGGGAAGAGGCCGCGCATTTTTTTCGCCTTCATTACCCGTTCAACGCCGATCGCCATGGCGGCGGTGCGATGAGAAATCTTGTGTTCCTTGGCGCGACGGATCACCTGGGTGAAGGAATGTTCGAGGATCCGGAAAAGTTTGTCGGTCACTTCCGTCTCGCTCCAGAGAAATGCTTGCAGGCCTTGGACCCACTCGAAATAGGAAACGATCACACCGCCGGCATTACACAAAATATCTGGAATCACGAAAATTTCGTCCCAGCGCTTCTCCAAAATTAAATCGGCCTCAGGCGTGGTCGGGCCGTTCGCGGCTTCGGCGAGGATTCGGCATTTTAATTTGCCTGCGTTTGTTCCGTTGATCACACGGTCGACCGCCGCCGGCACCAGCACGTCGCACGGCATGCTAAGCAAATCTTTGGGATCGACATGATCGGCCTCGTGAAATGCGCGCAGATTTCCTTTTTTCAAAACATGTTGCTCGGCCGCCTGCACATCGATTCCTTTTGGATTGTAGATCGCAGCGTAGGCGTCGCTGATGCCGACGACTTTGACCCCGCTTTTGTAAGCAAGCGAAAGGGCCGCGACTGCGCCGACGTTTCCGAATCCCTGCAGGATGGCGGTGCACTTTTCGGGATCGATCTTCAACATGTTCAGCGCGCGCTCGATCAAATAAACGACGCCGCGGCCGGTCGCTTCGCGTCGGCCTTCCGTCCCGCCGATGGCAACCGGTTTGCCGGTAACGATTTCGTTCACGGCATAACCCATGTAGACCGAGTAAGTGTCCATGAACCAGGCCATGATTTGTTCGTTCGTCCCCATATCCGGGCCCATGATATCGGTGTGCGGTCCAACAAACGAAATCATCTCCTGCATGTAACGGCGCGAAACGGCTTCGAGCTCGGTGCGCGATAACTTGGACGGATCGCAAGCCACGCCGCCCTTCGCTCCGCCGTACGGCAAATTTGCCAGTGCGCATTTCCAACTCATCCACATCGCGAGCGCAGCCGTCTCACCCATCGACAACGACGGGGCGAATCGCGTCCCGCCCTTGGTCGGCCCGAGCGTCAGGTGATGTTGAACGCGATAACCTTGAAAAGTTCGCGTGCTGCCGTCGTCCATATGCACCGGAAGCGTGACGGCGATGGCACGCTTGGGATACATCAATCGCTCGCGATCGTTCTTGTCGATGCTGAGATAATCGGCAATGACCTGGAACTGGTCGCAGGCCATTTTGAAAACTTCGTCGTCGTAAATCGTCATGAAGCGAGGGGCGGTGTATCCGCCGGAAAGTGCAGATGCTATTTGCCTTGGATAATCGTCGCGTCAAATGCAAAGCGGCACAAGGCTTGTCCTGCTCGCGGCGACGTAGCCTTGGCGAAGGCGCGAGCGAAGTCGAATAGATCGACAACGGCTAACGAATTCGTAACCTCTCCGCCGACACATGAAAATTGAAACTCTCGCCGTGCATGCCGGCCAGCGCATCGATCCCGCAACCGGCGCCGTCTCAGCGCCCATTCATCTTTCCACGACCTTCGAACGCGACGTGGAAGGAACTTACTCGCGCGGATTCATGTACACGCGCAACAACAATCCAAACCGGCAGGCGCTGGAAGAAGGAGTCAGCGCGCTCGAAGGCGGCGCAGCCGCGGCCGCGTTCGCCTCCGGAACGGGAGCGACCGGAGCAATTTTCCAGGCGCTGGCACCTGGCGATCACGTGCTCGCGCACTTAGATGCGTACTACGGAACGTCGCGATTATTGCGTGAAATTTTTCTGCGATGGGGGCTTCAAGCTGATTTCATCGACATGAGCGATCTGGCCGCAGTGAAAAAAGCGCTGCGCCCAAAAACGAAACTGGCCTGGATGGAAACGCCGTCCAATCCGCTCCTCAAAATTGTCGATCTTGCCGAGGTTTCAACAATCGTACGCGACGCCGGCGCCCTTTGCGTTTGTGACAATACCTGGGCCCCGATCCTTCAACGGCCGTTCGATCTCGGCGCCGATTTTATTCTTCACTCGACCACAAAGTATTTCGGCGGCCATTGCGACGTTCTCGGGGGAATTGTGGTCGCGAAAAGAGACAACGATCTTTTTCAGCAGATTCGCAGTATTCAATATGAAGGCGGGGCCGTCCCCTCGCCGTTCGATTGCTGGTTGATTCTGCGGGGAATGCGAACCTTGCCGTGGCGGATGCGCGCGCATTCGGAAAACGCAGCGAGGGTCGCAGAATTTCTCGCCAGCCACAGCAATGTTGAGCGGGTGCATTATCCCGGCTTGCGTTCACATCCGGGCCACAAGATCGCGCAAAAGCAGATGTCGATGTTCGGCGGAATGCTTTCGTTCGAGGTGAAAGATGGCCGCGACGCGGCGATGAAAGTCACGACGAGCACGAAAATTTTTACCCGCGCGACTAGTTTGGGCGGCGTGGAAAGCTTGATCGAACATCGTGCGTCGATCGAAGGCCCGGGCACAATCTCGCCGGAAGGTTTGATCCGACTGTCGATCGGGCTGGAGAACGCCGACGACCTGATCGAAGATCTCGATCAAGCCTTGAGCTTGTAGCGGCGCTTGTGCCAAGCGCCGAATCTATTCGTCGGATATTTGAAACGCCTCTACAACGTCGGCCGGCCAAACTTCCGCCTAAAGAGATCCACGACGTCGTGCACTTCAGCAACGCGGAGCAAGTAGGCCGCTCCGAAAAATGTTCCGGCGCCGACGGCAATTGTAACCATCAGCGCAAGGAAGTTCTTCCACCCCGCCAAATGAGTATGGACGGAAAAGAAAAACGTGGACGCGAGCCAGCAGATGGCAGCCAGTCCGATTCCTGCGAACAAAAGTTTGGCAATTGTCCGAAACATCGCGCCAGTCTCAAGCCGGCCGGTGTAGCGACGCATCATTGAATAAAGAAAAATAAAATTCGTGATTGCGACCATGCTAGTAGAGAAGGCGAGGCCGCGATGTCCCCAATGGAGATAAAAGGTAAAGAACCAGTTGAGAGAAAAGTTTATCGCGATTGAGGTCAGGGTCACGAACATCGGCACATAGCGTCGGTTGAGCGCGTAAAACGCGGGCGCGAGCACTTTGTCCGCAGAATATCCGGCGAGGCCGATGGCGTAAAAGCGCAGAGCAGCCGCGGTTTGCGTAGTCGCGTAAGGAGTGAATCGGCCATGCTCGTAGATCAAGTGAATGATCGGTTCCGCCAAGATAATGAGACCGATGGCCGCAGGAATCGTCAGCAACAGGACAAGCCGGATGGAATGGGCGAGCGCAGAACGAAACTCGCTCGTGTTACCAACGGCGGCACTGCGCGAAACCAACGGCAAAGTAACCGTCGCTACCGCCACGCCGAAAATTCCGAGCGGTAATTGCATGAGGCGAAAAGCGATGTTCAGCCACGCAATCGGCCCATCGCCCAATCCGGAGGCGAAGATGCTGTTTACGGCCACGTTCACTTGCACCGCGCTGGCGGCGATGGTTGCCGGCCCCATCATTCCAAGAATGGTTCGCACGCCCGGATCGCGCCAATTGAAGTCCAGACGAAATCGAAACCCGACTCGGCCAAGCGATGGGAACTGCACGATTAATTGCAGAAATCCGCCAATCAATGTCGCGATCGACAAACCCACCAAACCGCGCTCGCCGAAATGCGGGTGCCGCCAATCAGGTTGCGGATCGAGCCAGTAACAAAGCGCGACGCCGCCGATGATCGAGCCGAGATTAAAAAAGCTCGACGCCATCGCTGGCATCCCAAAAACATGTTTCGCGTTGAGCATTCCCATTACCAGCGCGGCCAGCGACACCAGAAGGATGAAGGGGAACATGATGCGCGTGAGCAAAACAGTCAGCTCCGCTTTCTCGATGGGAAAACCGGGCGCGAGAATGTTGATGAGAACCGGAGCGAAGATGACGCCAAGCAGCGAGACCGCGCTCATAAAAACGAGCGCGAGAGTGGCGACCTTACTCGCAAGATTCCACGCCGACTTGTCGCCCTCGGTGGCGATTCGCTGGGAGAAAGTCGTAACGAATGCGGTCGAGAGAGCGCCTTCCGCAAAGAGATCGCGCAACATATTCGGCGCGCGGAAGGCAGTCAGAAACGCGTCCATATTTCGCGACGCGCCGAAGAGCGCGGCGAAAACAACTTCGCGGATGAGACCGAGAACACGGCTGCAAAGAATTGCCACGCCGACAATTCCGGTCGCGCGCGTGCTTATTCGCTGAGTTGGCACGTGAGCCATCGGCGAACAAAGAACAACGTCCGCAAATTTACGAAAGGGAAAACTTCGAATCGCCTCTTGGCGGACTGATCATCAAAGGCGCTGGCGCGTGCAAATCAACTTCACCGTACGGCCGGCAAATCAAGTCCGCGATAATCGAGCTGTAACCGAATTCACAAACCGGTTGGAAAATCGAGAAATTCCCACGGAACGTTGAACCGCTTCGAAAGACGCGCGGCCATCGCTTTGACGCCAAAGGTTTCGGTCGCGTAGTGACCGCCGAGGAGAAGATTGATTCCGAGCTCTTCCGCCGCCACCGCCGCCCAATGGGGTGCTTCGCCGGTGATGAACATGTCGATCTTCTCTTGCGTAACCCGGTAAATTTCCGACCCAGCGCCGCCGGTCACGATACCGATCCTGGTGGTTTCTTTTGGCCCAAAATTGAACGCCTTGATTGGGCCGCGCAATACTCTTCTGAGTTTGCGAATGACTTCGGCCCGCGGTAACGCGTCTTTGACTCGCAATCCAACCAGCTCCCCCTTTTCTTCTAAGAACGGTTTCGTCGATTTGAATCCTAGCGCCGCCGCGAGCTGCGCGTTATTGCCCACTTCAGGATGGACGTCGAGCGGCAGATGTGCGCTGTAGAGCGCGATGTCGTTTTCGAACGCGATTTTCAATTGCCGACGCAAACCGCCGGCGATTGATTGTAAACCGGGCCAGAATAATCCGTGATGCACGATCAAGAGATCGACATGTTGTTTAGCGGCTGCGGTTAGAACACGCGTCGAAACATCCACTGCCGCACCGATTTTCGTGATGTTGCCGGAGTTTTCGATCTGAAGCCCATTGAGCGCATTCGGCGAATCTTCGATTTTTCGAACGCGAAGATATTTATCGCCATACTTAACGATCTGGGACAGCGAGGCCACCTGGAATAATTGTAGGGGGTCTGTGTCAGACGCCAACTCGAAAGGCATTTCGGAGAAAACGCCCTCCCAATTCATGTTGCTTGACGAATCCGGCGGCCCTTGTGACGTTCGATGGTCGATCTTGATTCGCATGGAATACACGGACGCCCCAACCGAACCGCAGCCGTTTAGCGCCGACATGATGCAGTGTCCTTATTGCGGCACGATGCTGCCGAGTAATGCTGAAGCATGTCGTAACTGCGACTGGACGCGCGAAGCCACCAAGCCCGCGGAACCGAAAGCGAGCGATGCGATGGCAATCTTGCTCAGCATCATTCCGGGGCTCGGTCATATCTACAAAGGTCATCGCATAATGGGCGCAATCATTCTGCTTCTCATTACTCCGACCGCCATCGCTTTCGCAATTTTAGCCTCGATCGCTTCCGCCGGATGGGGAATTCTTATGCTGATTCCCTATTGGGGCGCGGTCATGTTGCACGTCTGGGCGATCGAAGATCGGGTAACGCCCACTCCGGACGAAGGCGAACAGTATTGATTTCGGTCGCGCTTTACTCCCCGAGCATCCACGTCAGGGTGCCAGCGGTCGGATTCACTCGCGATGCAGGAAACTGCGGATCGCCATTGATCACACGGTTGACGAGTTTCGACTGCTTGGTCGCATTCACCAGAAAGCAAACGTGTCGCGCGTGATTGATGAGCGGGAATGTGAACGTCAGACGCCACGCGTTCAGTTTCGAAACGAAGTTCGCGACCACGCGCTGGGCCGCTTCGTTCAGCGCGGCACTTTCGGGAAACAGTGAGGCGGTGTGACCGTCATCGCCAAGTCCGAGCAAAATCAGATCGTGCCGATACATTTGTTCGCCGTGCTGCGTGGCCAGAAGATCGAGATCGTCCTGATATTGCTGGGCCGCGATTTGTGGATCGATCTCACCGCGCATTCGCATGATCGATTTTTCAGGGACGTTTGCCGCAACAAACAGGGTTTCTCGTGCCATGCGAAAGTTGCTTTGCGCATCGTTCGGAGGGACACAACGCTCGTCCCCGAACGTGATTAAAATGCGCTCCCACGGCAGATCGCGGCCAATGCGCGCGACCTCAGAATAAACTGGCCGCGGCGTATTTCCGCCCGACAACGCGATCCGGAACTCGTGCCGCTCTGCCAGCGCCTTGTGGGCAAGATCGACAATGAAGTTGGCCGCGTCCGCTGCGAAGTCCTTCGTCCGAATAACGTCGCCAGCCATCCGCCTAAATCGCGCAGTGCGATTGGCCGCGCTTTTCCAAATAGCGCTGGTGATATTCTTCGGCGCGCCAGAATTTAGGCGCCGGCTCGATCCGGGTGACTACCGGGCGATTGAATTTCCCACTTTCGCTAATCTTTCGCTTCGACATTTCGGCCGCAGCTCTTTGCTCCGGCGAATGATAAAAGATCACCGAGCGATATTGCGTCCCCACATCGGGGCCTTGTCGATTCAGTGTAGTCGGATTGTGGTTCGACCAAAAAACATCCAGGAGCTGATCGTAATTGATTTGCGATGGATCGAATTCCAATTGGACGACCTCGGCGTGTCCGGTCTCATCGCTGCAAACATCTTCGTAGCCCGGGTTTTCTTTGTTCCCGCCCGCATACCCGACGGCCGTCGATGCGACGCCTTTCAGTTTGCGGAAGGTTTCCTCCACGCCCCAAAAACAACCCGCCCCGAACGTCGCTTTCTCCATCGCCATAACAAATGATCGAACGTCTGCCTGCGCTGCGCAACAAGCGGAGTTGAAGCTTGCGTTCGGCTCAGCCAGCCGCAATTGTCGATGTTATGCCCGCGCCCACTACCGTCGAGCAAACGCGCGCGCCGTTTCCGGTTCGGCTGCTCAACAAATGCGGCACCGCGCTGGAAAAAATCGGCATAGAATCGACAGCTCCATCCGCCGCCGAATTAATAGACAAGGCGAAGCGACGTTGTGGCCTGGAGGATTTTGGCGGCGGCGAATTTGTCGAGCCCCTTTCGCGTTTGTTGGAATCGTGTCATCGCGAGGCGAGGCTCAACGTGATCGGAAAAATGGCGCTGCGAAGCGACGTCGTGCGAATCTTGGGAAATCGCCTTCTCCTTGAGCGCGATCGCCGAATTTATCCCGAGATTGCGCAACAGACGATCCGTGAACCGTTGTTCATCGTAGGCTTGCCGCGCAGCGGGACGACGTTGTTACACATTCTTCTCGCGGCCGATCCGGCGCATCGCGCGCCGCTAACGTGGGAAGTGATGTCGCCATCGCCGCCGAGTTCGGAAGATCGACAACAGCGAATTCAGCAGGCGTCCCGAAATCTCGCCGTCCTGCGCTGGCTGGCGCCAACCTTCGAAAGCGTGCATGCGACCGGCGCCGAGCTGCCGCAGGAATGCGTCTCGCTGACGAGCCCGACCTTCATGAGCGATCAATTCGACACCATGTATAACGTGCCCTCGTATCGCGCGTGGTTTTTTAGTCAAGACTTGCGGCCGGCTTACAAATTTCATCGCCGCTCCTTGCAGCATTTGCAGTTCCGCCAGTCAGCGGAGCGATGGGTCCTGAAAGCGCCGGCACACATGTTCGCCGCGCCCGCGTTGTTGTCGATCTATCCGGACGCGCGATTCGTCCAAATCCATCGCGATCCGATTGAAGCAGTCGCATCCGTTTCAAGTCTGGTCACAATCTTGCGCCAGGTGTTCAGTGATGCAGTTGATCCAGTGCAAATCGGTCGCGACGCGCTGACTTATTGGTCACAGGCGCTGAAGACTTTCATGCGTGCGCGTGATCAATTGCTCCCCCACCGTGTTTGCGATCTGCGTTACGACGACGTTCGCCGGGATCCGATTGCGGCCGCGGGGCACGTTTATGAACATTTCGGCTGGCCGTTTTCACCGGAAGTCGAAAGGCAAATGAATGCCGTCCTCGCGCAACAGAACTCGCAAACGAATGGCGTGCATCGCTACGACGCAGCCTACTTCCGATTGGAGGGAATGAACGGGTTTGCGGAGTACTGTGAGCGATTCGGGATTTCGCCTTCAGCCTCGAGCCAGCAGGAAGAACGCGCGGAAGCCGCTGCGTAACTACATTACTATTCCACCGTCCACACAGATCACCTGGCCGGTGATGTAACTCGCCTCGCCCGACGCGAGAAATGCAGCTGCGCTCGCGACATTTTCAGGCGTGCCGGTCTTGCCGAGCGGAATCTGTGACTGGATCGTTTTCTTAATCTCATCGGACAATCCCGCGGTCATGTCAGTAGTGATGAATCCCGGCGCAATTGCGTTGACGGTGATGCTGCGACTGGCCAGCTCCCGCGCAAGCGATTTCGTAAAACCAATCAGCCCGGCTTTGCTGGCAGCGTAATTGGTTTGGCCTGCATTGCCGATCAAACCGATCACCGAAGTAATGTTGATAATGCGACCGCTACGCTGCTTGACCATCGCGCGGATAATCGCTTGAGTGAAATTGAAGGCGCCGCGCAAATTGGTGTTGATGACCGCGTCCCAATCTTCGATCGACATCCGCATGGCTAGTCCATCACGCCTCACACCGGCGTTATTCACAAGAATGTCGATTTTGGTGAAGTCCTCGAGAATCTGCGCGCCGATTTTTTGCACCGCGGCGTGATCGGCAACATCAACCGCGTAATGTTTCGCCGAATCCGCGCGCAAGATGTTTATCTCATCCGCTGTCCGCTTAGCGTTGTCTTCGCTGCGACTCACACACGCGACGCGCGCGCCTTCGCTTGCCAGTCGGACCGCGATCGTATGCCCGATCCCCCGCCCCGCGCCAGTGACAATGGCGCTTTGATTTTCAAATCTCATGCTCAGGCCGCAACGCTGCGCGCTCCTCTGAAACTGTCAACAATGCATCATGACAGAGACAGAGCTTACCGGCCGTCTGGCGTTAGGCTTTGCCGGCGGCTTGTTCGAAAAGTTTTGCGACTGAAATTTGTAATGCGGCCGCAAGTTTCTCAATACTTTCGACGGAAGGATTTCGAGCCCCGCGCTCCAGATCCGAAATGTAAGTTCGGTGCAACCCGGCTCGATAGGCGAGTTCCTCCTGAGAAATACCTAACGAGGCTCTCCGCGTCTTGATGGCCATCCCAAGAAGGGTTTTCAGATCAATCGTCGCCATGAATTTCCGGCCATCTTAACTGCACACACCACAGACGATGAGTGACAGTGAATGATCATCGACAAAAGCACGGGGATACGAATTTTCCGCACCACGATCTTTCGCGATTGAAGTTCACGAATAGTTTCGGAATACGGAAAATCCTTGAATATCCCCGCAACTATCACGGGACATATTCGACGCGTGGGATGCGAGCCGCTATTAGGGAAAACCTTACGCGTGCTCGTCGGTGCGCCGATTCGTTAGGCTTCGGCCGAGACCAGCCCGGTGCGAATAGCGAACCGAACCAGGCCCGGCACATTGTCGATCCCCAATCGCCGCATCAACTGCAGCCGGTGCGACTCGACAGTCTTAATGCTGATGCCCATGATCGATGCGATTTCCTTGGTATTCTTTTCCTCCGCCAGCAACTGCAAAACCTCGCGCTGTCGAAAAGTCAGCTGCTGCAATTTACCCTTCCAAGCTTCTTTACCGGCGTCGGCCATATCGCAAATCTTCACCTTTTTCCACTTTCCGTGGCGCACCGTCAGCGCGAATTGATGGGTACGCGCCGCATCCAGAATCTGTTCGGCTCCCGTTAAGAACAGCGGAAATGTGCACACACAAATCGCCGGCCGATTAGCCAGTATGGCATCCAGTTTTTGCTCGTAATCCCGGAAGCCGCTCTCACCCAAACTAAGTTTGAGCCACGAAGAACTACCATGGAATCGAAGCCCGCTAAAGCCGCGCTCCAGCGCGTAATCGAGTTTCTTCTGAAAGCGGTCGAGTGTCTTGTGAATGCTAATGTTACCAGCGACCCCGAACCAGTCTTTGCGTGCAAGTATTTCGACTTTGCCGCATTCGAGTAAGTCGTCGAGCTCGGGCAGCTTTTTGCTTAATCTTCGCTTTGCTTCTGGAATCGTGTGGAACTCGTAACTTCCACCATAGCAGACGCAAAGTTCATTACTTTCTACTCCGGCTCTGAAATAAGGTACTACAAATGTCGAGCAAGTCCTGTTTCGTTTCGTAAAAGATGCTGAAATGTGTGCCCCAGGGAACTTCACCGACTGCTTTCAGTCCCGTGTCTCGCAGCTTCTGTCCGTTCTCCGTGAGTGCTGGGTTCATCCTTTTATTCTGCGAATAGAGACGCAAAGATCGACAATGTCGATCCTATGCAGCCATGGCGCCAATCGGTTCGCGTCGCTCCGGGGAACATGCTCTTAATAGTACAATCGAAATTCGAGCCGCGGCAGCCCTAACAAGTTACATTTTTACGCTGGAACCCGATTCTTGCGTTTCCTCGGACGGCACCGATCTGTCCCGCAAAACTGTGAGCCGCGGAACGCTTCTGTGTTACCGGGTCAGCCAGTGATCTTACGTCCGCCAGTCCGACTCGTACCATCACTGTTGCCGGCTCGTTCGAAAAGTGTTGCCACAGAAACGTGCAATGCGCGGGCAAGTTTCTCGATGCTTTGAATAGAAGGATTGCGCGTTCCGCGTTCGACGTCCGAGACGTAAGTCCGATGCAAACCGGCACGAGACGCGAGTTCTCCTTGGGAAATGCTAAGAACGGATCTTTCGCGCCTAATTGCCGCGCCTAAGCCACTCTTCAGATTCGTTGCAGTTCGCTCGTGGCCTTTCACGCTTGAATAATCCCGACCAGATCTCCCTTCACGAGCGTATTACGACTTCTGTCGCGGCAAGTTCTCGGAAATCTTCTCTTCCGAGAAAATCCGAGGGACTGTCAGGAACCGAACACTTGGAGAAACGCGGCTTCGAATGCGAGCGCTTCCTGAATATTGCGGCCAAGGTGATCTCGCAATTCTTCCAGACGCTGGATTCGTCGCAGCACTTCCGGCGCGGTGAAGCGTTCCGCAAGCGCGGCGGTTTCCTTTTTTGCCGCAATCAAATCGCGCCGGGCGACTTTGCTAGACGCTCGCAAAACATCCGACCAAAACTCAAGCAACACCTCTACCAGCGCCGCGCGACGCTGAATGTAGAGACTCTCCGTCAACGCCTTGTAATAATCTTCGCGATCGTCCAGCCACGCGCCGTCGGTCGAGTTCCGATAACGCGCTTCCTCAGTTTTCAACGCCTCGGCCGTTTGCGCCTTGATTTGTTCACGGATCTCTCCAAGCAGCGACTGCATTCCTTGTGCGACCCGATAGGCTTGCTGCACGCTCCATTTGTTTTCGCGCGCAGTCTGGCCGAGCAGGTCGATCAACTCAGCGCGCTCTGGCATTTCGATTTGTTCGCCATTCGCCGCCAGTGGAATAGAAATGCAACGCGACACAATCGTGTCCGGCAACGCTTCCGGTAACGCACTCAAAAGAAGCAACAGCGAATTGCGCGGCGGTTCTTCCAGCGTTTTTAAAAACGCATTCGCCGCTTGCGGTTGCAAACGATCCGCTTCGGCAATGATTGCCACCTTTCGCCGGCCATCGCTGGCGCGCATCTGAAGGCCGTGCTCTAACTCGCGAATCTGCTCGATCAGAATTCTTCTCGATTTGGATTCCGGCTCGGCCACAAAAATCTCGCGCGCCTTTGATGAAAAAACATCACCGGCATCTGTCCCGTTGACGGTGCTTGCCAATTCTGCTGCCACTTCTCGTTTGCCGCTCCCGGCCGGCCCTGAGATTAAATAGGCGTGGCCCAAACGCTTCTGATTATGCGCGCGTCGCAAAAGTCCAATCGCTGCTTTGCGAGTGAAAGCCATCGTTACATTTTAGATTTTCGATTTTCGATTTCCGATTTCGCAGCAAGCTCTGGAAACCGTTTCACGAGCGTTTCCCAAATCTCCTTCTCGATATCGTGCGGCGATTGCCAACCCTTGATCACCACAATTCGATCTCGCTGCCATTTCGCAAGTTCTTGATAACCGTCGCGGACCTGTTCGTAAAATTCGACTGTTTGCTGTTCCATTCGGTCTGGACGGCGCGGCTGCTGCATGCGCGATCGCGCCGTTTCTAGATCGACATCGAGCAAGAATGTAATGTCGGGAACACAATCGCCGACGGCGAAAGCGTTCAGTTGTCTGACGACTTTCCGGTCCAGTTTGCGCGCGGCGCCCTGATAAACAGTGGTCGAATCAAAAAAACGGTCAGCAATCACGCACTCGCCGCGTTCCAGCGCAGGTTTGATCACTTCCCGAACGAGCTGGCTGCGACTCGCTTCAAAAAGAAGCAGCTCAGTTTCCGGGGTCATCCCCACGCTCTGCGGCGCGAATTGCAACAGTTCGCGGATCGATTCGCCAATCGCAGTTCCACCTGGTTCGCGAGTGACCAGAAAGGGAACTCCCAATATCTTGAGATGCGTGGCCAGCAATTGCACCTGGGTCGATTTTCCGCAACCCTCCGAGCCTTCGAATGTGATAAACGGCATCCCTGCCATGGTGTCGATCTTCAAACAAAGATCGATAATTGTCGAACCGGGTTAAGTTGAAGCGATGAAAAATTTCTGGCTTGTGAAACAAGAACCATCCGATTACTCCTGGGCAGACTTCGTAGCTGATGGCAGCACAAGTTGGACCGGAGTGCGCAATTTTGCGGCCCGCAACAATCTTCGCCGAATGTCAAAAGGCGACGAAGTTCTCTTTTATCATAGCGGCGAAGGAAAGGCTGTCGTTGGCGTCGCCAAAGTCGCGCGCACGGCTTACCGCGATACGACGGCGAAAGAAGGCGATTGGAGCGCGGTCGATCTTGTTCCGGTGAAGCCACTACCGAGGCCGGTGACGCTTACGCAGATCAAGGGAAAGCGAGAGCTCAAGGACATCGCGCTTGTTCGACAATCGCGCCTATCGGTCATGCCCCTGAGCGGCAAAGAGTTCGCTTTCATCTTGCGAATGGCGGGCTAGATACTTTCCACTTGTTCCAGCGGGTGGCGGGGTCGAAAATTTGCCAAAATGACATCGGCTGTGGCCACGCAGTTTCTGCCCGCTGTCGCGGCGGCGAGTGCGACCAAGGATTTTCTGGTCGTTTCTATTCATGACGTAGCGCCATCCACACAGCAGATCGCAGAGAAAATTATTTCCGAGCTGACGCACAAGGGAATTCGCCATTGCTCGCTCTTGGTCGTCCCCGATTACCATCGTCAGGGCGCGTCGATGCAAGATCGACCATTCGTTTCCTGGCTGCGCAACCTGGAAGCAGTCGGTCACGAAATTGTCATCCATGGATATTTCCATGAACGGCCGACGCAGGCGCGTGAAACTTTTCTCGAGAAATTCATTACGCAATTTTACACCCAAGGTGAAGGCGAGTTCTACGATCTCGGATACGACGAGGCTTTCCGACGAATTAGAGCCGCGCGCGACGAATTTCTCGCCGGCGGATTAAAGCCGCGAGGTTTTGTTGCGCCGGCGTGGTTGCTCAGCCACGAAGCGGAGCGAGCAGCCCGCGATGCAGAAATGGAATACACCACACGGCTCCGGACGGTGCGCGATTTGCGTTCTGGCGAAACGTTTTGGGCAAGATCGTTGGTCTACAGCGTGCGAAATGGCTGGCGACGGGTGACGAGCCTGGCTTGGAACGCCGCGCTCAGCCACGCCCTCAAAAGCAAACCGCTTATGCGTCTCAGTATTCATCCGTCGGACTTTTCGCATCCGACCATTTGGCGGCAGATTGTCGATCTTATCAGTGAGATGAATGGCCACAGGACGCCGACGACCTATCAGGATTGGATTGCCGAGCAGCGTCTCAAGCGCGGCCTCTAATTATATATGAGCAAATGTGATCTTCACATTCACTCCCGTTTCAGCGCACGTTCGGAAGAATGGCTCTTCCGGCGGTTTGATTTTCCGGATTCTTATTCCGACCCGCGCGAGTTGCATCGACAACTGCTCGAGCGCGAAATGAATTTCGTCACGATCACCGACCACGACACCATCGACGGTTGTTTGGAAATTCGCGACCTCCCCAACACTTTCATTAGCGAGCAGGTCACCACTTATTTTCCGCAGGATCCCTGCAAGATTCATATTCTCGCCTGGGGCATTACCGAAAAACAGCACGACGACATCGTCATCATTCGCGACAACATCTTTGCCCTTCAAAAATATCTCCAAAGCGCAAACATCGCCCATGCCGTGGCTCACCCCCTCTACAGCATCAACGGCAAGCTCGAAGCGTCGCATCTCGAGCGGCTCATTTTACTCTTCAAACATTTTGAAGGAATCAACGGCCTGCGCGATGCACTTCTAAGCGAACTCGCCCAGCAGCTCTTCGGTTCGCTTTCTCCGGAAAAAATCGAGGAGCTGGCTAAAAAACACAATTTGGCGCCCACCCACGAGCAGGCGTGGAAGAAAATCCTCGTCGGTGGCTCGGACGATCACGGCGGTCAGTTCATCGCTTCGGCTTTCACCGAAACGCCGCGCGCCGATTCAACGGATAAGTTTCTCGAGCACATTCGCGCGGCCAAGTGCCAGGCCCATGGCCACGGCGGAACTCCGCTCGCCCTTTCTCATGGATTTTATAACACCGTCGCCTTGTTCATTCAGGACCACTTCCACGAAAAGCTGGGACCAAGTGCGGCTCTGGTTGAACAAATGTTCTCCCGGTTCATGGAAGGCCGGGACCCGACTGAACTCACGCTCGCAGAGAAAGCGAGTTTGTTCGGGCAAGCTGTGAGGTCCGGTAAGATCTTCGAGCTCTTCAAGCCGGCGAATGTTTCTCTCTGGAAGGAACTTTCCGGTTATTTCGGGCGACCTGAAGTGAAGGCAAGAATGGCCCAGGGATTGGATTCAATTCCCGAGCCTGAGCGGCGCGCTTTTGTCATGGCGAACATGGTCGCGGAGCAGCTCGCGTTTCGCTTCTTCCAAAAATTTGTCCAACAAATCAGCAGCGGAAATATGCTTGAAAGCGTGCAGGCCCTGACTGCGATCGCACCAATCCTGATCATTCTCGCGCCATACATCTATGGGTTTCACAGCCAGGCCCCGTCACGCAAATGGCTGCAAAAAATTTTCCAGGAGATGACCGGAAAGATTCCGGAAGCTTTGCAAAACAAGAAACGCGCCTGGTTCACGGACACGCTCGAAGATGTCAACGGTGTGGCGACGACGATTCGGAAAATGACCGCAGCCGGCGCGGCGGCCGGAAAGGAATTGATCGTCATCACCTCGCGTAACGAACTGATGATTGATGGTATCCCGATCAAGAACTTCAGACCGATCGGCGAGTTTGAATTGCCCGAGTACGAGCTGCAAAAGCTGAGTTTCCCGCCGATTTTGCAAATGCTCGACTACATCCAGCGAGAACGATTCACCGAAGTCATCATCAGCACGCCCGGACCAATCGGTCTCACGGCCCTGCTCGCGGCCAAGATGCTCAACCTGCAAACCAGCGGCATTTATCATACCGATTTTCCGCAATACGTCCGCATCCTGACCGAAGACAGTTTTCTCGAAAGCGTGACCTGGCGTTACATGCACTGGTTTTACGGACAGCTCGATACCGTGTTCGTGAACTCGGAGGAATATCGGGGGAGCTGGATCAAACGCGGTTTTGATCCGGAAAAACTGAAAATTTTCCCACGCGGACTGGACACACAGCTGTTCCATCCCACTCGGCGCGATTCAGGATTCTTCGAAAAGTTCGGCGCCAGGAACGGTCGGATCCGATTGCTTTATGTGGGTCGCGTTTCGCGCGAGAAAGATCTCGATCTTTTAGGGGAAGCTTACCGGCGCCTGCGCGATGAGGGATTGTCGATCCAACTTTGTGTCGTCGGCCACGGACCGTATTCGCGCGAATTTTCCGAATCGTTGCCGGAAGCTCTATTTACCGGATATCTAACGGGCAAAGAACTGGCTGCCGCTTACGCTTCCGCCGACATCTTCGTTTTTCCGAGCACCACCGACACATTCGGCAACGTGATCATTGAAGCGCAGGCGTCCGGAGTTCCGGTGATCGTTTCGGATTCGGGCGGACCAAAGGAACTTGTCGAAAATAATCGCAACGGTTTGATCACGAAATCGCACAATGTCGAAGATCTCACCCGCGCGATTCGCGAGCTGGTTGCCGATCCGGAGCGGCGAAAAAGAATGGGCGACCTTGCGCGCGAAAGTGTGATTGACCGCACCTGGCCGACTGCGTTTCGAAAATTCTGGGCAGCGACCGAGGTATAATTCAACTTGGCAGCGGCGGCGGACTTGAGGGCGGCGTTGGCGAAACCTCAGGCATTACCGCCCACACATCGTAATCCGGGCCGAACTGCCGAATAAAACGGAGCCCGAACGCGCGCAGACAAACAAATAACGGCAGCAATATTACTGTGCCGATGTAGGGAATTAGCGCGATACAGCACGTCGCTAGGATCGTCGCGCAGGCAATAATTACCGCTGCGATTCCCAGCACAATCCAGAATAAACAATAGAGCGTGATCTCACCCGGATAATTGGCGATCAAGGAAAGCGCGACGCGAAAAGCTTCGACTGCAAGGCAACGGCGACGGTACATCACCGCGACCATAAAATGCGAGATAAGCGACCACGCCAGAATCAAGAGGATTAAAAGAACACCCCATACCGCAATGATGCAGATGAGGTACGCGTCGGGATGCGCGAATGTTACTCCTCTTATGATCGGTAGCGTGAACGGCAGCGACGCCACCGACACAATCACGGCGATGACGACACCAACCAGGAGCCCTAAAAGGAAATAACTGTTACCTTGCTCGCGAAATTCTCGCCACGGTTGGACGATCGCTCCACGGTTTTTGACGATACAATCGACAAACATGAAACGGCCGCGTGCTCTCAACCACACAAATAAAATTATGAGAGCGAGCACGAGCGCGATGATTATCGCCAGGCCGGTGAACAGAATCCAATGCGGAATTTGATTGAACGTGTTGTCGAGGTCTTGAAGAAAAGGAACGTCTTTCCAATCCGAACGCCCGCGGTAGTTGTAGTTGTAATTACCACTGCCCAGATTCGAGAGCCACGCCGCGAAGCCGATCACCAACCATTTCTTCAAGTCGAACGGCTGAAAAAGAATTTTCTTCATCAGCTCGAACGCCTCGCCGAATGGCGTGAAGATCTCGATCTTGTTGCTACTGCCGTTCATGGGACGATTTGAGCGGCTCGGGAAATATTGATCAAGCTCGCACTGCGCGTCCGCGCATTTTGTGTAGGGTTCAGCCATGAAGCGCGCGACTTCTCGCCGATATCCGATCGGCGCCGAACTAATCGGTCCAAATCAGGCGCATTTCCGGATCTGGGCGCCGAAGGCACAGGACGTCGATCTTGTATTGGAAGAAAGCGCGAAAAAAGAGGCGAAGCGGACGTTTCATCCCCTGGAGCGCGAAGATAATGGTTATTTCTCGGGCGTCGCTAATGTTGGCGCCGGAGCGCTCTACCGTTTCCGCGTAAACAAGGCGGAGCATTTTCATCCCGATCCGGCATCGCGATTTCAACCGCACGGACCGCACGGATCTTCGTGCGTGGTCGATCCGACGCAGTTCAAGTGGACCGATTCAAAATGGCGCGGCGTGAAAATGAAAGGTCACGTCATTTATGAAATGCATATTGGAACGTTTACGAAAGAAGGAACGTGGCAAGCCGCGGCCGAACAATTGGCCGAATTGGCGCGGATTGGAGTCACTGTCGTGGAGATGATGCCGATCGCCGATTTTCCCGGAAATTTCGGATGGGGCTACGACGGGGTCGATCTTTTTGCGCCGTTCCACTTGTACGGAACGCCGGAAGATCTGCGCCAATTTGTCGATCGCGCGCACTCGTTAGGCCTGGCCGTCATTCTCGACGTCGTTTACAACCACTTCGGTCCGGACGGCAATTACGTTCGCATTTTCTCCGATCATTATTTCAACGCCCGCTTCGAAAACGATTGGGGCGAGTCGATTAATTTTGACGGCCCAGAATCCGACCCGGTCCGCGAATTTTTCATCACTAACGGCCGTTACTGGATCGACGAATTTCATTTCGACGGCTTCCGGTTCGATGCGACGCAGGAAGTGAAAGATGAATCGGACGAATACATCATCGGCGCGATCGGACGGGCCGCGCGCGAAACGGCGCGGCCGCGCAAGATTATTTTGATCGCGGAAAACGAGCGGCAGGAAGCGAAACTAATTTTGCCGCGCGAAAAGGGCGGAGACGATCTCGATGCGGTTTGGAATGACGATTTCCATCACAGCGCGGTCGTCACCCTTACTGGAAAGCGCGAAGCCTACTACTCCGATTATCTCGGCACTCCGCAGGAATTTATTTCCGCCGCCAAGTACGGATATCTGTTTCAAGGGCAACCGCATTTTTGGCAGGAAGCACCGCGAGGCAGCACAGCGTTCGGCGCGCGCCCGGAAGCGTTCGTCGCGTTCATCGAGAACCACGATCAAGTTTCAAATACTGCGGCCGGTGAACGGCTGCGTTTTCAAAGCTCGCCCGGGCGCTATCGCGCGATGACTGCTTTGCTTCTGCTCGGGCCATGGACGCCACTGCTTTTTCAAGGCGAGGAGTTCGGCGCCTCCACGCCATTCATATTTTTCACCGATGTGGGTGACGGCCCAATGCGCGAAGCCATTCGCAAAGGACGGTTCGCATTTCTCGCTCAGTTCCCATCCTTCGCCACCAAAGAAGTGCAGGAACGCCTGCCGGTCCCTTCCGATCCGACCGTCTTTGTCAGTTCCAAACTCGATTTTGCCGAGCGCCAAAAGAACAAAGAACTTTACGATCTGCATGTCGATCTTTTACGGCTGCGCCGGGAAGACTCGCGTTTTCGCGAGCAGAAACCGAGTGGCGTGGACGGCGCAGTGCTTGGACCGGCCAGCTTTGTTCTCCGCTATTTCAGCGACGGCAACACCGATGACCGATTACTGGTGGTAAACTTTGGCGAAAACCGCGAGCTCAATCCTGCTCCAGAGCCGTTGCTTGCGCCGCCGCTTGGCTTGGAATGGGAGACGCTGTGGTCAAGCGAATCCGCCCGCTACGGCGGATCTGGAACGGCGACCGTGGCAACACAGGAGAATTGGACATTACCGGCGGAAGCGACAGTCGCCTTGCGACTCGTGCCCGAGAAAACGCCACGGCGACAACCCAAGCCAAGAAAATGGGGCTGACCCAATTTTCCATCGACAGCAAGCATCGATGAACAAGCAATTGGAAAAAGATCGGCCGATCGTCCGCGCGATGTCGTGGGACAGCGCCCAGATGTCCCGCGAAATTTTATTGACCCGCGAATGGCTTGTCACAAACGGTCTCGGCGGTTACGCCTCCGGCACGATTTCGGGCGCGATCACGCGGCGTTATCATGGATTACTTATTGCCGCTCTGCCCGCGCCGCACGGTCGAATGGTGATGTGGAGTCACGTCTCGGAATTCCTGCGTTTCGGTCCCAAGGATGTGGTTTCACTCGGCGGTGAAGAACGCGCCGGCGGTCAGCTCGACTTGCAAGGCGCGGATTTTCTTCGCGAATTCCGGCTCGAAGATGGACTTCCGGTTTGGACGTATCACGTTCGCGATCTCGTGCTGGAGAAGAGCGTCCTTCTTCCGCATTTGCAAAACACGGTGCACGTCAACTACCGAGTTCTGGCAGGAGAAAAACGGGCGCGCTTGGAATTGCGTCCGGCGTTTCATTTTCGGCATCACGAAGCGCCGGTCGACGTGGGGACTACGGGTCCTTACAAGCTTACCTCAGTCGGCGATCGTTATGAAATTGCGGCTCCGCGCGGGCGAGCACTGCCACCGTTGCGGATGAAAGTGTGTGATTGCGCCTCGGCGTTTACAATCTCGGCGAAAAAATTGCGCCAGGTTGTTTATCGGACCGAACAGAGCCGCGGCTACGCTCACGAAGGCGGTCTTTGGAGTCCCGGCTTTTTTCATGTCGATCTTGAAGAAACCGATTCTGCAACTCTGGTCGGCTCGACGGAAGAATGGGACATCGTTGAAGTCTTGGGTCCCCACAATGCGCTGGCAGCGGAACAGGAACGTCGCGCGCGATTGTTGCAAGGCGCCGTGCCGAAAGCGCGACGCGGTTTTCCGGCGGAGTTAATTTTTGCCGCCGATCAATTCGTCATTACGCCGGCAGGCAGGTTCGAAGAGGCTGCGCGCGCGCACGCCGCTGGCGACGAAGTCCGCACCGTCATCGCAGGCTATCACTGGTTCACCGATTGGGGACGCGACACGATGATCAGCCTTGAAGGATTAACATTGCTCACCGGGCGCTGGCTCGAAGCCGGTTACATCCTGCGCACGTTCGCTTATTACATTCGCGACGGTCTGATTCCAAACATGTTTCCGGATGGCGCGCGCGAAGGCGTTTATCACACGGCCGACGCGACGCTCTGGTTTTTTCACGCGCTCGGCCGTTACCTTGAACGCACAAAAGATTTCAACACGCTCGAACTTCTTTTGCCCTCGCTGATCGACATCGCCGAACATCATCTGCGCGGCACGCGATTTAATATTCGCGTCGATCCCAACGATGGACTGCTCGCGCAAGGCGAAGCCGGTTATCAGCTCACCTGGATGGACGCGAAAATAGACGACTGGGTCGTGACTCCGCGCCGCGGAAAGGCGGTCGAAGTCAACGCACTTTGGTACAACGCGCTTTGCCTGCTGGCGAATTGGCTGCGCGATACTGGGGAAGAGACTTCGGCGAAACGCTACGACAAATGGGCCGAGAAAGCGCGCGCGTCTTTTAATAAACGCTTCTGGTTCGGCGATGGCGGTTATCTTTATGATGTCGTCGACTGCGATAATCAGCCAAACACCTTCGACATTTCGTGCCGGCCGAACCAGCTCTTCGCCATTTCACTCGATCATCCGGTACTGAATCCGGAGCGCTGGCGATCGGTCGTGGAAATCGCGGAAAAAAAAATGGTCACGCCAGTTGGACTCCGCTCGCTCTCGCCCGATGATCCCAATTACAAACCAATTTACGGCGGTGACCTGCGATCGCGCGACGGCGCGTATCATCAAGGCACGGTCTGGGCCTGGCTTATCGGTCCGTTCATTGACGCCTGGCTCAAAGTGCATCCGCACGATCGCTCTGCTGCTCGCAAATTTCTCGAACGTTTTCCGGAACATTTGAACGACGCCGGTATCGGAACGATTAGTGAAGTGTTCGATGCCCGCGAGCCGCATAACGCCGGCGGTTGCATCGCGCAAGCCTGGAGCATTGCTGAAGTGTTACGCGCCTGGCTGGAAACGGCCTAACTATCCTAGAATATGTAGCCGCCGCCCTGTGGGCGACGCGCACGCTTCGCACAGCGAAGCTGCTACAAGACATCGATCGACATCTGCTCGGCGCGCAAATGTGTTTGCGCGTGCGAATTAATATTGATGCCTGAGACGGAAACCGCCGAGGAAATCGCCAAGAAACCGGAAGTCCGCAAAGAACTCGAACGTACTGAAGAGCAGAAAGCCGAAAAAAAAGTCAAAGCTGCAACGACCGACAAATTTTGGTTTGTCACTCACGCTTTGCTCCTGATCGGCTGCGCCGTCTTTTACTACTTTATCGGCTCGAAGCTGATTCCGCTTCCTCAATCAGACGCAGATTTGGCCCGCCGTTTTCTCCGCGGATTCGCCCTGGTTGTTATCGTCTTAGCGGCTGCCAAGTCCGTCAGAGTTTATGCCATCGGGCGAATCGAGGATTCGGCCACTCGTTTCACTCTTCGACGTATTCTGCTCCTCCTCGCCGGATTGTTAATCGCGGTCATCATCATCTCAGTCGTGTTTGTGAATTGGTACGGCGCGCTCACCGCGCTCGGCATCGGTTCGATCATCATCGGCCTAGCCGTGCAAACCCCGATGAAAAGTTTCATCGCCTGGATTTTTATTCTTGTTCGGCAACCGTTTCGCGTTGGTGATCGCATTAAAATTGGCGATGCCACTGGCGACGTGATCGACGTCGGTTATCTCGATACCACGCTCTGGGAATTTGGCGGTCAATACATTTCCGGCGACCATCCCAGCGGCCGGGTCATCCGGTTCCCGAATGAAAAGGTGCTCGATGAAATCGTTTGGAATTATTCCTGGCCGCTTTTTCCCTACATTTGGAACGAAATTAAATTCCAAGTCGCCTACCAGAGCGATTTAAAATTCGTCGCCGAGACGATGCAGCGGATCGTCACCGAAGAACTCGGAAAGGAAATGATGGAACGGGTTTCAGTTTACCGCGGTCTGCTCGCACGCACTCCGGTAGATGAACTCGAGGTGCGCGAACATCCGCGCGTGATTTTTCGAGTCGATGAAGTGACCTGGATCGACGCGATCGTCCGTTATCTGGTGGCGCCGCGCGAAGCCGGCCCGATCAAGAGTCGATTAATTCCAAAATTACTCGCCGCTCTCAATGCCGCACCCGAAAAGGTCATGTTCCCAAAAGGCGACGCCCGCTAAGATCATCTCGGGTCATCGCGCAAGCTTTGTTCTGCCTGTAAGGGCCTGCTGCAACGTTAGCTCGTCGGCAGATTCCAAACCCGCCCCCGCCGGCAAACCGCGCGCGATGCGCGTGAGCGCGATCGGTTTGTCTTTCAAAAGATCGACCAGGTAGTTCGTAGTCGCTTCGCCTTCGACATCGGCAGCGAGCGCGAAGATGATTTCGCTAAACTTTTCTTTCTCGATCCGCTCGAGGAGTTCTTTGATCCGCAAATCTTCCGGACCGATATGATCGAGTGGCGAGATCCGTCCGCCTAACGAATGGTAGCGTCCGCGGAACGCGCCGGTTTTTTCGAGCGGCAAAATATCGGTCGGTTGTTCGACCACGCAGAGCAACTCGACCGCGCGCGACGAATCCGAACAGATATCGCAGAGTTCGTTCGTGGCGAAATAGCTGCAAAGCTTGCACGGATGAATTCCGCGGCGCGTTTCGGAAATGGCCCGCGCGATTTGTTCGGGCTGACCGCCGCGCGCTTGCACCATCCAGAGCGCGATCCGTTCGGCCGAGCGCGGGCCGACCCCTGGCATTTGTCGAAGTTGCGCGATCAAATCCCGCAGCGCGGGTGGATATTCCGTCTTTCTCAAAACGCGCCCGTGCTTACCCCTGCCTCATCGGCATTTCGGCCAGATTCAGCGCGAGCGGCTCAAGGCGGCGGAGATACAATTGCAGCGGCGCGTCTTCTTCCTCGTTGGGCCCACGCGCCTTTTGAAATTCGGAATACGCCTCAGCCCAGCGTTTCTCGCGATAAAACACCACGCCGTTCCAGAAACAATCGCGTCGCGCCAACTGTTCGGGTTTCGCCTCCGCCGCAGGCCAGAGAGGTTCGTAAATTTCGTGGCGCTCGCGCGAATTCACACCGCTGAGAAAATCAATCGGACGTGCGACAATGTATCTGCTCGCCAGTTCAAACGTTCGTGGTCCGATCAAAACCCGCGAACCATAAAAACGGTTCGCCACACAAAAACGCCGTGCGAGTTCAACCGGTTCACCGCTCGTGATCAATCCCGACCGCTCACCATTTTGAAACGGCGCAACAATCATTGTCCCGGAGCTGACGCCAAGGTGCACATCGCATTTCGCTTCGCCATTGCCGATGCGTGCCTGATGAAATTGGTCGACCACGTCCAATGCCACGCGCACTGCTTTGTCGCCATGATGTGCGTCTGTTTCGGGAAAACCAAAGAGCGCCACCACACCCTCGGCATCGGCCGTCTGAATGTACGCGCCCGCTTGCATGAAAACATCCGTCGCCCGGCGAATAAATTCTTCGGTAATTTTGCCGAATACCGGCGGCTCACAATCTTCCGCGAGATCGTATTTGTTCGCGACGTCGCAAACCACCACGGTCGTTTCATAAGTCTTCGCTTCCGGATCAAACGGAATGTCGCCCGCGATCATGCGCTGAACTTGTTCCTTCGATAACCGATCACTGAAAAACGCGCGCGCGGTTACAGCACGACCGCGTTGCGTGATGGCGGTGTAACGGTCGGCCACGATAAACGCGATCGCGACCGCGAACATCGACGGCAGCGGTTGAAAAAAAACCCGGTAGAGCGAGCAAATCCACGAAACGGCCGCGAGCTCGATCAATAATCCGACCGCCAGCAAAGCGATCCGGCCGCGTCGCAAACTTGTCACCGTCAACGCCGCGACGCCGAACGATAAGATCGACACGAACACGTATTGCCATTGCTTGGGCACGATGTGCGTGGCCGCGCTGTAAGGAGAAATATAATCCGCGACCCGCGATTCAAAGTGCTGCAATTGCGGACTGAGATGCATCGCGCTGACGACGACCACGACAAAAATGCCGATGATCAACGTGGCTAGAAGCGGAGGTTTCATGAAAGAAATCAGGACTTCGCACTCCCGGCGCCTGGATAATATGACTGCACTACCAGCTCACTTAAACATTTGTCCGGCGCGTCAATCGCTTCAGCCCCGAGGACAAATTTTGTCCGGCCAGCGTTCTTTTTCACCAGGCTCAATCCAAATTGGTAATCCTTGAACAGATGGGCGCAGAGATCGTTCATGTTCATCCGCTCGGCTTGGGCGCGTTCCACCAAACGCCGTAAGGCCGAGTCGTCAAAAACAATTTCAAGTCCGTGCTCTTTGCCAAAGGTCTCCGCGAACTGCCGGGCCGCGGCTTCCAGCATTTTTGCTTCCTGTTTTTCGCCTTCGGCCATGAGGCGATCAAGGACGCGCTTGGGCTCGCGTACCAGCTCGGCCGTGACCCGAAGCTGGCTCAATCCTGACCCGGCCAGGTAATATTTGTAATCGCGAAACAATTTTTCGAACACGGTCAGCAATCCCCGCGCGCCGGTTCTCTCCGCGGCAGCAGCTTCGGCGATCAAGCGTAGTGACTCATCATCGAAACTGATGTCGATCCCGTAGGCGCGGAACGCGCGCTCGTATTGCCTAAGCAAACTGCCTTCGGAAAATTTCATGATCTTAAACAGATCATCAGCGTCGAGATCGAGACAAACCACGCGCACCGGCAAGCGCCCGATGAATTCCGGTTCGAAGCCGTACTCCACAAAATCCTTCGTCGTGACGTGTTGAAACAATTCGTTGTCCATCACTTGGACCGGCTCCGCCCGGAAACCGATCTGTCCCTGACGCACCCGCCGCGCGACCTGCTCTTTCAATTTTTCAAACGCGCCGCTGACCACGAAAAGAATGTGGCGGGTGTTGATCGTCTCGCGCTTGGCTTTGCCCTTTCGTTGGAACTCAAAAGCTGCCTGCAATTGCGACTGGAGATCGTTCATGCTCCGAACCGGCACTTCGGTTTCTTCCATTAATTTCAGCAACGTGGTTTGAACCCCGCGGCCGCTCACGTCACGCCCGATTAAATTTCCAGCCGAGGCGATCTTGTCGATCTCGTCGATGTAAATGATGCCGAACTGCGCCAGGTTTACGTCGCTGTTGGCCTTGTGCACCAGTTCGCGCACCAAATCTTCCACGTCGCCGCCGACGTAACCGGTCTCGCTGAACTTGGTTGCGTCCGCTTTCACGAACGGCACTTTGATCAAATCGGCGATGTGCTTGATCAGATACGTTTTCCCAACGCCGGTCGGTCCGACCAGGATCACATTTTGTTTGGCGTACTCGGTCAGCTCAGCCCGTTTCGGATTTTCCTTCTCGAGCTGGCGCAAATATTTCGCGTGGTTGTAATGATCGCAGACCGCGATTGCGAGCACCTTCTTCGCTTCGTCCTGCTTGATCACGAACCGGTCGAGGTGCGCCTTGATATCGCGCGGCAAAAAATTGAACTCGAACTCCTGATTGTCGATCTTCTCCGGCTTTTCTTCGGTCTCAGCCTCCGCCGGCTCGGGCGCTGGAAAAGCCGCGACCGAGACGCGATCTCCGAAGTTCTGTTTCATGAACTCGGTGATCTTCGTCTTCAACTCCTCGGGCGAAGGAAACGGTGGTGGCGGATTCTGCTCCATTGGAAATTGCGAATGGCGTTGCGGTCAAAACACGGCCGCGCCGGAAAATCTACCATCGGAACGACTGGTGTAAATACAGTGTCTCGCCCTTGTGGGAATCAGACTGGGGCGATGTTTTCGCGGCCATGGCGGAGCACGCGCGACATCCAGATCAGTTCGTTTAAGAATGTGTCGACGCGGCGGACAAAGTTCTCGTCGAGCAACTTCCCGCGTTCATCGAAGAGCGTCCCGATCCGACCGAAGTTAACGTCTTCAAAAATCGTGACCAATCCCAGCTCGCGCATGACGGGTAAAAGAGTTTCGATCACGCGGGCGCCGCCCAAAGCTCCGGCCGATACGCCGCAAATCCCGACCGCTTTGTGGATGTATTCCTTCAAATTCATGTCGAGCGCGTGCTTCAGCAGCCCGGGGAAACTGTGATTGTACTCCGGCGTGACGATGATGAGACCGTCGCAGCGCTCGATCGCGGCCGAAAATTTCGGGTCCTTCATCTGCTCGCCGGCGTCGTCGAGTTTCATCGGCAGCGCGCGCACATCGATGAATTCCGATTCCACGCCAGCGCGCTTTTTGGTCTGATCAAAGACAAAGCGCGCGGCGTGTTCGCTTTCCCGGCCCTGGCGCGCAGTGCCGAGAATCAGTGGAATGAAAAGCGGACGTTCCATTCTTCTAGACAGGATTGCGCGAGCTAAGCGGCATCGTGATTCGTGAATCGTGATGCGTGATTCGATCTCCCGATGTAACGGTGTAACAATTTAACCATTCACAGTTTTGATAGAAGTGCCGATGATGGGATTCGAACCCATACCCCGCTTTTCGCAGGAACGGATTTTAAGTCCGTTGCGTCTGCCATTTCGCCACATCGGCGGCTTTAACGGCTGAGAAGTGTAGTCACGAGAAGTGATTACGCCAAAATGAAATGATTTATGCGCCGGGTGATTGATTTTTTGTAGGGCAGGCGCGTCGCCTGCCTTCTTTTGACAACGGCAAGGTTCCGAGCCGGAGTGCATTAAGCGCTTTTCCTACAATTCACATTGTCTGGCGCAAGGAACAGCCTCAGTTTTCGAAAAAGCCTGGAACTTCGACCCGCCAACGCCGTATGTACCTTTGGAGCAAGGGATCACACGCGGCTGTTTTCCCCTCGGAGCGGCACTTCCAGATGTGCCGCTCCTTTGTTTTCCACGAGATCGGGCACGTCTCAGCCGCCGCCGTTATCTGCGTAGTACTAACATAGAGGGGGAGCCCCCGCGGTTGCCACACACTACAGACATAGCGTTCAGATTGTAACCGCGTTGCAACAGCCGCCCGCATAGAAGCTGGAAAAGAAACTGTCGACGCTCACAGAGCGCCGCTACAGTAAAAGCCGATGACGACTGCCAATAAGATCACTGTCGTTCGCATCCTCATGATCCCGGCGTTCGTCACCATGGCGATTTATTATGGCCAAAGCATCCAGCGTCACGATCCTCTCGAG
>QHPY01000015.1 GCA_003219215.1 Verrucomicrobiota bacterium | reverse complement strand
CTGTATCAGCGCGCGGCCGAGCACGACAACAAAGCGCCGTTCGATTTGCCGCACCGTTGGATCGACAAGAAGTCGTCGCTCAATCCGGAAACGAGATTCAATTTCGTCTCCGATGCCGACATCATTGGCGGCAACAGCGGCAGCCCGGTGGTGAACAAGACCGGCGAATTCGTCGGGATCATTTTCGACGGCAACATTCAATCGCTCGTGCTCGATTGCATTTACACCGACAAACAAGCGCGCGCCGTCTCAGTCGATTCCGCCGCCATTATCGAGGCGCTACGAAATGTGTATGACGCGCAGCCGTTGGTGGATGAATTGCTGAGTGCAAAGTAGGTTTGACTTATCTGATTAGAATTTGACCGCTGTTCGGCAGAACTATCGGTTCGATGCTGATCTCGATCGAAGCCGTGTCGATTACCCATCTGTCTGCGCGCTTGTAAACGCTGAAATCATTGTAGGTGGCTGTATCGACCGCGGTTTTCCCTCCCGTTTGGATGTGAACTTTATCGAGACGAATCGCCTCAATCTTTTTCAACCTGTGATCGATGCCAGGTTCTTTCGATACGACAGCTTTGATTTGCTCAACATCGGCCTTCGATATGCGATTTGCGAACGGCCCGCCGACCTGAAGAGGACCGGCGTAAGCGACTAGCGGCACCGCAACGACCGCAACCGAAATGCTCACTAAACTTAGCATCTAGAGTTGTCTCAATAGCGTTTTCCAGCGGGCCCAGGCTTCGTCGCGCGCTTTTCTGTCGCCTTCGCGAACATTCGGATTGTTCGGCTCGCCTGAGCGCATGAAACCGTGGCCGGCGCCCTTGTAAATCACCGGCTCATATTTTTTGCCGGCAGCTTTCATGAGTTCTTCGGCTTTCGGAATTGTGGCGTTCACTCGCTCGTCGTTCTCGCCGTAGAATCCGTAAACCGGACAGGGAATTTTTGCGATCTTTGCCGGATCATCGAGCGCGTTTCCGTAAAATGAATAGACCGCTTTGAGTTTCGGGTTTGCGGCGGCGTAATCGAACGCCCATCCCCCGCCCCGGCAAAATCCGCAAACCGCGAGCGTGCCATTGCCCGCCGGGATTTTCGTGAGTGCGTAATCTGAAGTCGCGTCGAGAACGGTTTTGATTTGTTCGGTGGTCAACGCCGAGGTCGCTTTGCTCGCGCCGTCGGCGTCTTCAAATTTTTGGCCGTTGAGAAAATCGGGCGCGATCGCAATGACTCCATTCTCGGCCAATTCATCGCACAGACTGCGCAGCCAGTCCGTTAGGCCAAAGATCTCCTGGATGACCAGCACGACGGGCGCCTTATCTTTGCGCTCCGGATAAACGACGAATGCTTTGATCGTGCGATCGCCCGACTTGATATCGACCCATTCGCCGTGTCGCGGCGAATTGTTTAACCGGTCTTTGCCAAAGTCTTTGTATTCCTGGGCTGGCAGCGACTGCGCGACTAGAATAAAAGCGGCCGCGAGGATGGCCCGTTTCATTGAAGCGACGACATCGATCCGGTATTGACTACGGAGTGGAAGACACAGCCGCGGCCTTCCCTTTGCTAATCAGCGCATCAATGCTCCAACGGCCAGCGCCATAAAAGACGACGAACAAAAAGAACCAGCAATAGAAGATAGCCAGTTCGCCTTTGTTCGATACTTGTGGTCCGGCGCTCGAGATCGGGAAAAACTTGGCCATCGGTGTGGGCGCGTTGGCCACGTGGATCATGAAATAAGCCACGGCCATCTCGCCGCTCGAAATGAATGCGGCGATACGCGTGAACAGCCCAAACGCGATCATAAAGCCGCCGACAAGTTGAACCCAACCGCCGACCTGCATCATCATGTTGTCTGAACCGGGCATCCCGCCAAACATGCCCAGCACTAATTGCCCTCCATGGGATGCAAACATCAAACCGACAATCAGCCGCGTAAGGCAGTAAAACGGATCCGCAAATCGATTGAGAGAGTTCATGGTCGTTTAGGCTGAAGGATGTCGATCTTGTGTGTCAAGATAACTGTAGCCGCTTCGCTCCGCGAAGCGCGGCACCGCCCAGAGAACGGCGGCTACAACTACGCCGCTTTCTTGTGGCGTTGCGGATGTTTGCCCGCGTGAGCTGTTTTCTTCTTCGCTTTACCGGTTTGCTCCAGGCTTTGTTGCAAAACTTTCACAAGGTCGATCACTTTGGTCGGTTTCGGCGCCTTCTTCGGCTTCTCTTCAATTTCTTTTCCGCCGGCCTCGACCTTTTCTTCGATCACTTCCATCAGAGCTTCGCGATAATCGTCCTTATATTTTTCCGGGCTCCACTTCGAGCTCATGCTGTCGACCAGCGCCGTGGCCATATTCATTTCGCGTTTTCCGACTTCGACCTTCTTCGGAATGCGAAGCTTGCTCGCGTCGGCCAGTTCATCGGCGAAATGCATGAGCTCAAGCACGAGCGCCCCGTCTTCCGGTTTCACGCCCGCAAGATATTGGCGGGTCTTGATCACAACCTTGGCGATACCGACTTTTTTCTTGTCCTCGAGTGAATCGCGCAAAAGCGCATAGGCCTTGTCGCCACCTTTTTGCGGCTCTAAATAGTACGGCTTGTAGAAAAACATCGGATCGATCTCATCAAGATCGACAAAGTCCTGGATATCGACCGTCTGCGTCGCCTCGAGATCGACCCGCTCAAAATCTTCCTCCTTCAGGACGACGTATTTTCCTTTTTCGTACTCGTAGCCTTTGACGATCTGGTCCCACGGCACTTCTTTCCCGTCCTTTTCCGCGACGCGTTTATAATTCACCGGACTCAAATCGCTTTTTCTCAACAACCGAAACCTCAGCTCCTCTTTCCGAGTCGCCGGATAAAGTCCAATTGGGATGTTAACCAGACCAAAACTGATGCTGCCTTTCCAAATTGCGCGCATAACCACAAAGGTTTCGCAGCGCGGCTCCGGGTTGCGCTTCAAGGTCTTGTCATGTCGAGCGAAGTCGAGACATCTCTAGATGTTTCCGAATTTCAGAAATAGTAAGAGATCCCTCGACTCCGCTCGGAATGACAACGACGCGCGCGCGCGGCGATTGTCGATCCGTTCGACCAGGCTCAGGACAAGCCTTAGGCAGCGAGTTCGAGCTGCTGACGAGGGATTCCCCGCAATTCGAAAAGCCGGATCAAAGTTTCTTCGATCAAGTTGTTCGGACAAGAGGCGCCGGCCGTGATGCCGACGACGACGGGGCCAGGCGGAAGCCAGAAGTGGGAAACCACTTCGCGTTTTTCGGGCAAATTGTAATGCTTGATTTCGTTGTGCGAGAGAAGCCGCGAAGCGTTCAGGACAAAATAGGTCGGCAATTTTTCCTCGCCCATTTCCGCGAGGTGCGAAGTGTTCGAGCTGTTGTAACCGCCAACAACAAGGAGCAAATCCATTTTGACGTCGAGTAATTCGCGCAACGCATCCTGACGTTCCTGGGTCGCGCCGCAGATCGTATCGAAGAAACGAAAGTTCTGGGCGGCAGCGTCCGCGCCATCGCGATCGACGATCGCCTGCCGGATCCGCCGCTGCACTTCTTCGGTTTCGCCACGCAACATCGTGGTTTGATTTGCGACGCCAACTGTTCTGAGATGTATGTCCGGATCGAAACCAGGCGAATACCCGCCGCGAAATTTTTCAAGAAACGCCTGCTTATCGCCGCCGTGCCGAATGTAATTACAAACGTAATCGGTGTCCGCGAGCGTGAGCACGACCAGATAGTGTCCCTTTCCGTCGCCGAGCGCGCGCGAGCTCGTCGCCTTGGTCTCCTCGTGCTCGGCTTTACCGTGAATGATCGACGTGACCGCTTCGCTCGCGTATTTGCGGACGCGTTTCCAAACGCTCATCACGTCGCCGCAAGTAGTGTCGACAATCTGGCAGCCGCGCTCTTTGATTTGCTGCAACATCGACAATTCGGTGCCGAACGCCGGCACGATCACGATATCGTCGGGTTGCAAATCGGAAATCTCGGCCTGCTTGTTACGACCAGTCAGATTCTTGATGCCTAACGACGCGATCTGATGGTTGACCTCCGGGTTGTGAATGATCTCGCCGACGATGAAGAGCCGGCGCTCTTTGAAAACTTTGCGCGCGGCGTAAGCGAGATCGATCGCGCGCTCGACCCCGTAACAAAAGCCGAACTGCTTGGCGAGGCGGACAATGGTGTCGCCAACTTCAATGATCCCGCCGGCGCGACGCACTTTGTCGACGATGTCGCTGCGATAATGCTGTTCGACCTGCTCTTGCACCGCCGCCATTACGTCCGGCGTACGCAAGTTGACCTTTTCGCGCGCCGTCGTTCCGCTGGAGATGAGGTTCGTGCTCATAAGATCCGACCGTAATTTGCCGCAGGAACGCTACTCGAGCAACGTTCCGCTCGGCTGTTGAAAAGCGGCGTCGGAAATCATGATATGGGGATCGGGATCCGGTGTCCGCGAATCGTCCACCCGTTGCACTTTCGGACCGATCGTCTCGTCCTCGGGTTGCGTGCTGGCAATATTGACCGGCGTGCCGATGCGCATCAGTGCGTAAAACTTCGGTGCGGCCTCGCCTTTCAAACGAATGCAGCCGTGGGTCCGCGGAACCGGATGGACAAAGCCCTGATGAAATCCGTATCCCGGCGCGAACTCACACCAGTAACCCATCGGATAACCGACGTAATGTCCGCCGCAATTGCCGCTGCACGGCGTGACGTTGTTGCCTTGGACACTGAAGCCGTAGGAGCCGGAGCGCTTGTGCTCCTGCTTCGAATAAATTGTGAAACCGCCGTGCGGTGTCGGTTTGTTAGGCAAACCCACTGAAACAGCTGCTGCCATCAGACAGCGATCGCCTTCCATCACGTAAACATTTTGCTTCGAGAGGGAAACTTTTACGCGCACGGCCGAGGGATCGTTCGGCTTGTAAGCAGTGACGTGATAGGGACCGCCGCCAGCTCGGGAGAGCAGACCTCCCGTTTGGCAACCAGTGAGCAACGAAAGAGCCGCCGGCACGGCGACGAAAGCTAAGCGGGAAACGATTCGCATGGCGGTACTGGAGAATCTGCCGGGACTTTTGTCAACCATTCGCACGCCGTTACATCTTCGCCGAGACAGGATTGTTTTCACCGCTGGCGCCGATTCTTTTGTCGAAACGGCGATGCGGCCGCGCATAAAACGGATAAGGCCGAACGGCCGCGGCCGGTTTGTATCGCCATTGTTTATACATCCAAAGCCATGGCGCAGGATTTTTGCGCACGTACGGTTCGAACGAATTCCAGCACGCTTGCGCGACCTGCTGATGACTTCGCCCGGCCGTTTCGATTTTCGGATGAAACACTAATCGGTGCCGGCCATTCGGCAGCGGCTCACAGTGGGCCGGAATAATCGGCACGCCGGTTTGCTCGTTCAGCCACGCGTGCGCCGAAGTCACGCTTGTTTTCAAACCGAAGCAATCGATCGCCACCGAGGGCATCTTTGGATGCAGCGTAAGATCGACAAGCAATGCGGTGCGCCCTTTTCGGCGCAGTACTTTATAAAGACGAACGATTCCGCCTTGCCGCGGAATCAATTCGTGGCCCGATTGCTCTCGCAATTTTTTGAAAATAGGATCGAGCAGTGCGTTTTTGAACTCCTGCGAAATGATCGTGCCTTTCAAGTCGAGAAAACCGCAGGCCAGGCTTAACCATTCGAAATTGCTGTAATGGTAGCAGGCAATCATGATGCTGCGCTCGGGACCGTAACGCGCGGTCTCCTCCAAATTCTCCAGCTCGATGTACCTGGAAAAGTTTTCGGCTGTCAGACGCGGGCTCCAGAGAAGATCGAGCATTGTCCGTGCAAAATGTTGAAATGATTGGCGCGTGATTTGTTCGCGTTCCCGCTGCGAAAATCGATCGCCAAACGCAACCTCGAGATTACTCAGCGCAACTTTACGACCGTGCCGGTCCAGGATCGACATCAACCCGCCGAGAGCGAGAGCAAAGCGGTAACAGCTCTTGCGCGACAACAACGGCACGAGTTTCGCGGCAATGAGCAAGCCAGCCCACTCCAGCCGGTAGCGGATTCTTTTCCAAATCGAACGCACTCGCGGAGTGTAACGCCTTTCACGGCGGCTGCGAATTTCTCAACTCTGTCGGTCGCCAAACGCCTCATTCGATTGACCTTGTTCCCGTTCAAACCTACCTTGTCTGCGCGTTCGCAAGCGCGACGCGAAATCGTGAAAAGCGTCCTTTTTGTTTGCACGGGCAATATCTGTCGCAGTCCGATCGCGGAAGGATTGTTTCGCCGTTTGCTCGGCAATCGCAAGGACATTGAGGTCGCTTCAGCGGGTGTGCATGCAGTCCGGGGCCAGCCGCCGAGTCTGTACGCAGTGCAGGTTTGCGAAACAGACGGCGTAAACATCGGCGATTTGCGGAGCCAGCCGCTCACGGCCGACTTGGTGGACCGCGCCACGCACATTTTCGGCATGACCGGCGCACATCTCGAAACGATTCACATGCTCTTTCCAAATGGCGCGGAGAAAACTTTTTTGCTCCGCGAATTTGAAGAGCCCGGCGCGACCGTCTGGCGCGACGTGCCAGATCCGATCGGCCTCGGCCGTGAAGTTTACGAAGATTGCGCGCGCACGATCAAAAATGCGTTGCCGAGCGTGCTCAGTTTCGTTGAGCAAAGCGAACTGGTTCCTCCTGGTGCGGCACGAAATCGCGGAATATCTTCGTACTCAATGAGCGATGTTTCGCGGCCAATTCAAACCAGCGCTGGGCCGACATCCTACGGCGGAAGCTCTTTTGAAGCGTTGCGCAAGGTTGATCCGGAAATTTACGACGCAATTCGGGCCGAAGAAAAACGCCAGCGTGAAAACATCGAGCTCATCGCCTCTGAAAATTTCACCAGCCGCGCGGTGATGGAAGCGCAAGGCTCATGTTTGACCAACAAATACGCCGAAGGTTACCCGAAGAAACGTTGGTACGGCGGTTGTGAAAATGTCGACACTGCCGAGCAGCTCGCGATCGATCGGGCTCTGCGATTATTCGGCGCGGAGCACGTCAACGTTCAACCGCACAGCGGCGCGCAGGCGAACATGGCTGTTTATTTCGCAGCGATTAAACCGGGCGACAAAATCCTGACGATGAATCTCGCGCACGGTGGCCATCTAACGCACGGGCATCCGGCGAATTTTTCCGGAAAGTTTTACCAAGTCACCCACTACGGAGTGGATGAAAAGACGGAAACGATCGATTACGACGCGCTCCAAAAACAAGCCGAGGAAGTCCGTCCAGTGATGATTACCGCCGGCGCGTCGGCCTATCCGCGCACAATTGATTTTCCGCGGCTGCGTCAAATCGCCGATTCCGTTGGCGCAATTCTTTTTATCGACATGGCACACATCGCCGGACTTGTTGCGGGCGGGCAACATCCGAGTCCGATTCCGCACGCGCAATTTGTTACCACCACGACCCATAAAAGTTTGCGCGGCCCACGCGGCGGCATCGTGTTGTGTCAGGAAAAATTCGCGAAGGCTATCGACTCAACACTTTTTCCTGGCGTGCAAGGCGGACCCCTCATGCACGTCATCGCTGCCAAGGCGGTTTGTTTTCATGAAGCGTTGCAGCCGTCGTTCCGCGACTATCAGCGCCAGGTTGTGATCAACGCCAAGGCGCTCGCGGCCGGTTTAGCCAAGCACGGATACCGGATCGTTTCCGGTGGCACCGACAATCACCTCATGCTGGTCGATCTTCGTCCGAAGGAGATCAATGGAAAAGAAGCGCAGGAAGTTCTCGATCGTGCCGGCATCACCGTGAACAAAAACGCGATTCCTTTCGACACTTATCCGATCTTCAAACCGGGCGGCATTCGCATCGGGACACCCGCCGTGACCACCCGCGGCATGAAAGAAGAAGAGATGCTCGAGATCGCCGACCTGGTCGCGGAAGCATTGGCGAACCGCAGCGACGAAGCCGCACTCGGGCGTGTCCGCGAAAAAGTGCGCGAGATGACCCGCCGTTTTCCATTGCCGCCGTAAATCAATTCCGCGCTTCCACCGACCTGATCATTCAGTGCAACGTCCGCGAAGTTCACGCGCAGGCGCTTATCTAGGAAGCACAGCCCATTCAGGTTTGGGGCTTGCCCAACCGAATCTTCACAAACATCGAAAGATCTCGCTCACTTCGTGCCGGATGAGACTTATATCTACACGAACTGGCTTTCCGGTGTCCCGATTTATGTCGGGTTCAAGGACAAAAGTATTTGGGAAATAGCCAACGGCAGAATTACAAGGCTAAAAGAGAAGCTCGATTGATTAATGGAGGTTTCCGCCTCGTTCGTTAGGTTTTGGCGATGCGCATTCCGCTCAATATCAGACGATCCGCGCGGCATGATTTAGTCTGAAGAACGGACGAGCGCGGGAATATCTGCAAGATCATTGAGCAAAAAGTCCGCTTTCTTTTCGTACTCGCGGGGATCGACAAAGCGGCGATCGGGAATGGCTGCGACGCGCATTTTCGCGGCTTTGGCCGCGGCGATTCCGGAAAGCGAGTCTTCCACGACAAGGCATTCATTTGGACGGAGACCGAGTTTTTCCGCCGTGCTCAGATAGATGTCCGGTTCCGGTTTGCCGCGTTCGATTTCGTCTCCGGTGACCACGACGTCAAAGAACCTGGTAAGGTGATGTCGATCTAAGAAAGGACGGGCGGACGTGCTTACGCTGCTCGTCGCGAGTGCGAGCCGCAGTTTCATGTCCGAGCCGGGCAGGCGGATTTTTCGCAGTTCTTCGAGGACGCGCTTTGCATTTGGAAAGAGGCCGACGCGATTGGCAAAGAATTCGGTCGCGATTTCGCCACGGCGCTTCACCAATTCTTCAGTGGGCACGGAAATGCCGAACTTCGTTTTGTAAAACTCGACCGCCAGGCGATAGCTGACTCCGAGCACTTCCCGATGATACTCGCCATGATAATCGACGCCGTATTCAGCGAGCAATTTGGCGTCGATCTTGTTCCACCACGGCTCGGAGTCGGCGAGCACGCCGTCGAGATCGAAAATCACTGCGCGCAAAGGTTCATCCATAGATTCGTCCTACCTAATCTACGAAAATCTGCGTAATCTGCGGAGGCTCATGAACCGAGCGGCGGATCAATCGCAGGTGAATCCATTGCGCGAAGGTTTATCCACTCGCGCCGTCCCGCAGCCGTGCAGCGTGGTCATCTTTGGCGCTACTGGCGATTTGACTCATCGGAAGCTCTTGCCGGCGCTTTACAATCTCGCCGCCGACGGCGAGCTGCCGCCTGCTGTCACTGTGATCGGTTTCGCCCGTCGCGAAAAAAGTGACGACGACTTTCGCCGCGAAATGGAGGAAGCGACCCGGAAATTTTCGCGCCAGAACGTGCGCGACGAAATCTGGAAAAACTTCAGCCAATCGATTTTTTATCATCAAAGCGACTTCAGCGACGAAGCCGGTTTCAAGAGCTTGGCAGAACGCCTGGACAAGATCGACAAGGAACGCGGCACACGCGGCAACCGGCTCTTTTATTTTGCGGTCGGGCCCGACCAATTCGAACCCATCCTGAAGCATCTCAAAGCCGTCGATTTGAACAAGACTTGCGAAGGAAGTTGGGCACGCGTGATCATCGAAAAACCCTTTGGAAGCGATCTCGCCTCGGCGCGTGAACTCAACCGCGTGGTCAGCAATTCGTTCAGTGAGCATCAGACTTATCGGATCGACCATTTTCTTGGAAAAGAAACCGCGCAGAACATTTTAGTGCTCCGCTTTGCCAATGCCATTTTCGAGCCGCTCTGGAACACGCGCTACATCGACCACGTGCAGATTACGGCCGCGGAAACGCTCGGGGTCGAAGGTCGCGCTGGTTATTACGAGGGCGCGGGTGCGTTGCGCGACATGGTACAAAATCATCTGCTCCAATTGCTTTGTCTTGTCGCGATGGAAGCGCCGAGCGACTTGAGCGCGGACAGTATTCGCGACGAAAAAGTGAAAGTGGTCCATTGCCTGCGGCGAATAGCCACCGACGAAGTCGCGAGCAACGTTGTCCGCGGCCAGTACGCCGAAGGCGCGATCAATGGTAAATCGGTGCCGGGTTACCGCACGGAAAAGAATGTCGATCCAAAATCGATGACCGACACCTTCGTTGCGTTGCGACTGAACATCGACAATTGGCGGTGGTGGGACGTGCCGATTTACATGCGGGTCGGAAAACGGTTGCCAAAGTCAGGCACGGAAATCTCGGTCCATTTCAAGAAGGCGCCGATGGTTTTGTTC
>QHPY01000014.1 GCA_003219215.1 Verrucomicrobiota bacterium | reverse complement strand
CCAGAGCGCGCATTACTCCACCGGCGTCGAGCGCGAAGATTTATTGTCGGTCGAGCAGATTGTCGATGTGGCAAAACGTGCGCGCGCGCAAGGCGCGACCCGGTTTTGCATGGGCGCAGCCTGGCGCGGCGTGCGCGATGGCACCGAAAAATTCGAGCGCGTCCTGGAAATCGTTCGCGAAGTCGGCGCGCTCGGGATGGAAGTTTGTGTCACACTTGGCGAAATCGGCCCGGCCGAAGCGCGCAAACTCAAGTCGGCCGGCGTCACCGCCTACAATCACAACATCGATACTTCGCCGGAGTTTTATCCGGACATCGTTAGCACGCACACTTTTCAGGACCGGCTCGATACAATCGCCGCTGTGCAAGCGAGCGGGATGTCGGTTTGCTCCGGCGGAATCATCGGGATGGGCGAATCAGAAGAGGACCGATTGCGAATGATCGAAATTCTGAGCGAACTGGATCCACAACCGCAAAGTGTGCCGATCAATTGTTTGATGCCGCAACGCGGGAC
>QHPY01000013.1 GCA_003219215.1 Verrucomicrobiota bacterium | reverse complement strand
ACAACCGGTCGATATTTTCGAGCTTGTCAGGTTGATTGCGCTCGCACGGATGGCGTTACCCGAAGCGCGGGTCCGGCTCGCGGCCGGACGCACCCGGATTTCGCGCGAAGGCCAGGCGCTTTGTTTTTTTGCCGGTGCCAATTCCATCTTCTTCGGGGACAAACTTCTCACCGCCAAAAATCCCGAGGTCGACGTCGATCTTGCGTTGCTGTACGAGCTCGGTTTGAACATCGAAACCGGCGATCGCGCCAAGAGTTTCGAATTGACGCCGCAAACGGCGGCTTCTTTGAGAACAGTCGCCGGAAAATAAATCGCAGGCTTGAATTTCCCGGCCAAATGGTCGATTCAACCGCGAATAGCTTATTGATGAAAGCAGACGACGAAAAAGGTATCAGCGTAATTTTGCTCTATACCGCCCTCCTTTTTTTCCTGCTCGGCGTCGCCGCGCGGCTGAAAATGAATTTTCATCATCGCATCGAAATTTCGACGGCCGGATTCGTCGTCGCCGCGGTACTGGCGGCGCTCGGAATCGTGCTCTTTCTTTTTTCCTTGCGCAAGCGGCGGGGTTAGGTCCGGAAGCGCACCTGCTCGCCCTCAACCCGCGCATTGTCGATCTTGGCGAGAAACGGCGCTAATCGAGTTTGCGGGAACAATCGCACTCGCTGAACTTAAGTTGCAGCCGCGCCGCTGTCGCCTGCATTCAACTTTCTGTTACTCGCTGGTTAGCGCGCGCACTCTGTCTCTAGCACTGTGGAGGTCCTCGCGGGCCTTTTGCAAAGCGTCTAATTTCTTCTGCTGATCTGGCTTCAGCAGCGGACGAATTTGCGTCAGCGCATTATCGATGACCTCATGCTTTTTCTTGCGTGCATCCGCTTCGATCGCCGTGATCCGCGGCCCGGCCTCAACCACTAAGGGCTCAACCCTCGCGCGTTGGTCTGCGCTCAGATTCAAGGCCATGGTCGCTTTTTCAAGGGCGAACGCATTGTCGCGCCAGTGTCGACCGGCCGCGATGCCTTGAGCCTGACCAACATTGAATCCGGCTATGACCGAGACACCGAAGCCGGCCAGCACCAGAACGCCGATCGCAAATATAATCAGATTTTGCTTCATAACCTGTTCCTCCTCATTTGGACTGAAATTGCCCTGTTCTCGACTTTATGTCGGATAACTCCTTACAACTAGTTATAAAGTTTTTCACGCTGCAACGGCGGCGAACCGTTACCAGCCCGCCGCCGTTATTCCCTCTTTTGCCCTGAAATTATTGCGACATCGCGGCGTGCAGCTCCTGCACCGCGCTACGCATGTCCTGGCGCGCTTTTTGAAGCGCGTCGAATTTCTTTTGCTGCTCGGGCGTGAGCACGGGACGGATCTGCGACATTGTTTTGTCGATGATCGCGTGCGTCTTTTCCATCGCGTCTTTGTGAATGGCGATGATCTGCGGCCGCGCCTGATCGAGCAGCGGTTGGACCTTCGACTCTTGATCGGGAGTAAGATTCAGCGCCTTGGTCAAATGCCCCATCGCAAATCCTTGGCCATGCCAGCCACCGTGGCGTCCGCCAAATTCGCCTTGGGGTTCGGCAAAAGCGTAGCCGGCGAGCGCGAGCGCGCCGACGGCAGTGAATGTAAGCAAGTTTCGTTTCATATTTGTTTTCATTTGATTGATTCGCATTGTTCATAATTCGTGACCGCGCAGCCGCCCCGTCGGTTACATTTAATTTTATCTGCTTCGGCCCATGAAATTTGTAACCGTAACGCATCCACCTCGGTCATTGTCAGTAGTGTGGACACGATCTCGACGACAACATGGCTGATCGCGACTCTGCTGAGCTGGTTCAGGCTGCCCTGCAGCACGATGATGAAGCGGCTCGGGAGCTGGTTCGCCGTCTCTATCCGCTTATCGCGAAAATGGTCCGCTCGCATCGACCGCGACGAACTAGTGAAGAGGATCTTTGCCAAATGATTTTCATCAAGATTTTCCAAAAGCTCTCTCAATTCTCCGGCAAAGTGCCGCTCGAGCACTGGGTCTCGCGGATCGCGGTCAATACCTGTCTCAATCAGATCGAATCAGAAAAAGTGCGTCCCGAGTTGCGCCAGGCCGATTTGAGTGAGGAGGAACAGGCGGTCGTCGAAAATCTCGAAGTGTCATCCGAAGAGCTCGCGCCCGACCGGCAACTGGCATCGCGCCAGTTAGTCGAGCATCTTCTTCAAATGTTGAAGCCGGTCGAACGTGTCGTGATCGATTTGCTTTACTTGCAAGGGCGTTCGGTCGAAGAAATTCACAAGATCACCGGAATGAGTGTAGCTGCAATCAAAGTGCGCGCGTTCCGGGCCCGTCAAAGAATGAAAGCGCAATTGGAAAAGATCGGAGCGCAAACAACGTCATGAAGGATGTCGATCTTGATCGGTTGCTGCGCTCCGCCGCGCGGGCAAAAGAGGAGACACCAGTCGAAATGCCTTTTGGTTTCGACACTCGCGTGGTTGCGCTTTCGCGCCGAAACGGAAACGGCGCTCTGTTCGGCGCGCTCTTGCGCCGGGTCGCATTCGTTGCCACTGCGGTGATTGTTCTCGCGAGCGCCGGCGCTTATTTCGAATTTAGCAGGAATGGCGATGCAATTGCGGTGTCCGGTAACGAGTTCGCCATCGCCGATTCCGCCATCCAGGACGAGGTCCTACCATGAACAGTGCCTTGAAATGGAAATTGATCGCCGGTTTTTTGCTCGTTTTTCTGGCCGGCGGCGCCACCGGGGTATTCGTGAGCGCGGCCACGGCCCATCGCTTCTTACTCGGTGCGCACCGTCATGGCTACGCCGCCCAGGCGATGAAGAACCGTTTACAATGGCAACTTCGATTGACGGACGAGCAGATGGCCAAGATTTCGCCGATCATCGAGAAAACGGGCGCGCAGCTCGAAGAAATTCGAGGCGAAACCGGCCGCCGGGTGCGTGAAACGATCGCCGAAGCGCACCGCGAAATCGCGCCGGTTCTTACGCCGGAACAACAACAGCGCTTGCAACAGATGGAGGAACGGCGCCGACGTTGGTTCCAACACCGACAACGCCCGGCACCCGTTTCTCCCGCAACTCCCGAAGCGTCTCCGCACTAACGGATCAGATTCGCTCGCCGATGATCAGGCGCGGTCCTTCAGCTGCGTTTTCCCGGCCGCGCGCGCACAGTTCACGCAGCAGTAGATTTTACCGTCTTGCTCGACTCCGTGTCCGATCACGCGGCAGTCGCAATGCGGGCACACCGGCGCCAGCGCGTGGATCGCGCACTCGAAACTGTCGAAGGTGTGGTGCTTCCCCTCGACCACCACGTCGAACGCTTTGTCATATTCGTTTTCGCAAACTTCGCATGTAGCCATACGTAATTGTTTCGCACGCCGACGTCGCCTCAGCGGTGTCCCGTTTAATTGCGCGACCGAGAAAACGTCTGCAATAGATCGAGATAATTCTCGACGTAGCGAGTGAGCAGAAATTTCTCGCGCACAGTTTCGCGCGCCTTCTTTCCCAGTTCCTCGCGCAACTTCTTGTCCTTGAGCAACCGAACGATGCGTTCGGCCGCTTCTTCGATTGACGAAACCAAAAATCCATTCACGCCGTCCTCGATCTGGTAACGAATGCCGCCGACATCTCCGCCGATCACCGGAGTGCGCTTCCACATCGCTTCAGCCACCGTCAGGCCGAAGCCTTCGCGCAACGATTTTTGTAAAACGACCGTCGCGCGTGTTTGCAGCGCGTTCACTAATGCCGTGTCATCACCTTTGGTCAGAATCAGAATCCTTTCCTCCTGACACGCGCGCAACGATTCGAAAATCTTGCTGCCTTCGGGATCATCGGTCGCGAAGTTACCGAGCAACACGAGCGTGGCCTCGACTTCTTTGCGCGCGAGCTTGAAAGCTTTCACTACGCCCTCGGGATCTTTCCACGGGTCGAAGCGCGAGATTTGCACGACCAGCGGCAAGTCGGTCGGAATTTTGTAATGGGCGAGACGCTCATCGATCTCTTTATCGCTCAACTCACGGTTCTTGATGTTGAACGGATTGATCGCCGGCATGAACACGTGCTGTGGCGGCTTCATCTCGTGCTTGTATTCCTCGCAGCTCACAATCACGGCGTCGTACTTGTCGATCCAACGCCGCAAATATTTCCACATCTCTTCGTTTGGCCGGGAGAGATCGATGTGGCAACGCCAGATCCAAGGACAATCTTTTTCGTAATGCTCGATCAAGGGCAACGGCTGCGGGTCGTGCACAATCACGAAATCGTGCTCCAGAAAATTGCGGACGCTGTTTTCGTAAATGACCTGTTCGTAAATTTCCTTCTTGATGCTGGAGAGATCGATCTCTCCGCCTTGCAGCGCGTTGTGCATTTTCTTGGTGATCGAGAAAAAATCCGCCGTGCCTTGAATCACGCGCCACTCGGTCCGAAGACCGAGACTGTTCAGCAGCAAAGTGAGCGAAGAAATCGTCTCGGCCACGCCGCCGCCGTAGTAGGTCGAATTGAAATTCGCTATCCGGAGTCCCTTGAACTTGCGCGCCTTCTCTCGAATTCGCTCAACTTGCTCTTGTCCGACGAGCGGCTCGTAATCTTCGATCTGGGTGATGCGATGACGCGCCATCTCTTAAGTGATTCGTTTGCGGAGGGAGATACGCTCGCAGCCGACGCGAGCGGCGATTAATTTCTCGGAGGAGATTGTGAGTTCGTTGTCCACCCAAAAGCCGAAAATTGATGACAAGCTTACCTTGCAAAGCGATTTCGGCGAAACGGAAGCAATCTGCGTCGAAGTGCGCGATGATCCCGCTACTTCGGGCGGCACGTTGCTCAAAGTGATGGCGCGCGGCCCGTTCACCGAAGGTCAGCAAGTTTGGATCGTCGACCGCGACGGATCGAAGATCGGCGCGACAGTCGAGAACGTCTTCAAACAAACGATCGACAGCGAAGTGACCCTTTCGACCGTGCTTTCAGTCTAACTTCACGATCTCGCGCTCGCCGTGAAAGCGAAATCGAAACAGTCCAAACGGAGTTTTCCATTTCTCGAGATCAATCAGCGCGAGTCCAAACCGCGGAAGCGCGGCCTAACCGAAATTCGCGGGCCGTATTATTCGGCTTACGGCCGGCGCCATCTCGAAGATTTGTTCGAAACGATGGGCGCTTACATCGACTCGCTGAAATTTGCCGGCGGCTCGTTTACGCTCATGCCGGAGAAAGTGGTGCGCGAGATTATCGATCTTTGCCACAAGAACAACGTGCTCGTTTCAAGCGGCGGATTTATCGAGCGCGTCCTTGCACAAGGAGCGGAGGCGGTAAGGAAATACGTCGCCGAATGCAAGCGCCTCGGCTTCGACATTGTCGAAATCTCCGCCGGTTTTGTGTCGATCACGACCGACGATTGGCTGCGACTGATCGAGCTGGTACGCAAGTCGCGAATGAAAGCGAAACCCGAAGTCGGAATTCAATTCGGCGCCGGCGGCGCGACCGCATCCGCAGAATTGGAGGCTGAAGGCACGCGCGACCCAAGCTGGGCGATCGCGCAGGCAAAACGCTTCCTCGATGCCGGCGCGGAGATAATCATGATCGAAAGCGAAGGGATCACCGAGAATGTCGATCCATGGCGGACGGATGTGCCCGCACGATTCATCGACGAAATCGGGATGGAGAAGCTGATGTTCGAAGCGGCCGACCCGGATGTGTTCGCGTGGTACATCAAAAATTACGGCGCCGAAGTGAATCTCTTTGTTGATCACAGTCAGATTGTGCAGCTCGAATGTTTACGCGCCGGAATCTGGGGGACAAAAAGTCTGTGGGGACGGGTCGTGACCTACAAAGAAAAATAAATCAATGCGGCCCGACGGTTCCGGCCGCGTGTAACAGAAACCAATCGCTCGCGAGTTTGGCGACGTGTTCGAGTGCGCCCGGCTCTTCGAACAAATGCGTCGCGCCCGGCACGATCTCGATTTTGCACTCGCACTTCATTTGCGCGCGTGCCTGTTCGTTTAGCTCGATCACGACATGATCTTCACCGCCAACGATCAGCAGCGTCGGCGCTTTCACTTTCGGCAACGCTTCGCCCGCTAAGTCCGGTCGACCGCCACGAGAAACGACGGCGCCGATTTCATTCGGCAATTCGGCGGCTGCGACCAACGCCGCGCCTCCACCAGTGCTTGATCCGAAATAACCAACCCGCAAATCGGCGGTTTGCTTCTGCTGCTTCGCCCATTTTGTCGCGTGAACCAGTCGCTCCGCTAATAAACCGATGTTGAAGCGGTGCTCGCGTGTGTAAAGATCCACCGATTCTTCTTCCGGCGTAAGCAAATCGAACAGCAAGGTGGCGAGTCCAGCTTCGTTGAGCGTACGCGCGACAAATTGATTCCGCGGACTGTGCCTGCTGCTTCCACTGCCATGTGCGAAAAGAACCAGCGCCTTCTTTTGATCTACAAGTGTCAGATTGCCGTCGAGCATCGCGCGGCCGGCAGGAATCCGCACTTCGTTCATGGTTACACTTTGAAAGGATACGTTTCGGGCAGTTCGCCCTTGTCCCAAACGCTCGTTCGCTCCAGCGGTTCGACGGCGCGCGTTTCGTCGAAGTGAATGACGGCGTCGAATTGTTTCGGGAGTCGAGCGTGAAAGTAATGACTGAGGCGCTCTGATTCCGGCCGGTAAATGACGCCGATGGCGCGCTCCAATCGCGGCCCATACAGCGCGCTCACGACCTTCTCGCCGACGTCACGGAGATCAATCCAGAATCGGTCCAAGCCCGTTTCGTGAAACAATTCTTCATAACTGCCGCGCAGAGCGGGTCGGACATTTTTGCGCTCGGCAATCGCGCCCCAATCGGACGCCGCCGTCACGCTGCCATGATGCGTCGTGAAACCGACCAGTACGGCTTCGTCCCCAAAATGTTCCCGAATCAGCTGACCGACGTTGAGCTCACCATGCTGGCTCATCTCGGTCGCGCGCGCGTCTCCGAGATGCGAATTGTGCGCCCAAACGATCGCTTTCGGCTGTCGACTCCCGTTCAAATGCGCCACTAATGCCTCGATTGTTTCGACCATGTGGCGATCTCGTAGGTTCCAGGACGACGCGCGACCGCGAAACATCGAGCGGTAATATTCTTCCGCGTCCTTCACTAAACGTGCGTTTTGTTCGGCAAAAAATAATTCTTCTGCGGCAACCGCACCGTCGCGACTAAGAAATCGAGCGGCGTTGCGTTGCAGATCAGTCAGCTGCGCAACCACCGCCCTTTCGCAAGATTCAATTGCGCCGACCGTCGCAGCATAACCGTACTCCTGCGGTTCGCGGCTGAAATGGTCGAAACATGAATAGCGCAAACGGGCTCGCGCGGCCGCGTCGGGATCGACTTTTTGCAAGTAGGTCAGCACCGCATCGATCGAGGCGTGCAAGCCGTAAAGATCCATTCCGTAAAACCCCGCCGGCGCGCGTTTTGGATCGAGATGTTGATTGAACTCCCGCATCCATTCGACGAATTCGACCACCACCGTGTTGCGCCACATCCAGGTCGGGAAACGACGAAACCCCGAGAGTGCTTCGTTTGCATTCGCGTCCGCGCTCGCGCCTCGCACATAGCGATGAACACGCGATGCGTCAGGCCAGTCCGCTTCGATTGCCAGGACGGTAAAATTTTTCTCCTCGATCAGGCGCCTGGTGATTTGGGCGCGCCCAAAATAGAATTCGTGCGTTCCATGCGACGCTTCACCGAGCAAGACAATTCGCGCATCGCCGATCAGCTCCAGCAGCGGGTCGTAGTCCTGGGCGACACCGCTGAGCGGCTGCGCCAGTTCGCGAACGAATTCGGCATCGGTCATGAGCGCCTCCTAATTACTTCGCGAGAGCAGGCCACTTTGGCGGTTGCCTGCCACGCCGTAGCTAAGCGGAGGCGGGTCGATCTTCGCTTTCAGCGGCGCGCGCGAGCAGTTCGCGCACTTCCTCATCGCTGGTTTGTGAGAAGTCTTCGTAGTACTGGCCGACCGCCTGAAAAAATTCCGGCGCGCTCGCGCAGATAACTTCATCGGCTTCGTCCTCGAACTCTCGGCAGGTGTCGGGCGGACCAACCGGCACAGCGACAACAATTCTTGCGGCGCCACGTTGTCGCAATGCTTTGACCGCGGCGCGCATGGTGGCGCCGGTTGCCAGGCCGTCATCAACCAGAATGATCGTCTTGCCGGCCAGCTCCGGCGCCGGCCTTCCATCGCGATAACTTTGCTCGCGCCGTTGTAGTTCAGCTGTTTCCTTCGCCGTCACTGCTTCGATGATGTCGACCGCGTTCGGCAGTGCGCGCGCGACGTCTTCATTCAAAACGCGCACGCCGCCAGAAGCGATCGCGCCGACAGCGAGTTCTTCAAATCCTGGCACACCGAGTTTGCGGACAATGAAAACGTCGAGCGGAACGCGCAATGCGCGCGCCACTTCGTACGCGACTGGAACGCCGCCGCGCGGAAGGCCGAGCACGATCACGTCGTCGCGTCCGGCATATTTCGAAAGCTTCACGCCGAGCAATCGTCCGGCTTCGACGCGATCAGGAAAAATTCCTTCCATGCGGTTACGGTTTGCCCCGAATCAGTTCAGTCAGGGGAACGGCTTCGGCAATCGGCTCCGTCGCTTCAAGATAATCGCGAAAGCCGGCCGCAAACATTCCACGGCGCAGCGACCACCAAGTTTTCACGCCTGGTCGATGGTAGTAGGCACGAATGTAAAGATCCCAACCTTGCCATTGTTCGCGCTCGAGCGTCCCCTGACGCTGCTGGAACCACGCATTCTCGAAAAGCTTGAATATCGTAAAGAGAACGGCGACGGCTCGCCAGCGATCTTCTTCGGTGGCTCCACGCCAATCTTCGACAGCTGCGGCAAATGCGCGCGTTAGGGCAGGATCAGTTGCTTGCGGCCCAAGGAGAGCAATCAACGAATGGGTCAGCGAATCAACCACTACCGAACGCTGGGATCGGGTGTTTTGCCGAATCTGCGCCGCCAAATAAAAAAGCGATGCAATCACGCCGATCGCGGCAACCAATTGCGCAATCGCGCTGATCGTTTCCAGATTCACGCCCGACGTTTAGCAAACGAATCTGAAACTGACGATGTCGATCTTAACGCGGCAACGGCTGCTCCGAGTTCGCCATTGCGTACGCGAACACCGCGACTACGGCCGAATTTTCAGCCAACTCTTTCGGGACAATTTTATCGAGCGTATCGGCTGGGGTGTGATGATAATTAAAATAAAACCGGCTGTCCTGGATCGGTGCGAACGCCGGCACGCCCGCTTTCTCCATCGGTTCAATGTCGGCTCCAGCGTGTTCCGCGAGACTGAGCATCCCCGCGCCGGATTCCTGCAAAACCGCGCCAATTGGTTTCAGCATCGCCTTCACTTCCGGTTTTGCCTTGATGTGGAGCCCGACCGGATGATCGGCGCCGCCATCGGTTTCCATCACCGCGAAATGGTTTGCCCAATCTTTCTCGTGATCCTTGGCGTACTGCTTGGAACCGCCGAGACCGTTCTCTTCGTTCATCCACGCGATCACGCGAATTGTGCGTTTCGGTTTCAAATGCAATTTCTGAATCAGATTCGCCGCTTCCATTGAAACGGCGACGCCGGCGCCATCGTCGATCGCGCCAGTTCCCAAGTCCCATGAATCAAGATGTCCCGAAACAATCACCACTTGTTCCGGATGCTCGCTGCCTTTGATGTCGCCGATTACG
>QHPY01000012.1 GCA_003219215.1 Verrucomicrobiota bacterium | reverse complement strand
TCACCCGCGCCAATCCTTCATTTACCAAAATCTCACCGAGACTTTTCCCGTCGACTTCAACGATCACATAATATCGGCTCTCGCGGCCGCGTCCTCCTGCCGTCGCCCAACGCGTCCAGATTACGAACGGCTTCTGCAAAAGTTCTTGCACGCGCTTTTTGGCTTTTTCACCAGCGTTCATCGTTTCATCCAACGTAATGCCGAAATGCAGGCTTTGATCGCGCGTGCGGTCGCCCTGCCGGAGATTGGTCTCGGGCGCGTCGACGTAGTAAAGGCGCGCGGTAAATTCTTTGTCGCCGCTGCGAACTCGGAAACTGTCGCCATCGTTGTCCTTGCCTTCCACATAATGGCAATCGGTCAGCTTGACCCACTCTTTACGATCGCCAGCTGATGCTGGCTGGCCGACAGCGGCGAACAGAAGCCCGACTAGCAACACCTGACAAGAAATCGCTCTTCGCATGAAGCCGGCGACGCTAGGATGTTTCAGTTCGGCGGACACGCGAAAATAACACGACCGCCGCTAGAAGAATCAACAGATCAAGAACCAGATGCGTGCTGAAGTTCCAATTTTTGCTGGCGTGCCCGAAACAACCGCAGGTGATATCGAGGCCGCGCATTTTCGCGGCGATTGTCACGCCGATGAAAACTGCGATTAACACGGTTAAGATCGACAAACCACCGCGGTAAAGAAATCGGAAGATGAGCGCGAGGCCGCAAAAGATTTCCAGCCACGGCAGATAAACTGCGAGCCGCACACTAGCGAACCACGGCAAGGTTTTGTAATTGTCGATGTCATTCGCGAACTGAACCGGGTCGAGGACCTTAACTACGCCGGCGTAAACAAAAATGCCACCGACGATGAGGTCGACAATACGCCAGAAGAATTTCATATAACCCTCACCTGCCGCTTCGCGTCTTCCTCCCATGGGGTCGCGGCCAGGGTGGAGCGTTGAGAGGATTGAGGTGGGGGTCGGGCGGGAAGGTTTCGTTCATCGGCTCTTGCGTTGCAGCTTTCGGCGCTGCAATAGACGACGACCTTCTTCTCGGGCGACCAGTTTGGCAGAAATTGCGGCAGCAGTTCATTCCAGTGGTCTTCATTCAATGAAAACGCGCCGGGAACATGATCGCGCGCAAATTCCTCGTCCGGGCGCGCGTCGACCCAGATCGCGCCATCGCCCCACGCACGTGCTCGATCGACAGTGACTAATTCCGAGGCGGGAATCGATGATTGCCAGGAAATTTTGTCGCGAAAATAAATTCCTTCGCCGATCGCTGGCAAACAAGCGAGCACGACGAGGAGCAGCCCTTCTCGAACTGCGCGCAATTTCACCTATCAGCGTTCCACGCCGGCGGACGGCGACGCCTTCGGAATTGCCGGGGGAGTGGCAGCTTTAACTGCTGGCGCGTTGGGAGCATTTGGCTTTAGCGCCGGCGGGGCTCCAGGCGGATTCGTGACCTGCAAATTCACGTAAAACGATTTCGGCGCTTCTTTCGGGTAATCAGTTTGAACCAACAACGCCGTCCCGAATGGATGACTTGTGTCTTTGGGCGTGACTTCAATCGTCCATTCCCCTGACGCGCTGCCGGGTTCCACTTTCGATTCAAAATTCTGGCTGTTCGATTTCACGGTAATGTTTTTCGCCGGAAAATCTTTCGTCGCTTTGATCGAGATTTTCTTCGGCTTCAGCTCTTCGCCACTCTGCCAGTAAACAAATGCCGGTTTGATATCAAGCGACTGCGGGATTGTCGCCTTGAGAGTGAGAATGCTTGTGGCTTGCGCGGGATTCGGATCGTCCGTCTGCACCGTGACAGTCTTTATTTGTTGGCCGGTGCGATCGCCAATAGTAAACGTCGCAACGATTTCGCCCTTTTCACCGGGATTCACCATTTCCTTTTGGGTTTGCGTTGTCGTGCAACCGCACGACGCCTTCACCGATTTAAAATGCACGGGAGTCGTGCCGGTGTTTTGATATTTGAAATGCGCGACTGCTGTCTTGTCGCTGACCGACGGGTGCAGATCGATGGTGCTCTGTTCCCATTTTAATTCCGCGCGCGCGGCCACGCAGAGAAAGATCGACAATGTGAAAGTCAATATGCGGGTTTTCATCTCTTCGAATACGAGCGCTCAATATAATCAGCCACGGCGTCTCGCCAAGGGCGAGGTGTAACACCGGCGAGCTTGGCGTACTTCGCCGTGGAGAGGACCGAGTAAACCGGCCGCCGCGCGATCCAATTTTTCATGTCGGCTAGTTTCAATGCGTCGACGGTTTTTGCTTTAAGCCGAACGCCTGAAGCGTGGCAGCAATCGAGCGCGTGCTGGGCATATTCCTGCCAACTGCATTGGCCACTGTTGGCAAAATGTAAGATGCCGCCGGCAACATCGACATCGAAGAAGCGAGAAAGCATCACGGCGATGTCGCGGGTGTAGGTCGGCGTCGAAAACTTGTCGGCGACGGCGTCGATCTCTTCTTTTTCTCGCGCACGCTTGATTATCGCGTCAAGGAAGCTCGGCCGGTCAGGACCGAAAACCCACGAAACGCGGACGACGAGATGTCGATCTTGCATCGCCAAAACATTTTCTTCCCCTGCCCGTTTCGACTCGCCATAAACGCTTATCGGCTTGGCGCGATCGGTTTCGACGTACGGTTGGCCTTTCTCGCCGTCGAAAACGTAATCGGTGCTGAAGTGAATTAACTTTGCCTTCTTCTCGCTGCAAATTTGCACGAGAAGCCTTGGCGCTTCCGCATTGATCGCAAAAGCTTGCTCTCGCTGCGATTCGCAAAGATCGACATTTGTCATCGCGGCGCAGTTGATCAGTAGGTCGAACGCAACTGGCGAAAGTTTATCTCGGACTTGCTCCGGCCTCGCGAGGTCAACCTGCGGGTGATTCAATCCGACGACGTCGAATTTTTCTCGATACTCGCGCGTGAGCGCACCGCCGAGGCGGCCGCCAGCGCCCAAGATTAGAATTTGCATCGCTCAGTAACGTCCGGCGCGCTCGAGCAATGGTTGCCACCACGCCTGATTGTCGATGTACCACTGAATCGTGCTCTCGAGTCCTTCCTTAAAATCCTGGCGCGGTTTCCATTTCAATTCCCGCTGCGCAAATGACGAATCGATGGCGTAACGCCGATCGTGCCCGAGGCGATCTTTCACGAACGAAATCAAACTTTCCGGTTTGCTTAACTGCTTCAAAATCATTTTCACCAAGTCGAGGTTCGCCATTTCGTTGCTGCCGCCGAAATTGTAAACGGCGCCCGGTTTTCCCTCGAACAGCGCGGCCACAACGCCGGCGCAATGGTCCTGAACGTGGATCCAGTCGCGGACGTTCATACCGTCGCCGTAAACCGGCAGCGGCTCATCGCGCAACGCTTTGATGATCATGAGCGGAATTAATTTTTCCGGGAATTGATACGGCCCGTAATTGTTCGAACAGCGCGTTATAATGACTTCCTGGCCGTAAGTTTTATGATGCGCGAGCGCGAGAAGATCAGCGCCGGCTTTGCTGGAAGAATACGGCGAGCTCGGATCGAGCGGAGATTTTTCGGTGAAGTTCCCGGTCTTGCCTAACGAACCGTAAACCTCATCGGTCGAAATTTGGACGAAACGCTGGATGCCGTGTTTGCGCGCGGAATTGAGGAGGACGCTCGTGCCGATGACGTTGGTGTGAATGAAATTCTCAGGTGAGTTGATGCTGCGGTCGACGTGCGATTCGGCCGCGAAATTGACGATGGCAAAAAACTGATGCTCGAGGGTGAGCGCGTCCATCGCATCGGCATTGGCGATGTCGGCTTTGAAAAACTCATAGCGCTCGCCATGTTCCTCGACCACGCCGTTGAGATTGGCGAGGTTGCCGGCATAAGTGAGCGCGTCCACATTTGTGACCGAGGTCGGCTTGTAATGTTGCAAAATATAGCGAATAAAATTGCTCCCGATGAAGCCGCAGCCGCCGGTCACGAGAATTCGCACAGCAAGAGCTAGCAGCGCCGAAGCTGGTGCGCTAGCGGATTTTCCGCTTCTCGGCGACTATATGGAACGCTGGAAAAACGCCCTCGCCGCAAGCGAATGGATGCCGTGGCTCATCATCGGTCTGGCCGCGTTTCTTCGATTCTTTTTGCTCGGAATGAAGCCGCCGCATTTCGACGAGGGCATCAACGGCTGGTTTGTCGATCAAATGGTCAAGACCAGCTTCTACAAATACGATCCGACCAATTATCATGGCCCGCTTCATTTTTACGTGCTCTTGCTTTCGCAGACATTGTTCGGCCGCAATCTTTGGGCGCTGCGATTGCCGGTCGTGCTCGTCAGCATCAGTTGCGTCTGGCTAACTTTAAAATTCGAACCGTTCGTCGGCCAAACCGTCAGCCGACTCGCTGCCTTGGCGATGGCGCTCTCGCCCGGTTTTGTTTTTTACGGGCGCTACTCCATTCACGAAGTCTGGCTTGTGCTTTTCACGATGCTGTTTTTTTACGGGCTGTTCGGACTCTGGAAATCCGGGACCGCAAATTATCTTTGGTGCGCCGGCATGGGCGTGACCGGAATGATTCTGTCGAAGGAGACCTACATTCTTCACATCGGCTGCGCCGCGATCGCGGCCGGTGTTTGTTACGTATCAAATTATTTCAGCAAGCTCGACGACCCTCGTCCGGCAACGCAAACCTGGAACTATGTCGATCTTGCGGTCGTGATCGGGACCGGCATCGCGCTGATCGTGTTCTTTTATTCGGGGACATTCTTTCACTGGAACGGAATCAAAGGTCTTTACCAGGCGTATTTGCCGTGGTTCCGAACCGGGAGCGAAGGCCACGGGCACGAGAAGCCATGGTATTATTGGCTCGCGCTCATCAGTCATTATGAGCTGCCCGTTTTAGCCGGTCTGCTTCTGTGCATTTTCGCATTGCGGTTCAAGGCGATGAGTCTGCGCTATCTCGCCATTTACAGCGTCGGGACGCTGATCGCTTACAGCATCGTCAAATACAAAACGCCGTGGTGCATCATCAGTTTCATCTGGCCGTTCCTGTTTATTTTTGGCGCGCTTGTTCCAACCGCGCCTCTGCGATTTGCTGCCGTTACCTACCGATGGTGCGCGCTCCTGCTTTTCGGTTTGCTCGCCTACACAGTTTATTATGCGCAAACAAACAAATGGTCGGCGACGTACGATCATATGTGGCCGTATGCGCTGATTCTCGGGACTGCGTTGCTGTTGGTGACGTTGAGAAGTCCGGAGATGATAAAACTTCTCGCGAGCATTCTGATTTGCTGGTCGCTCGGGCACTGCATCTGGCTGAATTATTTCCGCTGCACCACCGACACCGAGCCGTACGTCTATGTCCAGACTTATAACGACATTTACAAATTCACCGATCCGGTGCTCCAACTGGCCCACTCCGATCCGCGCGCTTATCAGCTGGTTGGTCACATTATTCGCGCGAGCCCTTATCCGTTGCCATGGATGCTCGACGATTTCGGCCGCGTCGGCTATTACGAGAAGAACAACATGCCGGACAAAGTGGATGGCGATTTTCTCCTCGTGCAGCAGGACAAGATCACCGCGGTCGAAGCAAAACTTCACGATTCTTACTACACCTTCCCGGTAACGATTCGGCCTTATCAGGATCCGTCCAAGGCGTATTTCAGCGCGCGGATATTCAAGAGTTTCTTTCCGGGACAATGGCCGGATTTCACCGAAGCGGTTCCAGCCCCGACGCCGAGTCCAAGTCCAGCGAAATGAAATGGCTCTCTGGCGGCTTAACTTTCGTAAACTTCGCCACGATTAGTGGACTGTTAATCGGGATGCTTACCGGCGGGTTGAGCACGCCGGTCGCATTTGCCGCTCTTATCTTAGCCGCAGCGTTCGCTCTTTTCGCATATCTTGGAACAAGCGATCCAAAGTCGGAGGCCGATGCTTTAGATCGCGACACATCGAAAGCATCAAAATATCGCAATCTCCCGATCTGGATTTTGGCCGGCTTCTTCGCCATTTTTGCCGTCCGTTCATTTTGCTGGCTGCTTTTTGTCGACGGAACCGAACTAAAAATTCAATCGCCGGTGAACCTGGGCGATCTCGGTCTTCACGTCACTCACATCAACTTTTTCGCCAACGGCGTCCGGCTTTGGCCATCCAATCCGATCTACGTGGTCAGCAATCATCTTCGTTACCCGGCTGGGATCGATTTCTTCAACGCGCTGCTGCTGAAGGCAAATGTCGATCTGATTCGGGGCCTGGTCTGGGTCGGTCTGCTCGCGTCCGTAGCTACGTTCTACGCGTTCTATCGCTGGGGCGGCGGTTTTGCGATCGCGGGTTTTCTTTTCAATGGCGGCCTCGCCGGTTTTCAGTTTCTGCGCAATTTTAAATTCGTCGATTATCAGGACGTCAACAACATCGCGTGGAAAAGTATTCCGCTGACCATGTTCGTGACCCAGCGTGGGTTGCTCTACGCGCTTCCGGCCGGTTTAGTTTTGCTCTGGCACTGGCGCGAAAAATATTTTCGGAGTAAAGAAGATCGACATCGCAGCGGCCCGCTTCCGTTTTGGGTTGAGCTTTCGCTTTATGCATCAATGCCGCTCTTTCATCTCCACACCTTCATGGCGCTCAGCATTGTCCTAGTTTGTCTCTTCGTCGCGGGCGATCCCCAAATCCGAGGACATGTCCTCACACTTGTTCTAAGCGCTTTAATTCCAGCCACGTTTTTTGTCTGGCTCATCAGCGATCATTTTCAGGCGGGTTCCGTTCTCGAATTTCATCCGGGATGGGCCCAGAACGAGGGCGAGTTCAAAATGCCGTTCTTTCGATTCTGGTTCTTCAATTTTGGAATCCTCGTTCCGTTGGCTCTCACTCTGATCGGGCTTATCGCGTGGCAGTTGTATCAATCGCGCGAAGCGAAGCGATTCGGATTGTCAGCGGCGATTGCAATCGGGTTAGGCGCATTTGTGTTGGCCTGCTGGCGCATCGGGAGACATGCATTCAGCTGGAGGTGGGCGGTTGTAATTTTCCTCGCGTTGATCCTGCTTGCGTGGTGTGCAGCCCGTACTGTAAAAGGCGGATTTGGTGGGAAAGAAAAGTTGCCGGAAGAAGTTGCGTTCATTTTCGCCGCGACCGCTATCTTCATTTTCTTTTTCTCGATCAAGACCGCGCCGTGGATTTGGGACAATTTAAAAATAGGAATTTGGGCTTACTTCATTGTGCTCCCGTTTTTGTGGAGGCAATTAATTGCACAATGGGAGCTGCCGATTCGGGCGGTGGTTTGCTTTGCGCTTTTTGCTTCCGGGTTCGTGAGTTTGTTTGGCGGTCTGGCCGCGGGTAAAGACGGTTTCGGTTTCGCCAATCGCGGGGAAGTGGATGCGGTCGGCTTCGCCGTTCGCAAAATGCCGCTCGAGGCGCGTTTCGCGGCCTGGCCGACCTATAATCACCCACTGCTCCTCGACGGTCGAAAAGTGGTGATGGGATATCCAGGTCATCTTTGGACGCAGGGATTCGACGAATACGGAAAAACGAACGAACTGCTCACCAAACTGATGCAAGGCGCCCCGAACTGGCGCGACCTCTCCCGAACTCTTCACGTGCGCTACATTTTTTGGGGAGGCGAAGAGAAAACGAATTACGCATCGAGCACGCGCCCGTGGGAGAAGACCGCAACACTCGCCGCTTCAGGAACTTGGGGCGCGATCTACGACTTGGAGCAAGCGCGACCGCCAGCACCCGCGACTACTCAGTGATGTTTGTTCAACGCGCTGTCGGGAGCGTGTTCAACACCACTTGAACCCGCCGCGGCCTGTTTGCCGCAATAAATTTCGCACGAACACAAACGGCGGTCGATGCGGCAAAACCAAAAAAGCTAGGTTTCGCGTCAGCCGTTAACGAAGTAGGCAAACTTCCAACTTCCCCTGACCCGTGCGATCCCGATCCGGTAGCCGTCGTAATTGAGCGACGGATCGGCAAATTGCGGCGGCGAGACCATGAAAGCGCCTTTCTTGACAAATCGCTCCGACACAATGCCGTCCAACTCGGGCCAGAGGTTTTCCTGCTCCCAATATTGAAAAACACCGGGACCGGACATGGGCGGCTCGAGTTTGTAACCGAAATCATCCGTCATCATCGATTTGAGCGTCTCCACATCACGTTTCGCCACGGCTTTGCGAAGGCGGCCAAGGAACGCCTGAAAATCGACATCGCTGCTCTCCTCGCGGAGATCTGCTTTGGCTTTTTTCTTGAGTTCGGCCTGCTTGAGTTTTTCCTTTTTTTTCTCAGGCGTTTGGCAGCCACCAACGACGAACGCGAATGCTAGGAAAACGACCAGCAGAATTCTCATCGCTTAACGTCTGTCACGTTTGTGATTTGGATTCAAGGCTGGACGTGTGAGAATGTGTCGCAGGCGTTCCGCCCCGGCGTTGCGTTTGTCGGAGCTTGAACGGATGTGCGAGGAAGATCCAGTAAATCGCGCTGGCAAGATCAACAATCGACGCCGGCGGGCTCGTTAGGCGGAGTGGACCCCCTCGCAAAGCGGCAAAAACGTTCTCGACCGTCAATCCACTCGGGCGCAGAATGCTCGTGTAATGACGCCCGAAAGCATGCAATTGGTGCGCGTCGGAAGTGGCGATCAACGGTTTGCCAAATTGGGCGGCCACTTTCGCCGCGCGCCGATTTGGGTTGAGCAATCCTTTGTGAAAGTGACAGAGCTCGATCGCGTCAAAACAATCGATCTCGTCGAGAAGACGTTCGCCGATCGAACCACCAAGCACGTAAAACGGATGCGGCGCGATGGTGAAGATCGACAATCCACGGCGGGCACGAAGCTGACGGAGGTCGTCAAAATTTCTTAATCCCGCAACCTCGGCTGCGGTCACGTTCAGCAAAATCGCATCCGCGCCTTGCAAACGCACTTCCGCCGCCGGGATCAGCAAAATTCCCAATGCCGCAGCGTCAGCGAAAACTTCCGCGCGATCGAACACCGCGTCATGCAACGTGATCGCGAGCACTCCGAAGCCGAGCTCTTTCGCGCGCTTGAGAAGTTGATGCGCCGAATAATCGATTACGTCCTTTGGATCGTCGAGGGTGTGGATGTGAAGATCGAGTTTGATCCAGTCTTCGCCAGGCATTCATCCACAGATTACGCAGATTTGCGCAGATTAAATCTGGAAACCAGAAATCTAGGGAAATTCAGGCTGCTTTCCTTTGCCTCGGTTTCTTGCTTTCCTGCGTTCCTGATTAAATTTGCCGGACGCGCTCGGGTGGTGGAATGGCAGACACGTACGTTTGAGGGGCGTATGCCGAAAGGCATGCGGGTTCAAGTCCCGCCCCGAGCACCAAATCCTTCGCGTGCCTAAAATCTTAGCCACTTAGAAAGTTTTCCTGCCGCCGAAAATTTTGGCCGCGAACGGTTTATCCGAAGTGCTCAAAAAGTCCTAGAATTTTTCCATCCATTCGGTCGTCGATGGACGATTCCGTCTCGATGCCACGCCAGCGAAAGAGGGGAGATCGGCCGGCAAAGCGGAACGCCGCGAAAAAGGAGGGCGGCGGGACCGTGTGCGCTTTATGCGGGCGGGTCATCAAAGCGGGCAGAGCTGCCAGCGATGAACCGGTCATCTACAGTGTCTGTACGACGTGCAAGCGAATGCCGCACCGCAATCCGGGATCAACCGCGTCACTTTGCTAGCTGAACCAGAATGGCTTTCTGCACATGCAATCGATTCTCCGCTTGATCAAAAATCGTTTGAGCATGGTTTTCAAAAGTCTTCTCATCGATTTCCTGTCCGCGGTGCGCCGGTAAGCAGTGCATCACCAGCGCGTCCGGCTTGGCCAACTTCACAACTGAATCGTTGATCCAATACGGTCCGAGCTCGGCTTCGCGACGTGCTTCCTCCGCTTCTTTCCCCATCGACACCCAGATGTCGGTGTAAAGCACGTCGGCATCGCGCGCTGCAGCGGCGACATCGTCCGTGCACGTCACCCGGCCGCCCGCCCGTTCGAGCAATTTCTTTTTCGGCTGATATTTTTTGTGCGACGCGATCCGCAATTCAAAATCGAGTTTCCCCGCCGCGAAAAGCCACGACCGCGCGGTATTTGAAATGCCGTCGCCAACATACGCGAGCACCGTTTTGTCGATCTTACCGCGTTTTTCGATGATCGTGAAGATGTCGCCCAGGATTTGGCACGGGTGCTCGTCGTCGGTCAGCGCGTTGATCGTCGGCACACCTGAAAACTCGGCGAACTCCTCGATGTCGCTCTGGGCGTAGGTCCGAATGACTGCGCCGTGAATCATTCGCGCCAGCACGCGAGCGGTGTCCTTGATCAATTCGCCCCGACCAAGCTGCGCGTCCGCCGCGTTTAAGTAAATCGTCTCGCCGCCGAGCTCGCGAATTCCGACATCAAAAGAAACACGCGTTCGGGTAGAAGGTTTGGAGAAAATCAGGGCCCAGGTTTGTCCGGCCAGTGGCTGCGCCGAAATTTTGCCGCGATTTGTTTTGAGCTCAGCTGTCTGGCGCAAAATCCGCTCGATCTCCCCCCGCGAAAGCTGCTCGATGCTAAGCAAATGTTTCATTTTCTCGCTACAGATTCACACGGATGAAACACAGATGGCAGCATAAACAAACTCGATCTGAATCTGTGAACATTTGTGTTCATCTGTGGCTAGGAGTTTTTCGCAAGATCGAGAATGACTTCCTCGATCGCGCGCAAACCTTCCTCCGCTTCGCTCTTTCGCAAATTCAGAGCCGGCAATAATCGAATCACCGAATTACCCGCCGGCACGGTGAGGACATTTCGCTCGTGCAGTTCCTTCACAACATCAGCGGCCTTGAACTGCGGCTGAAATTCAATCCCGATCATTAAACCAAGCCCGCGCGCGACCTTCACCAGTTTCGGAAATCGTTCCCGAAGTCCTTGTAATTCGCGCAAAAGGAAATCCCCGATCTCGCGAGCGTTTTCGGCCAGATTCTCGCGCTCAATTACTTCGAAAATCTTTAAAGCAACCGCGCAGGCCAGCGGTGTGCCGCCAAACGTACTCGCATGTGTGCCGGGCGAAAGAATGTTGGCGAATTTCTCCCGCACCCAAAATGCGCCCATCGGAAATCCGCCTCCCAAAGACTTCGCCATCG
>QHPY01000011.1 GCA_003219215.1 Verrucomicrobiota bacterium | reverse complement strand
TCGAAACGCTCTGTTGACTTTGTGATTGGATGTAATCGATCCCATCCGCGGCCGCGATCGCTCGCTCGAGTGGTGTCGTAATGAAACCGCGCACCAATTCCGCGTCCGCTCCGACGTAAACGGTTGTCACCGTGATCGCCGCGATATCGCTGCGCGGATATTGGCGAACATTGATCGTCTTCATCGCCTGCAAACCGGCGATGAGAATGACGAAGCTGACCACCATCGCCAGCACCGGCCGCTTGATGAAAAGATCAGTGAAAGATTTCATGTCGACCTTTGTGTCAGGAATCGACTGGAGTCGGATTCACCTGTGGCTTCGGCGCGAGATCGTTGTTGATTGTTACCGGCATTCCGTTGCGCAGTTTGAAAACTCCTGTGCTCACGATCGTCTCATTCGGTTTCAGTCCGTCGGTAATCGATACGAAATCGCCGCGCGCTTCGCCGATGCGCACAAATTGTTGCCGAATTACCTGCGATTCTTTTCCAGTCTTCGGGTCTTTCTTTTTCTCGATCACAAAAACCGAATCGCCAAAGGGCGCATATGAAATCGCCGAGCCTGGAACGACGAGCGCCTTTTGCTTTTCCGGCAGTAGCACGTCGATCTTGGCAAACATTCCAGGCCGGAGTGTGTGATCAGGATTTTCGAGCGTTGCTTGCAGGGTCACATTCCGAGTGACGGTATCGACCATCGAGTTAATGGCGGTCAGTTTCCCTTTAAATTCTCGGCCTGGTACCGCGTCGGTGTGCACCCCAACTTCAAAGCCGGCTGCAAGTTTTGAGAGCTCCTGTTGCGGCAATGCAAAATCGACATACACCGGATCGAGCGCGGTCAGCGCGACAACCTGCTGACCCGCGTTGATCATTTGCCCGATGTTTACCTGTCGAATCCCGAGCTGACCATCGAACGGTGCGCGAACTTCTTTCTTCCCAACCATCGCCCGCATGTTTCCGACCGCGCCTTCTTTTTGTTTGAACTTGGATTCGGCGGCGTCGAGCTCTGCCTTCGAAATCACTCTGCGCGCAGCCAGATCGCGCGTGCGCGCCAAATCGTTGCGGGCCAGTTCCAAATCCGCTTCCGCGGTTCGTAATTGCCCTTCCTCCGATGAAGCATCGAGCCTGACTAAGACGTCTCCCTTTTTCGCGACTGCTCCATTTTCAAATTTCACTTCGGCCACGGTGCCAGCGAGGTCGGTCGAAAGCATCGCGCCTTGAACTGCGCTCACGCTTCCAATCGCGGACAAACGCGGCGCCCAATCTTCTTCTTTCACAACCGCGCTTGTCACGGTGGTCGCCGGCATCACCCTCGGACTGCTCGCCATCTTCACGATTTGCATCACCTTGATGCCGAGCAGAAGTACCACGAGAACGATAAGACCCGCGATCGCCTTCCACATGATTCCGCGCCTCGGTCTCACTTTGCCCTCCTTTGAAACAGTTTTGGCCACGTCATGCATAAGCTGGTTCCGTCTGCTTCTTAAATAATAGCCGCCACAAATTGCGCGCGACTTTCAATTGTTGCTCGCGTCGTTCTTGAGAGGTCGAACCGATCTTGAGAACGTTTCGCATCAGCATGCCGTCGTTCACGGCAAAAATCAGCTCGGCCATTTCGCGAGGAGTTAAATTCGTGGCCTTGGCTTCTGGTGACCGCGCGATCAAATCGGTCACGCCACTCATCGAGGTTTCACAAACGTCGCGCACTAATTCTGCGACATGCGGGTTGCGACTCGCTTCGGCGAAAAGATCGACCACGAAGGCCGAAACCACTTGCGGTTCCTTTTCGCCGCAGTGGGCCGTGAACAGGATCTCCAGCGATTCCAGTAATCCCGGCGCTTGACGCGCACGTTCCAGGATTTCCTGAATTTCCTGTTTATGCCGATCGGCCATTGCAGAAATCACGGCCTCCTTGTTTTGAAAATAACGATAGATCAGGCCGACACTGATCCCGGCCTCGGCACTGATATCGTGCATGCTCGCCTGGTGAAAGCCGCGTTTGGCAAAGCAAACTACCGCTGCATCAAGGATCTGAGTTCTTCGATCGAGACCGCTATCGGATTGGGGTAAAGACATTGAGCCAAGACAATGAATGAACGTTCATTCATTGTCAAATGGCCCTTGTTTTTACGAGGTAATTCGGATGTCGGCCCGTTGCTCGATTGCAGTTCCACTTCGATGCAACGGCAACGAGCTTGCTTGCTCCGCAAATTGCCAAATCGAAACCACTGCGCTGATGGCGAAGAGCGCATACAACCCTGTTTCCAGAATGTTGCGGCTTTTTTCCTCTGACTGAACCAGAAGTCTGTAGGTCGATCTCTTTTTCATAATTTCCTTTCTTCTGAAGACGCCGCCGAGCCCAGCTTTTGTCTAAGCTAACTGAGCGTTATCATTGGGCCTTCGAACATTGGATGCGAAGGCGCCATGAATTGGATTCAAACTAGTTTTCTGCGCAGCTTCCTGCCTGACGCGCGATATCTTGTCGGTGTCTCGGGGGGGCGCGATTCAGTCGCGTTGCTGCATTCGCTCGTCGAGCGCGGTTACGAACAATTAATTGTCTGCCATTTGAATCACCAGCTCCGCGGTCGCTCGAGCGATGCCGATGCGCGCTTCGTCAAAAAGCTCGCCGCCAAGTGCGATGTCGATCTTGAAATGGGATCAACAAACGTGTGTGCGCTCGCGGCAAAACACAAAATGTCGATCGAAGTCGCGGCACGCGAGGCGCGCTACAAGTTTTTCGCACAGGTTGCGAGACAAAGACGCACACAAACCATTTTTCTCGCCCATCACGCCGACGATTTGATCGAAACTTTTTTGATTAACTTATTTCGCGGTGCGGGAGCAAGCGGCCTTTCAGCAATCCGCGAAATTTCAAATCGCCGCATCGGAGATGTCGATCTTACAATCGTCCGGCCATTTCTTGGAAGGTGGCGTGATGAAATCGACCGCTACGTCCGTAAGCATGGCCTGAAATTTCGCGAAGACGCCTCAAACAAGAATCTCGCGCCGCTCCGCAATCGGATTCGACGGCGAATTATTCCTTATTTGGAGAAAACATTGGGCCGGAATATTCGCCAGAGTATCTGGCGCGCGGCAACGATCGCTGCGGAAGAAGAAAACTGGATTGAAGATCAATTACCCGATGCAACCGATGCCGACCTGGCGGTCGCTAAATTGCGCGATTTACCGGTCGCACTTCAGCGTCGCGAGATCTTGAAATGGTTGCGCGCGCGAAAAATTGCAAATGTCGGCTTTGACGTTGTGGAAGATGTCCGCTCGCTGCTCGGTCACGATGCGCCTGTCGCCAAAGTTAATCTTCCGCAAGACCGACATGTTCGTCGCCGTGCCGGCAAAATTTTCATCGAGTGAATCTGTGTAAATTTGCGTAATCTGCTTTCATGAGTTCCGAGATCCGTGTCCGATTCGCTCCATCGCCGACCGGCTACCTGCACATTGGCGGCGCGCGTACAGCGTTGTTCAACTGGCTTTTCGTTCGGCATCACGGCGGCAAATTAGTTCTGCGAATCGAAGACACCGACATTAAGCGCAACACCGAAGAAGCTGCGGTCGCGATTTACGAAGGTTTGGAATGGCTCGGACTGAATTGGGACGAAGGCCCCCACATCGGCGGAAATTTCGGTCCCTATTTTCAAAGTCAACGCACTCAAATCTATGAACGCTACTTGAAGAAACTTCAGGATGGCGGCCACATCTTCGAAGACCAGGGCGCGCTTCGGTTTCGCTCACCGCGTGAGCACGTTGTCGTGAACGATCTCGTCTGCGGCAAAATCGATTTCGATCTCACCAATCCAGGCACGCACCCGGACATGACGATCCGACGACCGGATGGCTCATGGATCTTTCACTTCGTGAACGTGATCGACGACATCGAGATGAAAATTTCGCACGTGATTCGGGGCGAAGATCATCTTTCCAACACGCCAAAGCATGTCGAAATCTTTCGCGCGCTGGGCGTGGAGCCGCCGAACTACGCGCATATTCCGCTTATCTTGAATCGGGACGGCTCGAAGATGAGCAAACGCGACGAAGGCGCGGCAGTCGCGACTTACATCGAACAGGGTTACGCGCCGGAAGCCGTCCGCAATTACCTCTGCCTGCTTGGCTGGTCGCCCAAAGACAATCGTGAAAAGATCGACATCGACGAAGTCGTCAAACTTTTCGAGCTCGAAAAAATCAATCGCCGCAATGCCGCGTTTGACCTGGACAAATGTTTTTGGCTCAACGGCCAATACATCGCGCAAATGTCGCTCGAGCGCTTCATCGAGCTCGCGCGGCCGTTTTTGGAAAAAGCGAAGATCGACATCTCCGACGAAAAATATCTGCGCGAAGTGCTCGCGATCGTGAAAGAGAAGATCAAGCTGTTTAAAGATGTGCCGGAATGGACGTCCTATTTCTTCACGGAGAAATACGAATTCGATTCCGAGTCGGTTAAAAAAGTCTTCGGAAAACCGGAAGCGGCTGCGCGTTTGAAAGCTTTGCGCGACGAGTTCGCCAGGATTGACAAGTGGGGCCTTCAAACGCTTGAATCGACTCTTAAGTCCCTGGCGCAGAGCCTTGGCTGCAAAACCGGCGACCTCGTTCATCCTGCGCGCGTCGCGGTTAGCGGCCGGAGCGTCGGCCCAAGTTTGTATCACATGCTCGACGTGATGGGCAAAGAGCGCGTGCTTAAACGCTTCGACCGAATAATGACGCAGCTAGGCGGAAAATGAAAAAGCGCAAGACGCTGAAAAGCGTCTACACACTTGGGGACTTAAAAGAATGGCGCGATGTCGATCCGCCCATTCGCCTCGGCGTCTTTGGCGATCCAGTCGAGCACTCGCTTTCTCCGCAAATGCAGAACGCCGCCCTCAAGCATCGTAAGATCGACATGCAGTATGCGCGTTTTCACGTTTCGCCGGACGAACTTCGCGAAGCGATGGACCTCATTCGCAAATTAGAATTCGTCGGTGTTAATCTAACTATTCCGCACAAGATTGCCGCTCTGGAACTGCTTGATGTAGCCGACGAAAATGTGAAGCGGATCCGCGCGGCCAATGTGATCAAGGTCGGAGGTGGCAAGTTGCACGGTTTCAACACCGACGGACGCGGATTTGCGCGCGCTGTTCGCGAGGAATTTTCCGTGGATCTTCGTGACCTTCGCGTGCTCGTGCTCGGCGCGGGCGGCGCGGCGCGTGCGATCGCGCTGCAATGCGCCAAAGAAAATTCCGAGCGACTTGTCATTGCCAACCGCTCATTCGAAAAAGCGGAGAAGCTGGCTGACGAACTGCGCGATCTTTTTGTCGGCCCGAGAGTCCTCGGGCCGGTACCGCGTTTGCAGGCGATTCCGTTGGAAGAAGCTGCCATCCGATTTCAAATCGGTCATGTCGATCTTGTGGTGAACGCGACGCCGATGGGTTTGAACCGCGGCGAACCGTCGCCGATTCCGGCGCGATTGCTCGCACCGCACGTGATGGTTTACGACACGATTTATTCCGCCGAGCGCACGCCGTTGGTTTCAGCTTCTCTTGAAGCCGGTGCGCGCGGGGCAAATGGATTGTCGATGTTGCTTCATCAAGGCGCGCTCGCGTTTGAAATTTGGTTTCAGCGCGAAGCGCCGATCGAAGTAATGCGCAAAGGGTTATGAATTCTCCTTCGCCATTTCCTGGCCACGTTTGGCAGCGGCCTCGACCGCGGCGACCAAACTTTCGCCTGTTCCTAGTTTTTCCATCACGGCGAGCCCGGCCGCGGTTGTGCCGCCCGGCGTAACGACCATTTTTCGCAGCTCTTCCGGCGACATTTTACTTTCCTGCATCAGCGCAGCCGCTCCGAGTGCAGTTTGGGTTGCAAGTTCTAGCGCGACGTCATCCGACAAACCCATTTTTGTTCCGCCTTTGGCCAGCGCTTCGATCACTGTGTAAATGAAAGCCGGTCCGCTCCCGCTCAACGCAGTGACGGCGTCGATCTGTGCTTCCTCGACTTCAACGACCACGCCGATTGCTCCGAAAATCTTCTTCATAAGATCGGCATCTTCTTTTGTCGTGCGTGTTCCACATGCGATTCCCGTCGCGGCGTGGCAAATCGCCGCTGGCGTATTGGTCAGTGCGCGCATGAAGCGCGCGTTGCCAACTTTTTCCATACTCGAAATCCGAACGCCTCCCGCGAGCGAAATAAGAAGTTTGCGTTGAAGCTTGTCGCTCAGTTCCTGCAAAACCGGCAAGACCATCGCCGGCTTCACTCCAATGAAAATAACTTCAGCTCTCTCAGCGACCTCTGCGTTCTCTGCGGTCAGGCAAATGCCTGTTTCTTTTTGTAACGCCGCTCTCGTCTGTTCATTTGGTTCGCTCGCGATGATGTCGCCCGGCGGGCAAAATTTAGCTCGGATCAAACCGCGAATGACCGACCCGGCCAGTTTGCCCGCGCCAATAAAACCGAGCCGGTAGATTTGAGAAGCACTCATTTTCCGCGATAATAATTCATGGTAGCCCCGGGTGTAAATTTCGGTTCGAGCCGAAGTGGCACTTTGAGCCGGAGTAGCTGTGATCTCGCACAAGAGCTCCGCGAGCTCGCGCGTGAGCGCAATGCCGTCATTCTCGCCCACAACTATCAGGTGCCCGAGCTGCAGGAAGCGGCCGATTTCGTCGGCGATTCGTTAGGCTTGAGTTACCAAGCAGCCAAGACCGATGCCGACGTCATTCTTTTCTGCGGCGTTCATTTCATGGCCGAAACGGCGAAAATTATCAACCCGACCAAACGCGTGATTTTGCCCGATCTCGAAGCCGGCTGTTCGCTTTCCGAATCGTGTCCGCCCGAAAAACTGGCCGAGTTTTTGAAAAAAAACGTCGACAAAAACTATTACGTCATCGCTTACATCAATTGCAGCGCCGGCGTAAAAGCGCAGTCCGACATCATTTGTACCAGCGGCAACGCGGACAAGATCGTGCGCGAGGCGCCGGAAGATCGACAAATCCTGTTCGTTCCGGACCAAAACCTCGGCGCGTGGGTGATGGAACGGACCGGACGCAAAATGGATCTGTGGCAGGGGACTTGTTATGTGCACGTCGAGTTCACCGCGCGCAGCATCAATCGGATTCGCGAAGAATATCCGAGCGCGCCGGTCGTCGCGCATCCCGAATGCACCTACGCGGTCCGGATGCTGGCGGACGAAGTTTGTTCGACCGAAAAAATGATCGCGTTCTGCAAAAATTCGGCGGCGCGCGAAATCATTATCGTGACTGAAGCAGGGATGCTGCATCGATTGAAGAAGGAAATTCCCGACAAAACATTCATTCCCGGGCCGACCGACAATTGTTTTTGCGGCGAATGCCGGTTCATGAAAATGAACACATTGGAAAAGGCCTACGGCGCGTTGCTCAACATGGAACCGGAGATCACTTTGCCGGAATCGATCCGCCAACGCGCCGAGTTGCCGATTCTTCGAATGCTCGAGCTCAGCCGCTGAGACGGCAGCGACGAGTGACAGGTGACGAGTGACGAGATTAAGACGCACCAGTGTTGTCACTGGTCAGTTATCGCTCGTCACTTCTTTAGTCTTGTCACCGGCCAGTTGTCACTTTTCACTCCTGCTCGATGGAGCGGCCGTCGATCTGGGTCATTATTGTCGTGCTGTTGCTTAGCGTTTTGTTCCTGCGCGAGCCGCGTTTCCAGCGTTCTGAGGAAACTTTTTTGCGCTGGCTGATTCGACATTCGCAACCGGCGGTCAAGGCGGTGCCGATCACGATTGTGGAAACCGGGCGGGAGAATCCGCCTTCACCACTCGAGACCGCCTTGCTCCTGCAGGGCGCGCTCGAATTCAAACCGACGGTCATTGCGATCGAACCCGTTTTGCAATGGGGCGAGCGCAGCAAAGATCAGGAGCAGATTTTTATCGATCAGGCGATGCGAGTTCCGAAGCTGGTGCTGGGCGCGGAGTTGACCGCTACGCATGATCCGGATGCGCCGGTCGCCGAAATTCCTGGCTTCACGCGAGTCACCGGTCGCCGCGGAGATCTTCCGGAATTTTCCGGGATCGAGCATCAACCTGGCGAAGATGTTCGGATTCTTTCCACGCTTGGCTTCATCAATTTGCCGGAAGAAAGCGCCGCCGATCTCCACGTGCCGTTATTATTTCAGTATCGCGGTGACGTAATTCCGTCGTTTGCGCTTCAGGCCGCGCTTCTTTGGATGCGTCTCACGCCGGGCGAAGTAAAGATCGACATCGGATCGGCAATCACGCTTCCGAACGGAACTAAAATTCCGATTCGTTCCGACGGCACACTCTTAATCAATTCACGAACGGTCCAGCGTGCGCGTCGCATCACACTCAACGAATTGTTGCTCGCGGCCCAACAACACGAAAGCGGCGCGGCTACTGCAATTCGACTCGAAGATACGCGAACGCACCTCATGCTGGTGCGCGTAGAGACGAACGCGCCCGACCTTTTCGCCGCCGCCATTGGCGCGATCCAAACGAATTCGTTTGTCCGGCGCGTGAGCTGGATCTTCGATTGTGCAATGGTCGTGATTGCGGCGGCGTTCAGCGGCGCGCTCCGGAGATTCTCGCGCATCGATCTAATCATCGGAGCGATCGCGTTTTCCGCCGCGTATTGTTTGATCGCGCTCGCGATCATTTCGCGTTTTTCAATCTGGATCCCGGCCTGGTTGCCGCTCGGAGCGGCTTGGATTTCGGTCTTGTTCGCGATCATTCTTCCAAAACCAAAAGACTCTGTGCGCACGGTTTCGATCGCTGCGCCGCCTCCGGCGCCGTGATGAAATCGAAGGAATCGATTGAAACGCAGGTCGAGCGATTACACACCGGCGGTCTTATCGACATGCATTTCGACTTGCCGATGGATTTGTACGAAAAGCGCGCCCAGCCAAATGTTCTCGCCGCGGAATTTTTGCCGGAGTTCGAAGCGGGCGGCATTGGTTTGATCGGCGCGGCGATTTACATCGAAGACCGATATCTTCCTGGGCGCGGGCTGCAGGTAGCGCTTGATCAGATCGCGCGGCTTTACACCGAAGCCGAACAATCGAAGCGGTGCGTCATTTGTCGCACGCATGATGAAATTTCGCGCACGCTCGATTCCAAAAAGATCGGCTTTCTCATTACCCTGGAAGGTGTCGAGCCGCTCGGCGACGATTTGGATTTGCTGCGCGCATTTTATGAACTCGGTGTTCGCGCAATCGGACTGACGCACGCGCGCACGAATGCCGCTGGTTACGGCGGCATCTTTGCGGCCAGCGGCTCATCGCCGGAAGGATTGACGCCGTTCGGTCGCGAGCTTGCCCGCGAATGCGAGCGACTCGGTGTTATTGTCGACCTTGCCCACATCAATCCAGCGGGCTTCAAAGAGATTGTCGACCTCACAACGAAGCCGCTGGTTGTTTCGCACACGAACGCCCGAAAATTTTACGATGTTGAGCGCAACATCAGCGACGAGCAGATCAAAATTGTCGGTCAACGCCGGGGCGTCATTGGTATCAATTCAGTCCTGGTCAGTCCCGCACAAAAGGAGACCACGCTGGACTGTTATGTCGATCATATCGAGCACGTCGCGAGTCTGATCGGCATCGATTGTGTCGGGATCGGCTTCGATTTCTTCGAATTCATTTACCGGCAATGGCCGGAATCAAAGAAGAAGTGGATGGCCGAGAAACTGACGACGCCGCATTTCATCCCTGACCTGACAAATCATTCGCACGCCAAAAATCTCACGCGCAAATTGATCGAGCGCGGTTTCACTGACGACGACATTGAAAGGATTCTGCGCGGAAACTGGCTGCGCCTTCTAGGAGAATGGCTGTAGTGCGCCAAGAGCGAAAGTTCATTTGAAATTCATCAACCTGACGCGCCGAACTGAGATTGGCGCCAATTCGTACTATTTAGAGGCTGGCGGACGTCGGCTCGTGCTCGATTCCGGGATGCACCCGAAGTTCGAAGGGGAGGAAGCGCTGCCGAATTGGAAAGCGCTCGGCGACCGCCGGCTCGAAGCGATTATCGTTTCGCATTCGCATCAAGACCACATCGGCACGTTGCCGGTCTTGATGCGGCGCCAACCGCAGGCGCGCGTCTTCATGACCGAGCCGACGACGGAAATCGGCAGTGTATTGCTGCATAACTCAGTCAACGTGATGACGCGCCAACGCGAACAGTTAGGAACGACCTCGTATCCGCTCTTCACCCATCGCGAAACCGATCGTGCTACCGAGCGCTGGCAATCGTGCGCGTTGCGGCAGGCTTACACGCTTGCGGGTGAGCGAGCACCG
>QHPY01000010.1 GCA_003219215.1 Verrucomicrobiota bacterium | reverse complement strand
GAAGAGCCAACCGTTTCCACACCGGTTACCTGGGACGAAGTCGCCAACTGTCTGAAAAAGAAGAAAGTCGATCTGCTGAAGTTCCGCTCCGACAAAGTTATCGCCCGCATTGAAAAATCGGGCGACCTGTTCGCCCCGGTCGAGAAACTCAAACAAAAACTGCCGAACAAATGGAAGCTGTGATTCCATAACGGAGTTCAAAGTCGTTCTTCTGATGGCGCGAATCGTAACGGTACCTGATTAAGAATACTTCGTATGCGCAAGATGAATTTGAAGGACATCGAAGAACGGCAGCGGCAATCGCCGAAGGGGAAGTTTGGGCGGCGATCGAAGGATATCTCGGTGGCGCTTGGGCGCGATCCGGAGTCGTTCGATTTAGCGAAGCGGCATCCGTTTGATCTGGCGCTGGTCAGCATTCCGAAAGGCAAATCGCTTTGCCCGTATCATTCGCACTCGAGCGAGTCGGAGCTTTATCTCGTGGTGTCGGGCAAAGGCAGCATTCGCGACAAAACAGGATCGACAATCGTCACAGCGGGCGACGCCTTCTTCTTCCAGCCAGGCGAAGCGCACCAGCTCACCAACGCCGGCGACGAAGATTTTGCTTATTACGTGATCGCCGATAATCCGCGCGGCGATTCCTGTTCTTATCCCGACAGCGCCAAGTTCGCGGTCTGGAAAGAAGGAATGAACGAAGTGATCGTGAAAGGAAAGGAGACGGATTACTTCGACGGCGAAGAATAAAAAATTGTCATGTCGAGCGAAGTCGAGACATCTCTAACTATTTCCGAGGTCAGGCGAGAGTTGAACAGAAACAGTAAGAGACTCCTCAACTTCGGTCGGAATGACAGAAAAGCGTGAAGAAAGTAAACATTAAAAACATCAAAGAGGAGCCGTGGCAATCGCCGGGCGGAAAGTACGCCGCGCATTTCAAAGGGATCTCCATCGCGCTTGGACGCGATCCGGATTCGCTCGATCTCGCGAAGCGACATCCGTTTGATCTAGAATGGACGCGCGTGCCTCCTGGGAAACACAATTTTCCCTATCATGCACACTCAGCAGCGTGGGAACTTTATCTCGTCATCAGTGGCAAAGGCAGTGTGCGCCATAAAGATGGAAAAACTGACGTTGCCGCCGGCGACGCGTTTATCTTCGGGCCCGATGAACCGCACCAAATCAGCAACACCAGCCAGGACGATCTCACTTATTATGTGGTCGCCGATAATCCGATCGGTGAATCGGCTTATTATCCGGACAGTGGGAAATGGAAAGTGAACAAAACGTCGGCGGCGGATCGCGTCGTAATCAAGAGCCACGAGACGGGTTATTTCGACGGCGAAGAGTAACTCTTGTCATGTCGAGCAACGTCGAGACATCTCTGGATATTTCCGGCTGGCGCGTTTCCTAAAACAGAAATAAAAAGAGATTCCTCCACTTCGGTCGGAATGACAAAGTAACGTACGACGCCATGGGTTCGAAAAAGTCATCACAAGATTTTCCCTATAAAACGCTCCTGAATATTTTGCACAGCCCTCTTGAAGTAATCGACGTTCAAAAGCTGGCCGACGCCTGCAAAGATAAGTGGTACAACCAAACGCTTTGCCAGGTGAACGATTCGGTTGTTCGGCTCGGAGTGCTGGAAGGCGAATATCACTGGCACGAGCATAACGACATCGACGAATTCTTTTTTGTGCTCGACGGAAAATTCCTGATCGACCTCGAAGATAAAACAGTCGAGCTCGCACCGCGTCAGGGTTTTGTTATTCCAAAAGGGGTTCGACATCGCACGCGCGCGCCGAAACGCACCGTCATTCTTATGGTCGAACGAGCGGATATCGTTCCTACAGGCGATTGAAAAGTTCGAGCCGGACTGGCGGTATACGGAGTGCAAATCTAGAAAAATTGCAGGCGATATCTCTACCACCACAGTAACATCGACATCTTGAAAGTAATTTCCGGCGGACAAACTGGAGTGGATCGCGCAGCGCTCGATGTTGCGCTCAAACATCGAATCAAATGCGGCGGCTGGTGTCCGGCGGGTCGTCTCGATGAGTCCGGCAAAATTCCGGATCGTTATCCGCTGAAGGAATTGAAGAAAGGCGGACCGGAGGAGCGGACGTTGCGGAACGTCCAGGGATCAGAAGGAACGATCGTGATTTACTTTCACGAGTTGAGCGGCGGGACCGCATACACCGTCGGATGTTGCATTGAGGATCGACAACCACATCGATTGATCGACGCGGCGAAATATTCGCCGGAAGACGCGGCGACGCTGATGATTTCCTTTGTTTGCGACAACGAGATCGACATCCTCAACATCGCCGGCCCGCGTGAGAGCGAATGGGTCGGCGGCTACGCTTACGCCTTTCGCGCGGTGGATATCTTGGTCAGTAGATTAAGAGTGCGCGGAAGAGGAAGAGTTTGAATTACTCGTAGCGAAGCGCTTTGACCGGGTCGAGCCGCGCGGCGAAGTAAGCAGGGATCAGCGCGGCAAATGAGCAAATTAAAAACGCACTGATGCAAATGATCGTGACGTCGTAGGGAATGACTTGCGCGGGAATCTCGGAGAACTGGTAGACTTCGCGCGGGAAAATCTCGATGTGCAACGTTGACGCAAGCCAGTGAGCGACTCCGTTGCGGTATCGTATGAGCGTCATGCCGAGTCCGAGGCCGGTTAGCGTACCGAAGAATCCGACAACTGTCCCCTGCCCCAGAAAAACCCAAATGATCTGGGAAATATTAGCGCCGAGCGCTTTCACAATTCCGATCTCGCGCCGTTTCTGAACCGTGACGGTGATGAGCGTGCTCATGATTCCGAACGCGGCTACGATCACAATAAAGAGAAGCAAGAAAAACATTACATTCCGCTCCAACCGGATAGCTTCGAAGAATTGATGGTTCATCTCGGTCCACGTTTGCGCGAACACCGGCGGCTCGAGAAATTGCTCGAATGATTCCTTCACGCGATCGGCGGCGTAGGGGTCGTCCGTGCGAACGGTGACGCCGTGGAGGGCATCGCCCAGATTATAAAGCTCCTGTCCGATGTAGATCGGCACGAGCACAAACTCGGAGTCATATTGGTAGCGGCCGGTCTCGAAAATGCCGGTGACCGTCAGGTCCTTTGGCAAAACGACCTCGCGCAATTTTTCGAGTGCTTTCTTTTCGTCCGCGCCCTTCGCGTTCTCGAGGTTCTTAATCTCGTCGAGAATTTGCCCGAGATTTCCCGGCGAATAAACAGTCAGCTTGTCGCCAACGCGAATGCGCAAAATGCGGGCGAGATCGCTCCCGAGCACAGCGGATTCGCCATCGAGATCCAGTTGACCTTCTTTTATGAACTTCCGAATCGGAATCACTCTCTCTTCCTGAGTCGGGTCGATTCCGCGGATCACCGGAGCCAGGCGCTGGTTTTGGAATTCGACAATGACCGGGCCTTGCACGAACGGCGCACTCGCGACCACGTGTGGGGTGTTGTCGATCTTCTTCTGCAGCGTCCGCCAGTCGCGCATAACGTCCTCGCTTTTCACGAGAATGTGCGCGTCGAAGTCGATTATCTTTTGCCGCAGCTCGCGATCGAAACCGGTCATCACCGAAATCACGAGAATGAGCACAGTCACGCCGAGCGTAACGCCAATGATCGAGATCAAGGTGATGATGGAAAGAAAGGTACGTTTCGGTTTGAGATAACGCAGCGCGAGAAAAAGACTGAACGGCAGTTTCAAGTTGCCGTTATGTTGGCTGCGAAAGTGTCGGTTTACAACCCGGCCGGATGCCGCGCTTGAAAACCCCAGGCGTCGCGGCCATCGATATGCCAGCGCGGACCAACATCGCTGCCGTAGCGCAGATCGGTCGTGTCGAGTCGCAGACCAGCGATCATTGCGAACACATGACCGTGACGCGAGTAAATCGTGAACCAGCGGCCGCGGCCGCGCTCGCCGTAACGAAGAAAATCGCTCGACGGCAACGGTTGCTCGCGTACGGGCGATTGCGAATTGTGTTGATCGCCCAGATTGCATGTTTGACCGCGTCGGGCGCGTTCGTCGGCGCGTAGGCGATTCCGTTCCGCAGCACCGCGCGATTTCCGGGAACCATCGGACACGAACCGCCGACATCGAGTCCGGATGTCGTCGTTTCCGAATCGTATTCGTCACGGTTGATCGGTTCCACACCGCGAGCCGGTCGTGACGTGTAATAGGCGACTTGGATTGCTTGCGCGCGCGCAGGTTGTCGATCGAACGAAAAGGGCTGCAGCGGCACGCCGTCAACGGTTTGGGCCGAATAAACGGCTTCGCGGCTACGCCAGGATTGCGCCTGAGACGGGGCAACGCCGAAGGCGAGAAGCACAGCGGCCGCGAGATTGATGAGTAGCGACGGGTTAGGCGAATTTACAGGGCGGGGCGCTGCCACGCATCGCCTCAGAAGCTGCTTTCAGGCCAACTGGTTGGAGCGTTACTTAATCGAGTGCGCTTTTAAGTCTTCGAGAGTAACGAATTCTAGGACGGAGGTGTGCGTTGCTTCGAGATCGATAGGGGCGGCGCGATTGTGTTCGAGCGCGGATTTCCAGCGGGTGACGCAGACGCACCATTTGTCGCCGGGTTTGAGTCCGGGAAATCCCCATTCTGGAACGGGTGTGACGAGATCGTTGCCGTCGAGCACCGAGAAATCTAAGAACTCGCGCGTGGCTTTCACACAAACGGTGTGCAAGCCGACGTCTTCCGGTCCGGTTCGACAGAAGCCGTCACGAAAAAATCCGGTCATCGGATCGCGACAGCAACATTTCAGTTCGGTCCCGAGAACATTCGTCGGCATAACTCAGGCAAATTCCGGTTCCTCAGTCGAAACAGTGGCTTCGCCTTCGGTTTGTCTTAGCGCTTGCTCGACCGCGCGCCACGGCAGCATGGCGCATTTCACGCGCTGGGGAAATTTGCGAACACCGCGCATCGCGCGAAGATCGCCGAGCTTTTTCGGCGCGTCATTGTTCTCGCTCGTTACCAAATCGTGAAATGCGCCGAGCATTTCTTCGACTTCATCGCGGCTCTTGCCTTTCAACTTTGTTGTCATCAACGACGCGGAGGCCTGACTGATGGCGCACCCGTGACCAGTGAATTTGATTTCCTCTAACCCTCTGTTGCCGTCGAATTTCACGGCGAGATGAATTTCGTCGCCGCACGCCGGATTATCGCCATGCACGCGAACTGCAGCGTCAGACAGCTCGCCAAAATTCCGCGGCCGACGGGAATGGTCGAGGATCACGTCCTGGTAAAGTTCTTCCAGATCACCAAGTTCTAGGTTCATTTGAAAAAACGAACAGCTTTGTCGAGGATGTCGACCATGCGATCGATTTCCTCGCGCGTGCTGTAAAGATAAAAACTGGCGCGGCTTGTTCCAGGCACACCAAAGCGGCGCATGAGCGGTTGATTGCAATGATGACCGCCGCGTAGTGCCAGGCCATACTGATCAGCAAAAGTGGTCAGATCGTGCGGATGCGCTGCGCCCATCACAAAGCTAATGACTCCACCGCGATCTCGCGACGGTCCAAGGACGTGCAGTCCCGTTACATCGGCCATGCCTTGCAACGCATAACTAGCAAGATCGACATCGTGCTTAAAAATTTCGGCGCGTCCGATTCCTTCAAGGTAATCGATCGCAGCCGCGAGACCGATGGCGCCGGCAATATTTGGCGTGCCTGCTTCGAAACGGTGCGGCGGTTTTTTGAACGTGCTTTTTTCCAACGTAACACTCGTAATCATCTCGCCCCCGCCATGCCACGGCGGAACCGAATCGAGAACGTCCAATCCACCATAGAGCACGCCGACTCCGGTGGGCGCGCACATCTTGTGACCGGAGAAAGCGAGAAAGTCGCAGCCGAGCTCCTGAACATTTAACGGCATGTGCCCGATACTTTGCGCCGCATCGACAAGGGTCATCGCGCCGACCGAGCGCGCTTTTTGGCAAAGCTCTGCGACGGGATTGATCGTGCCGAGCGAGTTGGAAACGTGGGTAAAGGCAAATATCTTCACTTCGGCTGTCAGCAGTGATGAAAGTTTTTCCAGCTCGAGGGTGCCGTCGTCGCGAACCGGAACGAAACGTAACCGCGCACCGATCCGCCCGGCGAGCAGCTGCCAGGGCACGAGATTGCTGTGGTGTTCCATCTCGGTGAGCAAAATCACGTCGCCGGCGCGAAGAAACTTTCCGCCCCACGCTTGCGCGACCAGGTTGATGCTCTCGGTTGTGCCGCGCGTGAACACGATCTCGTCCGCGCTCGCCGCGCCGATAAAATCGGCCACGCGCTGGCGTGATTTTTCGTAATGCTCGGTCGCCCGCGCGCTCAGCGCGTGCAGGCCGCGATGGACATTGGCGTTTTCGTGTTCGTAATAGTTTCGAACGACGTCCAGCACCGCGCGCGGTTTCTGCGAGGTGGCTGCGCTGTCGAAATAAATCAGCGGATGACCGTTCACGCGCTCCTGGAGAATCGGAAAATCTTCGCGGAGCGCGGACCAATCCACCCGACTAGTGGCCACCTTGTGCACGAGATAATCTGCTCCAAGCGCAGCGGCACGCCACTTTATTCATAACAAGCCAAGATCGACATCGTATTTGTCTTGTCCGCGGCTCACTCAAGTCCTTAACCTTGGCCGGAGGTCAAACCGGCGGTGCAGCTCGATCTCAAAACGGTGCCGGCAGAGCGCCCGCGACGAAATGAAAAAAAAAGCGATCGCTTATTGGCTGCTCCCGGCGAAACCGGAACGCGAATTGTTTTGCGAGATCGTGCGAATTCTACGCAAAGAATTTCGGGCGCCGAATTTCGAACCGCACTTGACGCTGTTTTCGACAGCGAAAGATCAACAACCGCCGAACAAAGTTTTGAAACAGATTTCACTGCGACCGATTCGGCTGACCGCCAGTGGTGTTGCTTTTTCGTCAGCGTTCACGAGAACGCTTTTTGTCCGACTTAAATCAAGTCCGTTGCTCAGAAAACTGGTGACGGACCTTGGCCGCGCCGCAAAATCGCCGGCCAAGGCTCCGAGCGATCCGCATGTGAGTTTGCTTTACAAGAAACTGCCGCGAGCGACGAAGAAGGAACTGGCGGCGGTGATGAAGTTGCCCTTTCGCACCGTTGTTTTCGATTCGATCGCGGCCGTGCGTTGCGTTTCACCATCGCGCACGGCTGCTGATGTTGAAAGCTGGAGAATCCTCGGCAAAAAATCGCTGCCTCGGTAGCGAATTGAAATCTTCTCCATCGGGTCGAGCTTATCTTACCGATGGATCCGAAAACTAAGATTTTCGGCGAGCACGACCCGGCGACGATCAAGCAATTCGAAACCTGTGTGGCGACGGGCGGCAAGCGGGGCGTGCTTTGCGCCGACGGTCACAAAGGTTACGCCCAACCAATCGGCGGCGTCGTTGCCTACAAGGACAAAATCTCGCTCAGTGGAGTCGGCTTCGATATCGCCTGCGGCAATCTCGCGATCCTGACGGATGCGAAGCGCGAGGAGATCGCGCCCAAGATCGAGAAAATCATGGACGACGTGGTGCGGGAAATTTCGTTTGGGATCGGGCGCAAAAGCAAAACGCGGGTCGAGCATGAATTGTTTGACGATCCGTCATGGAAATTAAAACCGATCGGCGATTTGAAGTCGATGGCGGCGGAACAGCTCGGCACGGTCGGTGGTGGCAATCATTACGTCGATATTTTCGCGGACGAGGAAGATCGCATCTGGGTCGGCGCGCATTTTGGCTCGCGCGGACTCGGACATAAAACCGCCACCCACTTTTTGAAAGCAGCCGGCGGGAAGGACGGAATGGATGTGCCGCCCACGGTGGTCGATGAAAAATCAGAGATCGGCCACGACTACCTCGCGGGAATGCATCTGGCCGGGCGCTACGCCTACGCGGGACGTGAAGCGGTCGCGCGACACGTCGTGAAAAACATTTTGGGCGCGCGAATCGTCGATGAAGTGCACAACCATCACAACTTCGCCTGGCGCGAAAAACACGATGGCAGAGAGTTCTGGGTTGTGCGCAAAGGAGCGACACCGGCGTTTCCCGGACAAAAAGGCTTTGTCGGCGGAAGCATGGGCGATGACGCGGTGATTATCGAAGGCGTCGATTCGCCGACTTCGCGCGAAGCGCTTTTTTCAACGATTCATGGCGCGGGACGAATCATGTCGCGCACGGCAGCGAAAGGAAGATTTGTTAAGGTCGGCAACAAACGAATCCGGCAGGACGGACTCGTTCGGCACGACGAGATGATGAAGTGGTTGCACGACCGCGGAATTGTTTTGCGCGGCGGCGATTTGGACGAAGCGCCGCAAGCGTACCGACGTTTGCCGGATGTGTTACAAGCGCACGCGGGGACGATCCGGGTCTTGCACACGTTGCGGCCGCTGGGCGTGGCGATGGCCGGACGCGATATCGTCGATCCTTATAAAGACTGAAGCCGATCGAAGCGGTCAGGGTTTCGCGCCCGCAGAGAGTTCGGGAATCGGGGTCGGAGCCGTCGATGTCGCAGACGGTGCAGGAGTTGGAGATGGCGTTGGCGTTGGACTGGGTGGCGCGCCGGAGATTTTTGTCAGCTCATCTTCGAGCAGACGTTTTTCTTCGGCGTAGATGGGACCGTGTTTTGCCACCTGGATGTATTCCTTGGCGGCGTCAGTCTGATTGACATCGAGAAGCAAAACGGCGGCGTAAACCGCAGCATGCGGTTCGTGCAATGTTTCGGGCGGCAGCTTTTGGAGAATCTCGAGTCCCTCAGTGGTGTGACCCTGCACATAAAGTGCGAATGCATACGTCACCGCGCAATTCAGATCCTCGGGCGCGCGATCGTGTGCTTGCTTGGCCAATTCCTGCGCTTGTTTTGTATTCTGATCGATGCTTAACCCGAGCCGCGCGAGATTATTGGTGATCCCAATCTCGTTCGGCGAAGCTTCGTGCAAACGCTGGAGCACGTCGTAAAGTTTTTTGAGATCATTGTTCGTGCGATAAAGCCGATAAAGTGCGTCGAGCGCTTCGCGGCGGCTGGGGGAAGTCCGCGAGAGCCGCGACCAAATTTCCTCGCTTTCGATTGCCAAATTCCACTTGCTGGCAAGGCGCGCGAGTTTGATTTCGCGATCGGGTTGATCGGCGGCGGCATGGAGCGCAGCGCGCCAGAGCGTGTCGAACTCGGCATCGGCGCTGGATTGATGTGATTGCCGCGCGGCCAAAGCCTGATAGGCGAGCCGGAGATAATCTCCTTCTCCCCAGGATCCGCTTCGTGTCCACCGCCGCAAGCGTGACCAATTCTTTTGTTCGGCAAAGGCGGCCGCGATAGCGATGGCGGCCGGCGGTTTGGTGGTTGCCGCGTCGGGTAATTTGTCCATCCACCTCACAACTTCCGAGGCCAGGCCGTTTTCATTCATCCAATCCATCAGCAGCCCGAGGTCGCTGGAGTTGCGAGCTGCGACTGGTTTCACTTTTTCTAGAAGCGCACCGAATTTCCTCGCGTCCAGCTTCCGGTAGAAATTCAGGCAGAGAAGGTAATCGCCGAAGCTAACTTCTGGCGACATTTGCAGTTGTTGCGCGAACCGATCGGCGGTTTGGAGATCGCTGCGATCGACCGCGTCGTTCAGTAATGCTCGGAGAGCGCCGGTGTGAAACTCCGGGACCTGGGTCAGGCGCTCCAAATTGTCGCGCGCCTGAGCGCTTTTCTCAGAGTCCTGCGAACGGATCTGCAGCGCGGCGAGATTAAATTTATAGAGATCGTTTTTGGGATCTTTCTGTACTGCAATGGCGAACTGCTGCTCTTGTTCGGCAACATTTCCTTCGGCCCGCGCCAGCCAGCCGGCTACGATATGGAAAGTCGCCAGATCCTGGGCCCTCGGCGCAACGCGCTCCAATGTTTTTCGCGCAAGATCGATCTGACTAAACCGCAACGCCGCCGAAGCGAGATTGAGCTGACTGTCGATGTTGTCTGGCTGCAAACGGGCAACCTGGGCACGCCAGGAGACTGTTTGCTCCGAGTTTTGTTTTTCGGTAGCTTCAGCAAGGATGTAAAAAGCGGGAAGTGAATCGCGGCGGTGTTCGAGGACCTGGCGTGCCAATCGATTCGCGGCGACGAAATCTTTTTTCTCCAACATCGTCGTCGCGCGCTTGAGCAAACGTGATTCGTGCCATCCCGTGTAAAGCTTGGAGCCGTAAGTTCCAAAAAGGACAAGCAACAACACGGCCACGGCGGCGGCCGCAACGTAAAGCGCGACTCGCACCGGCGGCAGATCAAGCCGGAAGCTTGGAAACGATTCGACGCCCGGCAAGGATCGGCTGCGTCTCTTGCGCCGCACGCGTCTGATTTTTTCCGGCATCTATTTCCTTATGCGTGCGCGGTCTCCAGAATGCAACTGACGGGTGGAGAACAGTCCGGTCGGAAGCCGTTAGGCCTGCTCCGCCGCGCGGACAACAGGAACACTTGCCACCTGATCACGAACCCGTTCGCGGACGCTTGGTCCCCAAACATAACGCGTTAAGAGGACTTTGATTGTCGCCGTTAATGGCACGGCGAGAATCGGTCCGAGCAAACCGCCAATTAACAGTCCCCAGACGAAGATCGAGACGATGACCGTCATTGGATGAAGCCCGACTGACTTCCCAACAATGCGCGGCGCGTAAAACATTCCTTCCAAGTTTTGGATGAGAATGAAAATTCCCGTGACAACAAGAGGATGGGTCCAATCACCGAACTGGAACGCGGCGATAATCACGGCCGGTATCCAGCAGAGCACAATGCCGATGTAGGGAATCATCGTGAGCACTACGACAAGGCAACCAATCAACGGCGCAAAATTCAGACCCGGATAAATCGTAAGCATGCTTCCAATCAAAACACCATCGACGAGACATACGAGTAACTGCCCGCGAAAATAGGCAATGATGTAGCCGTTAATCTCCCCCAACGCTCCGGCGATCTCATCCTTCAATGGCGACGGGCGGAGCGGGAGATAATCTTTCCACCTTCTTTCGATACGCGGCCGCTCCTTCAAGAGGAAGAAAAGATAAATCGGCACCATGACCAGACTGAGCAGGAACCCAGTCACGCCGAGAAATCCCCCAACGCTCTTTTTGACGATGTCCCAAAGCTTTTCCGCCAACGTCGGGAGATAACGCTCGAGGTTAGGAATAATTTTCTCGGCTCTTGCTTCAAGTTGTTGACGCTCCGCCGAACTAATTTTGGCCGGCGTAGCAGAAATTGCTTCAACCGATGACGGGGTTGTTTCCGGCAGCGGACTGGGCGTGGCGCTTGGTGTAGGAGAAAGGGGGTGAGGCGGCGGAGTTCCGAGCAAGAAATTCACCAGGCTAGAAGAGGCCGACTTCCCGCGGGCGCTCGTTGTGCCTCCGACGAAGCGATTGTATTGAACGATAAGATCGACAATGCGATCGCGAGCTTTTTGCGTGTAACTGGGAAGCTCCCGCGCAAAGTTGGCGCTTTGCACCGAAATGGTTGGTGCGACCCACGCGACCAAACCGACCAGAGCAACGATAACACTAGCGAAAATTACGATGATCGCCCAGCCACGTCCCATCTTGCGACGACAGAGTTCGGTCACAAGCGGATCGAGCAGGTAGGCAAGGATGACCGCGATCGCCACGGGAATTAGAATTGGCTGGAGAAAACTGATCAAATTGGCGCCGACGTAGACGACGGCACCCGCAATGACGATGAGAAGAACGACAAACAGGGCGGTGAGGGCAGCCCACATCGTTCTTTTTTGCCACGGAGTTGGATATGCGCTCATGCCGACAGCAACTTAATCCGCGCCGTTGCCCGTCGGCGAGAAGCTTTCAACTAAAGGAACTTTAATGAATCGAGTTTGCATTCGGGGGCTCACCCTTGCTCATTTTGGTTTTCGCATTGTCGATCTTATCGGCGAGTTTTTTATTTTTCGGGTCGAGGTTGAGCGCCTTTTGCCACGCATCTAAAGCTTGCGCAGATTTGTCCAATTTCGCGCAAGTATCTCCTATGTGTTCCAGCACAACCGGATCGTCGTGGGTTAACTTTTGCGCAGCACGCAAGAGATCGGCCAATGCCTGGTCGAATTTACCCTGCCGGAACTCGAGCCATCCCAAGGTGTCGATGTATGCGCCATTGTTTGGGTCGGCTTGCAAAGCCAGCTTTATCATTTGCTCAGCTTCATCCAGATGCCCGTTGTGCTCGGCCCACATGTAGGCCAGATAATTGTAAGCATCAGCGGCATTGGCCGGATCGACCGCAATCGATTTTCTAAAGAGGTCAGCTGCTTTATCGTAAAGACCGGCTTGCTCCGCGGCCGCGCCGTAGTCGAAATAAAATCGCGCGTTTGCAATTTCGGCGCCTTCGGCTTCCGCCTCATGTAAAGCTTCTTCGAATGTGGCGACCGCTTCCTGAAAATGTTTTGCTTCGCGTTGAGCGATGGCGAGGTAGTAAACGATTTCTGGCGTCTGGGGAAAGTGTTGCCGTGCTTCGTCGAGGACTTTGACCGCGCGATCGTTCTCCTTCAACGGGCCAAGAAGCAGCTCGGCTAAATGGAGATACGGACTGGCGCGACTGGGATTAATGATGAGACTCTGTTCATAATTGGCAGCCGCTTTGGCAAACGCCGCTTTTGCTTGCTCGGTCTTTTTTTCCCGCTCCAACGCGCGGGCAGCGTCATCCAGCAACCCAGCCAGTAAGTCGTACGGCTGATATTTTTCGGGATGTTCCTTGATGATTTCCTCGAGCATCTCCACAGCTTTATCGCGTTGGTTCGTCAGAACGAAACCAGTGGCGAGCTTTTCTCGCGCATTGGTATCGTCCGGCTCGAGCTCTAGCAGACGCAGGTAAAGCGGGATGGCCTCCTTAACTTGCTGGGTGGAGGCATAATAATCGGCGACGTCTTTAAGAACGGCCGGATCGTCGCCGGCATGATCGGCCGCCTTTTTAAAGACTTCATTCACCCGCGCCGTTTCATCCGGCTTGGGCGGACGATCCGGCTTGAAAACAATCGACGCGTAAAGTTTTCCAAGACGCGCCCAAAAGACGGCATCATCATTGGGGGTCGCGGCTGCGCGGTCCAGCGACTGCAGGGCTCTTTTCTCATCTCCAGCCGCGAGCGCAATTTCACAAAGCCGTTCGTAAGCGTCGATGTTATGCGGATCGAGCGCGATCGCACGATTAACGTAATCAATGGCTTGATCAGTCCGTCGAAGATATTTTGCGTAGATGAACGCAAGCTGCAGCAAAGGTTCAGAAGCACTCGGATTGGCTTTGATGGCGTCTTTCAAAACGTCGATCGCCTGCGGAAAATCATCCTGCCGCGTAAGCAGTACCGCGACGCGCGAGGCCAAATCCGCGCGCCCTGGATCGACATCTAGCACTTTGCGATAGGCGGCCAGCGCTTTGTCCATTTCTCCATTCTCTTCAAACGACATCCCTTCAACAAAGTGCGCGAAGGCGTCGGCTTTATGCTCGCCTTCGGCGCGAAGTAAGAGGTCTTTAGGCGGGACTGTGAACACGGAGTCCTCTTGCCAAGGCGACTTTTTTGTCGCCACTGCGCTGGGAGAAACTTGGGGACCTGGCGCGGCAGAACGCGGTCGAGCCAAAAGAGGCGTGGATAGAGTCAGGAAAAATGCTGCCAAAATCAGGCGATGGAGAATCCGCTCAAGCCGGCAATTGCGCTCCATCATGTTGCCCGATTCTAGTCGTGCGAAACCTTGCACGCAAACGTTCGAGCGCGGCCTAACGAGTGGAAAAGTTATGCTTTGTATCTTAAGCGCTTTTTGTGGCGATTCGCCCGCATACGCTTGCGGCGCTTATGTTTTGAGATTTTCGCCTTACGTCTTTTCTTGAGGGAGCCCATAACGAATTTGCATTCTGCCGTTGCCGATCCAACCACGGAGCAGGTCAGATTTCAACTCGCTTCTTGTCACGAGCAGGCTTCTCGCGAACGAATGCTAATTCGCCCAGAAAGACGCCTCGGCAGCTCAGACAATTTTCATCGGGCTGGTGGGATTTGAACCCACGGCCTCCTGGTCCCGAACCAGGCGCTCTACCAAGCTGAGCCACAGCCCGAACTTCTTTCAGCGAATCAATGAATCCCGAGCGCGCATTACCTCGCGCATTTCATCGCTGATGGCAAGCGATTAAGGAAAACCGAGAAAATTGGCAAACATCACCCGACCCGAGGCCAGATTGTTCAAAAAATTATCACCCCGCCTAGGGCGAAACTCTCGTTTTCTCTCAATTATGCGACAGATTATGGCATTTCTCATTTTATCGGGAGTTTATCGCAGGTGCGAGAAAATCGGCACAATCTCTGCTAATTTTCACACCGAACATATAAACATGAGACTCCGACCCAAGCTGACCGCTGCGATGACCTTCCCAGAAGTCCTCGTCGCTGTCTTGTTGTTGGCTATTTTCTGCGCGTCCGTTTTCGAACTGAACGCAGTCTGTCTTCGTTATATCGACGCAAGCAAAGAATCAATCGCCGCGCTACAAAGTGTGCACGACCGCTCCGAAGTT
>QHPY01000009.1 GCA_003219215.1 Verrucomicrobiota bacterium | reverse complement strand
ATTACCTGGCCGGGCAAAATCTCCGGGCGAGGACTGAGCTCGACAAATTTCACCTGGCCTTCGGCGTCGTTGAGGATTTTGGCAAACGTGTCGTTGACGAAATCGAGCTGGGCCTGATCGAGACGAAACGTGACCGAGAATTTCAGTTCCTCCGCCGCGCGAGTGTCGATCAACGTTTGATGAAGCTTCCGATAATGCGCGAGGTCGCGCGGATCGCGGTAAATCGATTGCTGAAAATCGCCGACCATCGAGAAATGACCTGCTTGCGGTCCTGTCACGCCGGAGCCGTGCGAAGGCGGAGGCGATTGTCGATCTTGGAACCATTCGCCCGCCGCGTCCGGCGGCCGCGTGATTTCGAGAAGAACAAAGAACTGTTGTGGATCGGTGTCTTGAGCATCATCGAGAAGGACACGGTAATTTTTTTCACGAACACGCTTTGCGACGTCTGGCAAACGGAGCAATTCAGCGGCGAGCGCGACCTGATCGGTATAGGTGATCGCGCCGCGGGCGAGTCGAAAATCGCGATAATTGCGCTGCACGTCCGCCGCCACGCAGGAAGCGCACGCGCTCGCCCATTCTCGCAGCGGCCGAAACGCTTCGCGCCAGCGACGCACAAACTCTTTCTCTGTCGTCGCGCACGGCGGCCACGGCGCAAATTCATCCGTTTTCCGCCAGCGCTCTATCCAATCCCGCAGCTGCGCTTTTGCTTTCGGAATATTTTTTGCCTGCGCGGTCTCGATCGCGGTTTCGACTTTGCTGAAGTCGCATTCCGGACAGCGCCCTTTCGGCTGGATCGCGCTGAATTCATGATCCTGGTTGCGCGCGAGCTCCATCAGTTGGCGCGCCTGCATCAATCGCAAAAGCGGACGCCGATTTTCGCTGCTCAACGAACGGCCGATCGTTGTTTGTTGTTGGACAAATTCATTCCACAAATCGTCATCGTCGGTGACCAATTCGAGCCTGGCTGGAAGGCCGAGACGATGACCGTGCGTGGCGAGCAGCTTCACACAAAACGCGTGGATCGTTCCGAAGAACGCTCGGCCGAACGCCTCCACTGTCTCGAGCGGGAAACCGGCTTCAAGAATTCGTTGCCGGGTGCGCTGCTGCATTTCGTCCGCGGCGCGGTTCGTGTAAGTGACGACAACCAGTTGCGGCAGACACTCCGCCGCGCGTTGTCGATCTTTCGCAATCTCGACGATTCGATCAGTGATCGCGCGCGTTTTCCCCGAACCGGCGGAAGCGATCACCGAGAAATTCGTCTCCAATTCGCAAGCGAAGCGCCGACGCGCTTCCTGGTCGGCGATCGTTGTCACTTCGTTTCCTCCTTGTTTTCGAGCGCAAAGGCCGGATGCGTCATCGTCCACTTTGTCTTTAGGAGGTCGGGGTCGATCGGGAGGGTCGCGAGCGGATATTTTCTGACGAACCCGAAATCGCTGTGGACCGGGCCGAGCATTCCGAACACGCCGCTTTTCTGCATCCGATGCAGCTCGCGCCAGAAATCTTTTTGGGCGAGCACGTGGGTCAGCTGAAATTGCGGTTCGAGTTCTTCTGCCGGCGAAAGCAAAGTCAATTGCACATCGGTCGCGCCGAGTGCGTGCGCCGCGAGCGCATACAACGCGAGCTGAACGCCACGTCCTTCCACCAGTTGTCGATGAAATTTTTGCTCGGTTGTTTCTTTGCCGCGCGGGCTGCGCAAATTAAATCCGCGCCGGCGACCGGTTTTGTAGTCGACGACCCAGAGATCGTCGTAACCAAGCTGCGACTTCTCCGACTTGTGCCGAGCGAGGATCAAATCGATCCGGCCGCGGACACGAAGCTTTTCTGCTTCGCCCAATGAAATTTCTGCGGGCGAACCAAGCGACCATTCGACCGCCATCTCGGACCAGTCGTTCAGACTCGAAACCTTTGCGGCCAGGCAATCGGCGATGTAGAGCGCGTTGCTCCAACCAGAGTTCCACCAATCGGGAACTGTCTTGCCTCGCGCGGCGCAGAGCGCATTGATCTCGTCACGGAACGCTTGTGCATGCTCGACGATCCGCGTGCGGATTTCGTCCGCGCAGTTAACATCGACGAACGCATTTTCATCGCCGTCGCGAACGCTGTTGGCGAGCCAGCGATGCACCCATTGTCCAGTCGCGGCCGCCCAGGCGTCGCCGCTGTCGTCACTGCTTTCGGCGCCGAGAAAAATTTCCATCCAAACAATCGCCGGCCAGCGCAGCGCCTGTTCCCACTGCGTCACGCGCAATGAGACCTCACGCTCGGGCGCGGATTTCAGCGCGAATTCGTATTCGCCGGCCGGCCGCTCCTGCCTGCGCGCGTCGAACGCGTAGCGGGTGCGGCCGACGCTGATCGAATCGACTTTCTGCGCGTCCACCGGCGACCAATCCTTCAACCAGGCGCGCGTTTGCTGTTCGAGCGTCTGCAAAGTTTGTTGCGAAACGCCGCGCCCGCGCGCAGTAAAATAAAGCCAGGAAAAAAATTCGCTCGGATTTGCGATGCGACCCGGCTGCGCCGCTGAATAAAGATTCGCGCTCGCGCCAATCCCGCCGGTGACGGATTCGACCAGGTTTAACAATTGTCGCCGGCGAATCTGCCGGCGTTCGTTTGCTCCAAGCAAAAGCGTTTTCCCTTCGCGCACGCTCCAGTGACCTTCCCCCTGCCGGCCGCGCTTGGATGCGCGACGGTTGAGCGTTTTATTTTGTCGGTTCAGATCGTCGATCTGTTCTTCGCGAACAAAACCGAGTTCTTCATCCAGCGACGGCCAGAGTTCGTCGTTTAAGCCGGCGAAAATGAGATGCGACCACGGCTGCGCCTGCGCTTCACCATAAGGAAGCAGATGGACGCGCGCGTAGGGATGCGCGCCGAAATCGTCGCGTTGCAAAGACGGCGCGCCGAGGACTTCGCGCAGCCATCGCAAATAGCTGCTTCTCGAAAATGCGGCGCCGAGTTGCCCGCTCCAGTTGCGGCTCAATCGATCGACTTCGCTCCAATGTTCTTTCCAGCCTAATTGCGAGAAAATCTTGCGCGTTTGTGAAAGAAATTCCGTCAACGACGCGCTCGCGGGTAGAAGCTGTATCTTCTCAAGACCTGCGGCGACCGTTTTGCCATCGCGCAACACCGTAGAATTGCCGCAGTAATCGCGGAGTAGCTCAATGTCATCGATCAGCACCTCGTTGTAAGCGCGGCGCAGCGTTTCTTCGACCTGCAAGATCGCTAATGCGTCGAAGATTTCTGTGTCGATCGCGCGCAAGAACTGAAACAGCGATTTCAAACGTGGCGCTTGTTGCAATTCGAGCCAGGCGCGCCAGGCGTCGTCATCAAACGCGCTCGGCGCGAGATGGGCGACACCGTCGTTGTGCGCGATTTGCGCCGATTCAAGAAACGTGGCGACCAGGCGAGGCAATGCACCCGGTCCGGCAAATAAAATTCCGAGCCGCTCGCATTTAGTATCGGCCAGAAACTTGGCGGTCAATGCGACAATTGCGCGCGCCTGCTGAGTTGTGTCGCGACCGATGGCGAAATGAACTTCAGTTGGCAGCGACTCAGTGATTGAGTTCGGCCGACCCTCACCTCCATCCTCTCCCTGGCCAGGGAGAGGAAGTCGCGAAGCGGCAGGTGAGGGTGGAATGATCTCGGCCACGCCAAACGTCTCTTCCCAAGTTCCGACCCATGTTTCATCGACCTCGCGGGCTTCGTCGCGCGGGTCATTTAAAACGACGGTTGCGTCTTCGGAACCGAGAGTCGCAGCGCGCAGTAACGGCCAAAGCGGCCAATGGGAAGCATCAAAACCGAAGAGAAGCAGATTACTAAACAGCGGTCCGGATTTTTCGGCACCGCGGACGGCGGCGGCGCGGTCGGCCTCATAAACGAATGTAAAGCCGCAGTCGCGCGCCTGTTTCTCAAAACGAGCAGCGATTTCGCGGAGAGGGGGCGAATCGATTTCCTCGAAGGCCCAGCCGGCAGCCCCGAGCTGGTCGAGCGCGCGGAGAAAATGATTGGGATCGCGCGCGATCGATTTTGCCACCAACGCGGACTCTTCGTTGTCGCCCATTCCAGCGGCGAATTCTTCGGCGGTGACGGCAAGGAGCAACCGGAGATGTTCGCGCAATGCAAGCTTCAGCCTGACTTCGCGCAGCAAGGTTTCGCGCAATTGCGGCGGCGACAAAAACTTTACTCCGACGAGCGAGTTGCCGGCGCCGAGCAGTTGGTTGCGAAAAAAATAGGCCTGACTGCGAGATGCAGTCACCACCGCAGTCGGCTGGACATTACTTAACGCCGCGTGACCGATCGTCTCAAACCATGGGCGGACCACATTCTCCCAGGCCGCTTCCGGCGAAGCGCCGATGTGCAGCGACACGTTGGGCGAAGATTTCTTAACTTCGCCGCCCAATTGCTGCATCGTCCAATTTAGCAACTGCCGCTTTCTGCGCGAGCACGCGTTCGTCGCCAACGCGCCGGGTCACGCCGGTTCGGTCGAGATATTCGAGGAAAGGAATGATGATTCGGCGTGACGTTCCGAGTCTTTGCCGGAGCTGGCTCGCAGTGGCGGATCCGTTCGTGGAAATGAATTCTGAGACCAGGTTTTGCATTTGATCAACTGCGTCGCGAAGCAAAACTATTTCGTCGCCGATCTCAACGATCTCGCCCTGCTCGATCAAAAATCGGAGCGCCTGGTGGAGATGTCGATCATGGGGGAAATCTTTGCGGCTCGGAGGATCGAATGGTTTCCCGGCAAGCGCGGCGCGAATCTTTTCCGCCGCCGGCAGGATTTCCGCCGGCAACGAGGGACGATGTGAATTGCGTCCGATGTTGGTTTCGGCCCGAGCGAAGCCATTCGCCGTCATCTCTGAGACGAGGGCAGCAAATAATTCGTCCGATTCGATGTTTAGTTCGACGCGCAACTGTGTGAAATCGAGGCCGCGTTGTTCCGGATGTTTTTCGTGCGCCCGATCGATCAACGCGGTCGCTCGCGCAACCAAATCGCGCCAATACGCCGGGTTTGCGGCAATCTTCCCGCGCAAGACGATTGCGCTTGCGTTCTGCGATCGAGACAGCGCGTTTGCAATTTCGTCCGCGCTGAAGTGCGATGTGACTAACAGAGTGTTGGTTTGAGCGAAACCGTCGCGCGTAAGCTGCGACTGAATACAAACATCGACATCGTCAATGGCGGCAGCCCGCGTTCGTAGAAGTTCAGTTTGCCCAGCGTTTCGAAAGTTCTGCCGATCGCAATCGACATCCAAAACTACGCCGCCGGCAATCGTGTTTTGTGCGGAAGAATCGCGAACAACAAAACGATCACCGACGAACGCGAGAATCGGCGAATCCAAACACAATTGAGCAATGACGCGTTGCCCGGGTTGGACAACATCTTGATCTAGCAACGTAATCTTAGCCGGCACACGAGTCGTGCCGAGATGGATATGGACTACGCCGCCGTTTTTGAGCGGGCGCGCCGCGGGTGTCTTCCGATTCAGTCGTGCCGATCTTTCCAGAACAACGTTAACGATGTCGGCCGCTGCGCCAACATTGGCAATGGTGATGACATCGCCGCGTTTAATTCCATCGGACCCGACTGGAACATCCGGCAAATTAATCGCGGTGCGCGTTCCGGGTTGAGCGATTTCCAAATCGCGGTTGTGACTTTGGATGGTTCGCACGCGGGCGGAGAGATTTTGCGGCTGGATAACGACGTTTTGGCCGCGCTGAAATTGACCACCGGCCAGCGTCCCGGTCACAACAGTCCCAATTCCGCGAAGGGTGAATGCGCGGTCGACGAACAATCGTGGTTTTCCGATATCGGGTGGCGTTGAGACGGTGGCGAATTCAGAAGCAAGCGCTTCTTTCAAATCTTCGAGACCGAAGCCGGTGCGAGCCGAAGTCGCGATGATCTGCGCATTCGCGAAAGTGGTTTCACGGAGTTTCCCGCGAATTTGGCTGGCGACATTGTCGATCTTGCCGAGATCACTTTTTGTCAGCGCAACGACGATGCGCCGAACGCCGAGATAACTCAGAATTTGGAGATGCTCTTCGGTTTGCGGCATCCAGCCGTCGTCTGCCGCGACCACCAAGAGCGCGAGATTGATCGACCCAATGCCGGCGATCATATTGCGGACGAAATCTTCGTGGCCCGGAACATCGACAATACCGACAGAAAAAGTTGAGGGTTGGTCCAAGGTGCGAGCCGCACTGGCGTTGGACTGGCGGTTGTTGAGGCTGGAGGGCGGGGCGGAAAGCTCGAGATGCGCAAATCCCAAATCAATCGTGATGCCGCGGGCTTTTTCTTCGGGCAAACGATCGGGATTCGTTCCGGTCAGCGCTTTGACGAGTGTGCTCTTGCCATGGTCGACGTGACCTGCGGTGGCGAGGATGAAATGTTTGTCCGTCATTTATTAACCACGAAGGACACGAAGAGCATGAAGGGTTAGAGGACGAAGCGTTTAATGCCGTTCTGCAGTTTCGTGACGTCGAGTAAGACTTCTTTGTAGCGAACCGGTAGCGGCACCTCCATTTGAAATGGAATTGCTGCGTGCGACAGCTCACGGGCGAGGCATTGACGATATGTAGATTCGAGTAAGCCTGGTCCGAGTTGGCGATGAACCTCGATCGCGCAGCCAATCACTTTTCGTGACAACTCATCAAATTCCATCTTCGTGTCTTTCGTGATCTTCGTGGTGTGCTTTTGTGCACGCGGTGCGAATGGCATCGATCACGAGATCGTCCTGATGCGAAAAGATCGTGCGCAAGTCGAGTTTGAAGCGGCCGCCGACGATGTACCCAGTGACCGGCGGACTGGAACGGCGAAGAGTGCGCGCAAAATCCTCGAGCGAGGAGTTCTCGGGCAGAAAGTCGATCGTGATTGAGGGGACGGTGGATTGGGGCAAGGTGCCGCCGCCAACTTTTGCTGCGCCGGTCCCAATCGTGATCTTGACTGGCAATCCTTGAAGACGAGTTACCATTGCGGCGGCACGGGCGCGCAATTCATCTTTTGGAATCTGCAAAAGCGCGAGCGCCGGAATCTCGCTCAAAACCTGGTTGAGGTGGAGATCGACAGTTGTTTGTAACGCGGCGAAAACTAATTTGTCACAACGCAACGCGCGAAAAAGCGGTTCGGCCTTTAGCGCAGTAATTAATCGTTTTTTCCCGACGATGATTCCGGCTTGCGGCCCGCCGAAAAGCTTGTCGCCGCTGAAACAAACGAGGTCAGCGCCGTTGTTGAGCGCTTCGGCGGGAGTCGGCTCATGATGATGCAATCCGATCTGCTCGGTCGCGATCATTGCGCCGCTTCCCAGATCTTCGACAAACGGGACGCGTTTTTTTCGCGCGAGCGCTGAAAGTTCGGCCGTCGAAACCGACTCCACAAAACCGCTCATAAAAAAATTGCTGCGATGAACTTTCAAAATGAGCGCGGTCTGTTGGCCGACGGCGCGCACGTAATCGGCGAGCGTCGTTTTGTTGGTGGCGCCGATCTCGCGCAGTTTCGCGCCGCTCGCTTCCAGAATCTCGCCGATGCGAAAGCCTCCGCCGATCTGGACCAGTTCGCCGCGCGAAATGACGACTTCGCAACTTGACCGGTTTAACCGGTCAAGTTTCCGGCCAACAAAATGGCGGGTAATGAGGACGAGCGCTGCTGCGCAATTGTTCACGATTCCGGCCGCTTCCGCCTGGCAGAGCACGGCGAGAGCGCGCTCGAGGTAGCCAGCGCGGTCACCGCGATCGCCGGTGGCCAGATCGAGCTCCAGAGTATTATATGAGGAAGCGACATTTCGTAGCACTTCGCCTGCTCCTTGGGGAAGCGGCGCGCGGCCGAGGTTGGTATGAATCACGATGCCGGTTCCGTTGATCAACGGTTGAATCCGGCTCGCGCGAAGATTCTCAAGCGAGGCGCGGACAAGATCGACAACCGCTGTGAATTCAGGGATTCGGCGCTGCCGACGAATCTGGGCCAGTTCCCGTCGGACAAGATCGACAATCAGCGGCCGCGGCAGATCGATTTGGCCTAACGAATCCAGAATTTTTGTGACGGCTGGAATGGCCCGGCGCGACCGCGATTTCATTTTGTCGCGCATATCAAGTGGTTTCGCTGGCGAGTGATGCGGCCGATCACGGCGGCGCAAGGCGTGCGGGCTTTCTTGAGAACGCGCGAAACTTGAGACAGCCGCGATTCCGGGACGCAAAGGAGCAAACCTCCGCTCGTCTGCGCATCCGTTAGAAAAGCGCGCTGAACCGGCGAGGTTGATTTCAAATCGGCGGTTTGTCTCGCGGCTTTCAAATTGTCGCGAGTGCCGCCGGGAATGCAGTCGCGCTTGATCAATTCGAAGATCTCATCGCTGATGGCCGGCGTGCAGTCCGGAGAAATTTCGGCGCTGACTTTGCTCGCGCGACACATGTTGGCGAGATGTCCAAGTAATCCAAAGCCGGTGATGTCGGTCGCGGCGCGAACGAGATTTCTTTCCGCAAGCTCGGCGCCAACAGAATTTGTTTGGGACATGAGCGCGATCACTGTTTTCTCCAGCGCTCGCGAAGCGATGCCGCGTTTGATCGCGGTTGTGGCAATGCCGGTGCCGAGCGGTTTTGTGAGCAAAAGTAAATCGCCTGGCCGCGCGTTCTCGTTTGCGAGGATATTTCGAAGATGAACAACTCCGGTGACAGCAAGACCATAAATTGGTTCAGGATTACGGATCGAATGTCCGCCGATGATGGCGCAGCCAACCTCGGCGGCTTTTTCCAATCCGCCGCGCAGAATGGCGGTAATCGTGTTCGGTGAAACAAGCTTGGTAGGAAATCCCATGAGATTCAGCGCGGTTATCGGCCGGCCGCCCATGGCGAAAACATCCGAGAGCGCGTTGGCAGCGGCGATCTGTCCGTAAGCGAACGCGTCGTCGACGATCGGTGTAAAAAAATCCACCGTTTGCACGAGGGCACGATGTCGATCCAAACGATAAACGCCGGCGTCGTCGAACGTGCTCGAATTAACGAGGACGTTCGCATTGCGATAAGTTGGAAGCTGCCGCAAAACTTGCGTCAGGGCCTGTTGGCTCAACTTGGCTGCTCACCCAGCGCAGGACGACAACGACGTCAGTTTACGGATCCGTTCGCGCGACACGAATGCTCACCTCCTTTCATAAAAATTAAGAGTGAGAGAAAGAGGAAGAGTGTTGCGGAGAGGACAGGAATCGAACCTGCCCCGGCTCTTGCGAACCGACAACGGTTTTGAAGACCGCGAGGACCACCAGGCACCCTTCACTCTCCGGGAAGAAGAAAAAGAAAACGCCCAACTCTCAACGTCCGGCATCCAACGCCCAATTGCGGAAGAAGAAAAAGACGATCGATTATTTAACTTTTTTAATCGCGCTGACGACGACGTCGAAGTCCGGCCAGTCGCCGGAGTCGAGCTTGGAATGGAGCAGTTTGCCATTGGCGCGAATTTCAAAAGCGCCACCGCCCGAAGGAATGAGCGTGAGCGATTTGATGCGTTCGCCGAGTTCAAGAATTTTGGTCGCCAAACTGACGGCCTTCGGCGTGTAGTTTCAAACGACGCAATATTCTATCGAGACTTCGGTCTTCACTCGGCGCGCTCCTTTCCGATGAAAATGGTACGGAAGTCGAGAGAGCGGGTCAAGGTGCGAGCCG
>QHPY01000008.1 GCA_003219215.1 Verrucomicrobiota bacterium | reverse complement strand
TTCAATGCCGCGGTTGCTATTACACATAGTTCCGACCGCATGGCTTGCGATCGGCTTGGCTCTATCGTTCAGACGGGTCGAGCCAGAAAAGCAACACACTTAGGTTCCGCTCTGGATTCTATACAAAGTAATCAACTAAGTGAATCGCGCGACCCGGATAACGTTCGCGCGATGTTTGGCAGCATTGCTCGCCGATATGACCTTGCCAACCATCTGCTTAGCTGCGGATGCGATGTTATTTGGCGGAAACGCGCGGCTGGAATTGTGGCCACCTGGGATCCGAACACGATTGTCGATCTTGCAGCCGGAACAGGAGACCTGACGCTTGCGTTGGAGAAGGCATTGCCGAATTCGGAAGTTGTTGCCGCAGATTTCTCCGACCAAATGCTGGCGGTAGCGAGAGCCAAAGGAGTTCGTCGAGTTGTTAGCGCAGATGCGCTCGCGCTTCCGTTTTCCGATCGTTCATTCGATTGTCTGACAATCGCTTTTGGCCTTCGCAACATCAAAGATTGGAGCGCGGGATTGCGAGAAATGGCACGGGTTCTAACTGGGAGTGGCAATTTGCTCGTCATGGAATTCTCGTTGCCGCAAATGTCAATCTTACGATCGCTTTATCGCCTTTACCTTCATCGGTTGCTTCCGATTTTCGGATCCTTCCTTACCCGAAAAAAAACCGCTTACGATTATTTGGGAGATTCGATCGAACAATTTCCCGGCGGCGAAGAATTGTTGAGACTAATCGAGGGAAACGGATTTCGGGATGCCGTGGCTGAGTCGCTGACGGGTGGAATCGTGACGATCTATACCGCGAAGAAAAACGGCTAAGGCGTCGCAGTTGCTGGCGCGGATGGAGGAGGCGAAGGCGATTCGTGAGCAACGAGCGGCAGTTTGAGCGCGTTTAAATCTGGCGCGTTAACGGCAAAGGTTCCTTCGCGCTCGTCCACTTTTGCGAACGACATCCCATTGGGCGCGACGCCGCCAATAGTCAGTTTGTGTGTCCCTTTGTCGTCTGGGGAAGTAGTGAACGTCACGACAAGTTGCGGCTTGTCGAAACCTTGTGCCGGGGTTGTCGATCCGACCCAGCGCACCGCGTGCAATGTTGACAAGGTATTGAGAAGCGACTGCAGGTTCGTTTGATTGATTGCGCCGCTTCCCTTCGCCCAACTCCATTGATTGTTAGCGCCGCGTACCAGTGCACATTCTTTGTCTGTTGTCACGCTGACGCGGTGAATCTGCTCCGGCTTGAAATTGAAGATCGACAGTTCCTGCCATTGCAGCGGGTCAGTGAAGATTTGATCGAGCACGGCGCGACGCACAGCGACGACGAACGGCTCATCTCCGACTCGTGCGTAGACGCCGTCGCCTTCGACTTTTCCAAACGCAATCGACGCAAACGGCTGCTCGCCGGCTTTGGTTTCAGCGGTGTTTTCCGAAGCGAACGAACTGAAGGTGGCAATTAGTTGCGGCTTATCGAGGCCATACTTCGGCAAGTTCGAAGCGACATCTTCGACAAATTTTGTGACCTGCTCGTTTTGCAAAGTGTCGATCAGTCGCCGAACCTCGCTCGAATTTGCAGGCGCGTTATTGCGGCTGGCGATTGTCCAGTTTTCATCTTTCCGCGCCAGAACCGTTTTGCCCTTACCCGGCGCGTCGATGGTTAGCCGGTCGAGAATTTTTGTGTCGATTCGAACGAGGTGGCGGTCACGAAGATCATTAGGTTTGTTGTTGAGCGTCTCGTCGATTTTTTTTGGCAACGTGTAAACGAAGCCGCGCGGAGAGAAGCGCACGTAAACCTGGTCTTTCTCTTTTTCGGGAATGCTGCCGACCTGAAGCGTCTGGCCCTGCTTGTCGTCCTGCGCAAAAAGTGTGAGCGAGCCGCGCGGTTCGGCCAATCCGTAAGGATGCAGATCGCCGCGGTCGTCCGCCACAAATTGTTGAATGCGCGCCGTCGTCACTTGCGCGATCAAGTCGCTGACCTTCTGATCGTCGGCGCGCGTGTGCAACGGTTTCGCGATTTCCCAATGGTCGCCCTTTTTCTGCAGCTCCATTTCGCCCGCCGACGTTTTGAGCACGACGCGGACAACCTGCGCCATGATCAAATCAGTCAGTTTTCGATCGCGGAAATCTTCCGGCTTCTTTTCGACCGCTTTCTTAACCGATTGACTGGCGAGAAACGTTTCTTTCGAATTCTCGAACCGGACATACATCTTGCCTTCCAGCGCAGCGTCCTTGCCGAAGAAGACTTCGGGTGGCGCACCAGGTCCGAGCAACTTCAAACGCAGCTTGGGGTTTGCGAGGCCGTAGTCTGCAAGCTTGCTCTTGTCCGCTTCCATTTCCTTGGCCGAAATAGCCGCGTCCTTTTGCCAGCTCTCGAGATCGAGCAACAAATTGTTCACTAAGGAAGCGTCCGCCTGGTCTCTGATCGGAGTTTCCAGGCGCCATTTATCATCGCGACGGCGGATGTCGATCATATCGTCGCCGTTGTGAATAACGACGCCGTCAATTTTCTCGCGGCTGAAATTGAGAACATTTTGTGATTGGCGAGCCGCTTCTTCAGTGCCGGGCCGGTTGCTTTCGATGAAAAACAGGTAGGCGAAAACGCCGGCCGCAATGACGAAAAGGATCAATGTCGTTTTCCACTTCATGACGATTTTGTGATTATTAGGCGCGCCGTTTCCACCAGACGGCGGTGCCGAGAACGACAAAAACAAGCGGCATCAAGACCAGGATCATCCAGCGTAAACTGCGCAAAGCATCTTCGTTGAGGCTGAAAGTGAGTGTTTTCGGAACTTTCGGCGCGATCCCGATGAGCTGCTCTCGGCTCAACAACCAGTTTGCGCTCGCTGAAATAAAGTCGAGAGCTTGTTGGTCTTGCGTCAGCGCGTTGTCCTGAATAAAAGTCGCGTTACTCACCACCACCATCCGTGACGAATTCATTTGGACGCGCTCGTCTGCGCTGCCGCCTTTCTCGATCGACACCCCGATCGTCAGAGGCGCCGTGCCCGCTTTTTTTGCGTTCGCTTGCAGTTTCGCCTGGTCGTTGGTGTTGTAATCGGTTTCAGCGAAATAACCTTTCTCGGCTTCAATCAGCGGCTGGAGCCGGATATTCGCCGCGCGAACGCGTTCTGGCTGGAGTGTGATTGACGATGTTCCGCCGAAAAATAATGCGCGGACGTTAGCGAGGCGTTTCGTCACCGGGCTGTCACCGAGAAAGCGGGCCTGCACATCGCGAATCAGCGCCAGCTCCTCAATTCCAGTGCGCACAAAAGCCATCAATCGGTCGTCGTTTACTTTCACGCCGAGTTCGTTGAGGAACGCGTTCAGCTTCGGTGTTTTCGCCGAAGGATCGATCAAGAACAGGATCCGTCCCTGTTTGTCCCAGAAATCGTGCAGCAATTTGATTTCGCGATCAGAGAGATCGTACTGCGGGCCGACAATCATAACTGTTTTTATCTCGGCGGGGATTTGCGGCTCATTGAAAAGATTCAATTCCTGAAATTTGATGTTTTCGTTCTCGATAAATGTCTTCAGCACCGAAATCGGACTACCGGCCTGTTGCTGTTGATTAATCATCGCCAGCGGTGACGCTTCGGTGATCGATGGCTCTTTGTGACCCGTGACATAGCCGATTGTGTTCTTTTTGCCTTCGACTAAATCGATCATCGCGCTGGTGATCGCCTGTTCGCCTTTAAACGCGGTCACCCGCGGTCCTTCGCCAAGCGCCACGCCGCTCTGATCGATCTCCGCCATCTCCGAAGCCTTCACCGTTTTGTTGCGGCCTTCGTAATCGATCACGAGCAAGCTTTCGTCGCTGACCACTTTATATTTGTCGAACATCTCCTTGGCGCGGGAGAGGTTTCGCTGCGGATCGATGTTCTCGATGTCGATCTTACCCTTGGCTGCGTATTGATATTCGGTGAGCAAACTCGAAACGTCGCCGCTGATCGGAGTGTTCGGCGAAAAGAAAACCGTGATTCGGACTTTTCCCTTGATGGTGTTCAAGAAACGCTTCGTCTTGTCCGAGAGCGCGTATTTCTGCTCGCGCGAGACATCCCAGCGTTTGTAATGGCGGAAGCCGATCCAGTTTACGGCGCTCACCAAAAAGAAAATGAGAATGAGCTGGACCACAAGATTCAGGCCGATTTGAAGTCGCTGAATTCTTTTTGGCTTCGTTGTAACTTCAGTCATTCGTCACAACCTCCATTTGCGCGATTGGAACGCTTGATAAGTCAGCGCCAGGATTAGGGCGGTCATGCTCAAGTAGAGAACCATCGGTCGCGTGTCGATGATGCCACGCGAATATGTGCCCATGTGCTCGATCGCGGAAAAATACCCGAGCGCGTCGCGCATGCCCGAGCTGACATCGAGCAAAATGAATTGAATCAGTCCAAGAAAGAACAACAGTGTGATCGCGGAGAAAGAAATGATCGCGGCCACGATCTGGTTCTTCGTCACGACCGAGGCGAGGCAGCCGACGGAAAGATAAAACATTCCCAGCAGCAAGAGCATCAAGTAAGAGCCCCAATAAGCGCCGCTGGAATTCGCCGCGGGCTGCTGCGTGATCTTTTGGAAGATCCAAAAATAGAGCAGCGTTGGGATCCAGAGTAAGATGTAAAACACGAGCGCGCCGAAAAACTTTGCCAGCACAACTTGCAAATCACGCACCGGCGCAGTCATCAGCGGCTCAATTGTGCCGAGCTTAAATTCCTCGGCAAAAAGACGCATCGTGATCAACGGAAAAATCAAAACGAATGCGAACCAAAAGAACACCGAATTGAAAAACGCTTCCTGCACCGAATAAGACGCCGGCCGCTGATTCATGAATGAAACCTGGAAATAAAAATCGACCCCGCTGACCAGCAGGAAAAACACGAGGACAACGTACGCGATCGGCGAATGAAAATAGCTGCGGACTTCGCGGACAAGCAGCGTGTAGAATTTTCTCATCGCTTAGATCGGCATCTCCGCTTGATCTGAGTGCGTGATTTCGACGAACACGTCTTCGAGCGTCGCCCGGCGTTGTGAGAGCTCGCGCAGTGTCCACTTCCGATCGGCTGCGAGCCGGAAAATTTCTTCGCGCACGTCGAGACCGGATTCCACTCGCAGCGAAAATATTTGCCAGCCCTCGTCGTGATCGGTTATCACTTCGCGCACGCCGGAGATTTTCTTCAACTCTTCCGCGCCATCATCCTTGCCGGTTTTTGCCTCGACCACTACGCCGCCGGCCTGGCGAATCTGACCGAGAAGATTCTCCGGCGTATCGCACGCTTCGATTCGGCCCTTATGAATAATAATGACCCGGCTGCAGGTCATCTCCACTTCCGGCAAAATGTGAGTCGAAAGCAAAATGGTGTGCTGTTTGCCGAGATTTTTGATGAGTTCGCGCACCTGCCGGATTTGGTTTGGATCGAGACCAATGGTCGGCTCGTCGAGAATAAGGAGGTCCGGGTCGCTCACAAGAGCGTCGGCCAGACCGACCCGCTGCCGATAACCTTTGGAAAGTGTCCCGATTAATTTTCGTTCCACCTCGCGCAAGCCGCAGAGTTCCTTCACGTCGCCGACGCGCTCCGCGATGCGGCGGTGGGGGACGCCTTTCAGCGCGGCGCGATAATCGAGATACTCCGTGACCCGCATATCATTATAGAGCGGAACGTTTTCCGGCATGTAACCGAGCCTCGACCGCGCCTGGAGTGATCTCTCGAACACATCAAAGCCGGCGATCGAGGCGCGACCGGAAGTGGCCGGCATGAATCCCGCCAGGATGCGCATCGTCGTGGTCTTGCCGGCACCGTTCGGTCCGAGAAACCCCATGATCTCGCCCTGGCCGACCTCGAAGTTCAAGTCCCGGATCGCGGTCTGCCCGGCGTAGCGTTTGGTTAAATTTTCAACTTTGATCATTCCCAAATTATTTGATGAGACAACCGAGGCGCTAATGCGTTGCCAAAATTTTTTCGGCTGTCAACGGGCAGCCAGGGTAACGGTTTCGACACGCTGTCCGGCGCCTCCCGCACGGACGACCCCGACTGCAAAGTCCACGCTTGTGCCGCTATTGGCGCGGCCGAGCAGGTTCTCGACGTCTTTGATCGAGCCTACATCGTGCTTGCCGACGCGGTAAATCATCAGGCCGCGCTCGATCCCGGCTTGGTCCGCCGGACTATTTGGTTCGACTGCACTGATCAGCACTCCGCGTCCAGGCTCGTAACCGAGCGCGTCGGTCAGCTCCTCATTCAAATCCTGTAACTGCATTCCAAACATGCGCTCCGCGTTCGAGGTCGATGTTTCTTCCGCCGCCGGTTGATTTTTTCCGCCCGGATGCTTTTCAGCGAACGTTTTGAAATTTTTCACACTGTCGCGCACGACATCGGCCGGAATGGCAAACCCGAGTCCTTGCGTCGGCACACCTTGCGGGGTGAACGCCATTTTAGCGGAGCTGATTCCGACCAACCGTCCCGAGATATCGATCACCGGCCCGCCGCTGTTTCCAGGATTAATCGCCGCGTCCGTTTGCACCAGGTTTTTGTAATCCACATTGTCGATGCTGATGTCCCGTTTCGTTGCGCTCAACACCCCGCGGCTGATCGAGCTGCCGTAACCGACCGCGTTGCCGACCACGAGGACGGTTTCGCCTAACAGGTTGGGCGAAATGTTGTCGAGGTTGATGAACGGAAACGAATCTTTCGAATCGATCTTGATGAAGGCGAGGTCTTTCTTGTCGTCGCCGGTGATATAATGCGCGCTGTAAGTTTTGCTGTTGTTCGTCGTTACCTGGATTTTCAGGTCGGCCGCGCGCTGGACCACATGCTGATTAGTCACGATGTAGCCGGCTGGATCGACAATGAACCCGGATCCGAGACTTTGCAGTGTTTGCCGAATCTCGCGCGTCCGTCCGCGGTAATAACCAAAAAATTGCGCGTAAAAATCTTCGATCGGATCACGCACCGTACGGCGAACCACACGCTCGGTGTTGATGTTGACCACGGCTGGCAAAACTTTCGCGATAGCCAGGACAGCCGGCTCCGCCGCCGGATCGGCTTGGGCGAAGCTCGATGTCGATCTTGCCAACACGAAGACGCACGTTCCGACCCCTAACCAAATTTTCGCGGTTCCCATTTGTGCGGTGCAAGTAACGGAGCTGCCTCAGCACTGTCAACTTGGTAGCGGAAGTGTAGCCACGTCGCTGTGCGACGTTGCTAGTACGCGCCACAGGCACGTGGCTGCAGCACTTGCCGCTGTCCATAACGGTTGCAGATTAAATGTGCCATGCCCACTTCAATCGCCGCTAGAGCTAATCTGGAGCTGATCGACCAGAATTATCAGCGTTGGCAGGAGGATCCTGCATCAGTCGATCCAAGCTGGTCGGCTTTTTTTGAGGGATTCGAGTTAGGGAATTTGCCGCAGCGAAATGGCGCCGCCGCGACCGCGGCACCGCGCGCTGGTGTTCGCGAAAGTTCGTTTCAGACACGGATCGACGGCCTCGTCTACGCCTATCGCACGCTCGGTCACACCATCGCGCGTGTGAACCCGTTGGCGGAGAAGCGCCCGGAAAATCCGTCCCTGACCCTGCGCGAGCTCGGTTTCAGCGAAAAGGATCTCGATCTTCGCGTTTCCTCAAAATTCTTCGCCGACAATGAAGAGATGACGTTGCGCGAAATGATCGCGCGTCTCCAAAAAATTTACGCGGATTCGATCGGCGCGGAGTTCATGCACATTCAAAACACGCGGATGCGGAACTGGGTGCTGCACCGGCTCGAATCGCGCCCGGACAAACATTCCACGCCGCGCCAGGTGAAAATCGCTTTGCTCCGCGCGTTGATGGAAGCCGAGTCGTTCGAAGTTTTCCTGCACTCGCGTTACGTCGGCCAAAAACGCTTCTCGATCCAAGGCGCCGAATCGTTGATGGTGATTCTCGACACGATCCTTCACAAATGTCCGCCCGCTGGTGTTGAGGAAATTTGCATGGGCATGTCGCACCGTGGGCGGCTGAACGTGCTCGCGAATTTTCTGAAGAAATCGCTCCGCGTTATTTTCACCGAGTTCAGCGAGAATTACATTCCTGAGCTCGTCGCCGGCGATGGCGACGTGAAATATCATCTCGGCTATCGGACCGTGCGAAAACTCGCATCCGGCGCGGAGGTGGAAATTCGTCTGTCGGCAAATCCGAGCCATCTCGAAGCGGTCGACCCAGTTGTCGAAGGAACGGCTCGCGCTCGTCAACGGATTCGAGGTGACACCGAGCATCGGCGCAAAGTTTTGCCGTTATTGCTTCACGGCGACGCGGCCTTCGCGGGGCAGGGGATTGTGGCCGAAAGCCTGAACATGTCGCAACTGCACGGTTACGGGACCGGCGGCACGGTGCACGTGGTAGTGAATAATCAGATTGGTTTCACCACGCTGCCGGAAGACGCACGCTCATCGATGTACGCCACCGACATCGCCAAAATGATTGAGGTGCCGATTTTCCATCTGAACGGCGACGACCCGCTCGCGTGCATGCAGGTCAGCAAACTCGCGCTCGATTTCCGGCAGGAATTCGGACGCGATATCGTGATCGACATGTATTGTTACCGCCGCTACGGACACAACGAAGGCGACGAGCCTGCCTTCACCCAGCCCGATCTTTACGCCAAGATTGACAAGCACCCATCGGTCGCGCAGTTGTACAAACGCGAGTTGCTCGAATCTGGCGCGTTGACCGAGGACGATGCCGCTTCGCTCGAGACCGAAATGGATCTGCGGCTTGAGATGGCGCTTGATAACGTCAAAGCGATCGAAAAAGAGAAGACCGATAAGCAGGCGAAGTTCAAGGAATCAACCGCGGTATTTCAACCGGAGTACAAGAGTTCGCCGGTTGCGACGGCCATTAATGAGAAAACACTCAAGGCGATTGTCGATGCACTCACGCGCGTGCCAGACGATTTCAACATTCAGCCGAAGATCAAACGGATCATCATCGAGCATCGGCGCAAGGTCTTTGAAAACGGCGGGCCATTCGAATGGCATTACGCCGAACTGCTCGCGTTTGGCTCGCTCCTTTTGGAGGGAACGCCGGTTCGATTGTCCGGCCAGGACAGCGCGCGTGGGACTTTCAGCTCCCGTCACGCGATTCTTTACGACGCGAAAAGCGGAGCGCCGTACGTCCCACTGATGCATTTGGGCGAAAAGCAGGCGCGCATTTGCATTTACAACAGCTTGCTCTCCGAAGCCGCTGTCCTCGGCTTCGATTACGGTTACTCGCTTGATTATCCGAGCATGCTTTGCTTGTGGGAAGCGCAGTTCGGCGATTTCGCCAATGGCGCGCAGAGCATCATCGATCAATTCATTGTTTCCGCTGAATCGAAATGGCAGCGGCCGAGTGGGATTGTGTTGCTTCTACCTCACGGTTACGAAGGACAAGGTCCGGAACATTCGAGCGGTCGTCTCGAACGGTTTCTCCAACTTTGCGCTGAGGACAACATTCAAGTCTGCAATCTCACCACGTCGGCGCAGTACTTTCACATTTTGCGTCGGCAGATGAAACGCGACTTCATCAAACCGCTCGTAATCATGACGCCGAAAAGTTTGCTCCGTGCTGAGTTCGCGTCTTCCTCGGCGAAGGAATTCACCAGCGGAAAGTTCGAAGAAATTCTCGGCTCACCCGAAGTTGGGCCGGCCGACAAAATGAAACGCGTGATCCTTTGCTCGGGCAAAGTTTATTACGATCTAATCAATTACCGAGCGGAGAAGAAGATCGACAACGCAGCCATCATTCGCTTCGAGCAGCTTTATCCAGTTCACGAAACGAAGCTAAAATCGATGATGAAAGGGTTTCCGAAAACCACGCAGCTCGTCTGGTGTCAGGAAGAACCGCAAAACATGGGAGCATGGACCTTCATCGAGCCGCGCTTGCGCAAACTTTTTGGACGCGAAATCGCTTATGCCGGGCGCGACGCCAGTGCCAGTCCTGCCGTCGGTTCGCTCGCCTTGCACAAGCGCGAACAAGCCGCGCTCGTGGCTGACGCGTTCAAAGTCTGAGTTGTAGCAATATCGTTTTTTTGCGCTTAGTTAGGCGCAAGTGAGCGTCGAGGTAAAAATTCCCGCGGTTGGCGAATCGATCACGAGCGGAATAGTTTCGGTCTGGCACAAAAAATCCGGCGATTTCGTCAATGCCGGTGACGCGCTCTTCACCCTCGAGACGGACAAAGTTTCCACCGAGATTGCGGCCGAAACATCCGGCGTGCTTGACGCGATCGTTCCCGAAGGTCAGGAAGTAAAAATCGGCGAAGTGGTCGCGACCATCGACGACTCGAAGAAGCCGATTGAAACGGCGCCCGAAAAAACGTCTGTAGGAGACGCTGTTAGCGTCTCTGGGAAGCCAACGGCTTCCCCTACAAAAGAAAAACCGGCCGACGCGAAGACTCTATCACCTGCTGTTCGTCGCATTGTTGACGAAGAACATCTCCAGCCGGAAAAAATTTCAGGAACCGGTAAAAGCGGTCGCTTAACTAAAGCGGATGCGCTCGCGGCTGCGCAGAACCGCGGCGCCGCCGAGGAAAAGGTCGAGCCGCCTTCGCGGGGCTACGGCGGGCCAAGCATCGCAGAAGATCGATCCGCCGAAGGAGGGAATCGCCGTGGCGAACAATCGGCCGATGGGCGATTCGTTCGGAAAAAAATGTCGCCGCTGCGGCGCAAGATCGCGGCGCAATTGGTAATGGCGCAGCACACCGCGGCGATTCTGACGACATTCAACGAGTGCGATATGAGCGCGGTTCAGGAATTGCGCACGAAATCTCAGGATGCGTTCACGAAGAAAAACGGGGTGAAGCTTGGGTTCATGTCGTTCTTCATCAAAGCATCCGTCGAAGCGCTCAGGGCTGTGCCGGTGGTGAATGGCCGGATTGAAGATGAAGATTTCATCCAGAACAATTTCTACGACATTGGCGTGGCGGTTGGAACGGAGCGCGGACTGGTGGTGCCGATTGTGCGCGACGCCGACAAAAAATCTTTCGCCGATCTCGAGCGCGATATTGCCGATTACGCAACCAAGGCGCGCGAAGGCAAATTGAAGATCGAAGATTTGACCGGCGGCACGTTTACGATTTCAAACGGCGGCGTTTACGGGTCGTTGTTGAGCACACCGATCTTGAATCCGCCGCAAAGCGGAATTCTCGGGATGCACAAAATCATGCCGCGACCGGTGGCGGTTGACGGCAAGGTGGAGGCGCGGCCGATGATGTATCTCGCGCTCAGTTACGATCACCGCGCGATTGATGGCAGGGAAGCGGTGACGTTCCTGATTAAAGTGAAAGAATGCATCGAGGATCCAAAGAAACTGCCGCTGGATTTCTAAATGGATAAATTTGATGTCCTAATCATCGGTTCGGGGCCGGGCGGCTATGTCGCGGCGATCCGCGCTGGGCAACTTGGCTTAAAGACGGCCATTGTCGAAAAAGACAAGGAACTCGGCGGCACTTGTTTGAACGTTGGTTGTATCCCGAGCAAAGCGCTCCTGACCTCAACCGATCATTTCATGTTCGCGAAAAAGGAAGCGGAGAAGCACGGCATCGTGATCGAGAACGCACATGTCGATCTTAACAAGATGCAACAGCGCAAGGACAAGGTCGTGAAGACGATGAACAGCGGTGTTCGCTCGCTGATGAAGACGAACAAGGTGACGACGTTCGAAGGACTCGGCACGATAACGGCGCCGGGAAAAGTTTCGGTCAAATTGGCGGATGGAAAGACTCAGGAGATCGAAACCAAAAACATTATCATCGCTACCGGCAGCGCGGCGGTTGAGCTGCCGTTCGCAAAGTTCGATGGCAAGACAATCGTCAGCAGCACGGAAGCGCTTACTTTCACCGAACCACCGAAGAAGTTTCTGGTGATCGGCGCGGGCGCCGTCGGGCTCGAGCTTGGCTCAGTCTGGAACCGGCTCGGGTCCGAAGTAACCATCTTGGAATTTTTGCCGCGCATTGCGATTGGATTCGACCTCGAGCTCTCGAATTTGTTGCAGCGCTCGCTCACGGCGCAGGGGATTACGTTTCATCTCGAAACCAAAGTCGGCGCGGTCAAGATCGACAATGGCCGTGCCACCGCGACCGCGACGAAAGGAAATGAAGAATTAAAGTTCGAGGCTGACAAAGTTCTCGTTTCGGTCGGACGCAAACCATTTAGCGAAGGTCTCGGCGCGGAAAAAGCCGGCGTCGAATTCGACGAAACCAAGCGGATCAAGGTCGATGAACATTTTAAAACCAACATCGATGGCATCTACGCCATCGGCGATGTGATCGCGGGTCCGATGCTAGCTCACAAAGCGTCGGAGGAAGGAATTGCGTGCGTGGAAAGAATCGCCGGCAAGGATGGCCATATAAATTATGACGCAATCGCCGGAATCATTTACACGAATCCGGAACTGGCCGGCGTTGGACTGACTGAGGATCAGGCGAAGGAAAAGAAGATCGATTATCATGTCGGTAGATTTCCATTCCGCGCGAGCGGTCGCGCGGTCGCGAATGACGATCTCGAGGGCATCGTGAAATTCATAGCCGACGCGAAAACCGACCGGATTCTGGGCGCGCACATTTTGCAGCACGCGGCGTCGGAATTAATCGCCGAAGCGGTGTCCGTGATTGAGTTTGGCGGGAGTTCGGAAGATCTGGCACGCACCTGTCATTCGCATCCGACTTTGAGCGAAGCGGTGAAAGAAGCGGCGATGAACGTCGAAAAGCGCGCGCTGCACATTATCAATCGCTGATGTGGCCGCCTCATTTGCTGCGCGAACGCCTATTTTTTCATTCCGAGCGACGTCGAGGAATCTCTCATCGTTCCAGGAATATTAAGAGATGTCTCCCGCCCTTCGCATACCGAAAGAAGGCAGGCGGTGCGCTTGCCCTACAACGTCCCTGATCGCGTGTTAAATTCGTGGCGTGCAGAGCACGGCCGCCATCCTTTTGCGCAAACGCAAGTTTAGCGACACCAGTCTGATCGTCTCCTGGTGCACGGAGTCGCTAGGATGCGTTCAAACGGTGGCCAAAGGCGCGCGCCGCATCAAAACTCCATTCGCCGGCAAGCTCGATCTTTTCTTTGAAGCCGAAATCTCGGTGGTAACAAGTCGCAAATCGACATTGCACACGCTGACCGAAGTCGTCCTCAAAAATCCGTTCGCCGGCATCCGCCAAAATTATCTGCGCACCCAGGCCGCCGCTTATTTTGTCGAGCTGATCGAGATTTGCACCGAGCGTGATCATCACGAGCCGGAGTTGTTCGCGCTCTTGCGCCGGGCGTTTGGTTACCTCGACACCAACGATCCAAACCTGCGCGCGATTTCGCATTTCGAAACCGAGCTCGCGCGGATCGCCGGCGTCCATGACTCAAAGAAACTGAAAGCCGACCCGGCTTTTGCGCTTGGTAATTTGTTCGGGAGGCTGCCGCTCTCCCGCACCCCGCTCTTGAAAACACTCACTTCCGAGGCGAAGAGCAAAGCAAAGGAGACCGCATGAGATTACGAATTGTTGTTACTGCCGCCGCTCTCGGAGCCGCTTTGGCTTCGGCCGCGTTTGCGAACGAGACCTACAAATTCGATCAAGCGCATTCGACAATCGGATTTTCGGTCCACCAATTCCTTGGCCCCACCCACGGAAAGTTTGCCAAATTCGACGGCAAGATCGACATCGACCGCGAGCATCCGGAAAATTCATCGGTTATGGCCCGGATCGATGTGCGCAGCATCGATACCGGAATTGTGAAGCGCGATAATCATCTGCGCAGTCCGGAATTTTTCGCGGTTGAGAAATATCCGGAGATCACATTCAAAAGCCGAAGCGTGAAACAGACTGGTCCGCAGGCTGGCGATATTCTGGGCGATCTGACGATGCACGGGGTGACGAAGCCGATCACGCTGCATGTGAAATTGCTAACGTCACCCAACGACAAACAAACACGATGGGCGGTGACGACGGACCCGCTGAAGCGCCGCGATTTTAATTTAATGTTCGCCCAGGCCGCTGAAAGTGTGTCGGGGATCGGCCAGACCGTTGCCATTAATATCGAGATCGAAGCCACGCGGGCGCAATGAGATGAGCCTTTTCGTTCTCACCTGGGTCGGGTTTGGCTGCTGGTGCGTTTGTTTTTGGTGGATGCATCGCATCTCGTCGCGCCAGGACGCGATGTTAAAAGAGCTGCACGAAATGACCCAGCGGATCGAGCAGCTCTCGCAGGCCGAACATGATTTGATCAAGGAAGTTCATCCTCGTGTTCACGAGATCAAAGAACACGTCGAGACTGTTAAGGAAGCGGTCTCGCCCGAAAAAAGCTGATCCGCGACTGCTTCATGGAAATTAAGGCGCTCGGAGATTCCGCGCTGCTGATTCGTGTCGCTGAAAATTTTGACGACGCTCCGGGCGACGCCTTAAATAAAGTGCTTGCGACAAAGCGCAGCCTGGAAGCTGCGCAAATTCCCGGTTCAATCGAAACCGCGCCGGCTTACACGACAGTCGCACTTTTCTATGATCCGACGCGGGCGATCGATGCGGGCGCGCCGATCGAGAATGTTTTCGGATGGATCGAACAACGGATTCGCCAAGCGCTGTCCAATGCAGGAGAAATTCATGCCGATCGGACCGAAACATCTCTTGTAGAAATTCCAGTTTGCTACGAACAGGAGTTCGCGTTCGACCTCGATGAAGTCGCACAGCATGCGGGCGTGCATTGGAAAGAAGTTGTCGATCTTCACTGCGGAGCCGATTATCGCGTTCATTGCGTCGGGTTCACGCCCGGTTTCCCATTTCTTGGCGGTCTGCCGCGCAAAATTGCGACACCGCGGCGAGATGTTCCGCGCAAAGAAATTCCGGCTGGTTCGGTCGCGATCGGCGGAACGCAAACCGGAATCTATCCAATCAAATCGCCCGGTGGCTGGAACGTAATCGGCCGCACGCCGCTGCAATTGTTCGATCCGGAAAAAGATCCGCCTGTGCTTTTGCGGGCCGGCGACCGCGTCCGCTTCCGCTCTATCACCCGTGAAGAATTCGAAAGATCGACAACGTGAAAGCGACGGCAATCCGCGCTGGTTTTTTGACCAGTGTGCAAGATTTAGGGCGGACGGGCTTTCGCGAATTTGGTGTTTCGTTAGGTGGCGCGCTCGACACGCACGCATTGCGGGTGGCGAATTTGCTCGCCGGCAACGATGAATCGGCCGCGGGTCTCGAAGTTACTTTCGGTGGTTTGCGGCTGCGGTTCCCCGATGATCGAATTGTAGTTTGGTGTGGCGGCGACTTCAGCGCGCGCATTAGTTCGACATACCTGGCTGCTGGGCATCCTGCCTTGGTGCGTGGAGGCGAAGAATTTTCGATCGAATCTCCCGCGCTCGGATGTCGGGCATGGCTGGCGATATCCGGCGGAATCAATGTGCCGGTTGTGCTCAGCAGTCGGTCGGCGGACTTACGAGCTGGATTTGGCGGCGTTACCGGTCGACCGGTGCGGGACGGCGAAGAATTTCCACTCGACGAAAATCCACAGCGCGCAAAAGTTTTGATCGATAAGTTGCGCAGAGAAAAAATCGCGGGCTGGAAACCGCCGCACGATTGGTCGAATACGGCGCGCCGCGAACCGGTTCTACGTTTTATTCGTGGCGTCGACTGGAACCGATTCAATGATGGAACTACGCAACGTTTCACTGCCGATGCATTCATCGCCTCGCCCGATTCCGATCGAATGGGAATTAGGTTGGACGGTCCGCGTCTCGAACGAAGTGAAGATGTCGATCTTCTCTCCGAAGCAGTGTCGCCGGGCACGGTCCAGGTTCCGCCGAGCGGCAAGCCGATTCTGCTTCTCAATGATTGCCAGACTATCGGTGGTTATCCAAAGATCGCGCATGTGATCAGGGTGGATTTTCCGATTGCTGCGCAGTTGTCTCCGGGCGATCGAATTCGTTTTAGCGAAGTTTCGATCGCTGATGCCCACGCGCTGCTACTCGAACGCGAGCGAAATCTGGAACGATTCCGGCGCGGACTCGAATCGCATTTTAAATGAGTCTGGTTGTCGATCTTAATGCCGATCTCGGCGAAGGCGCCGGCCACGATGACGAGCTGCTCGCGCTTGTCACATCGGCAAACATTGCCTGCGGCTTTCATGCGGGCGACGCCGAAACGATGCGCCGATCGATTGAAACGGCGCGCGACCGCAAAGTGGCCGTCGGCGCGCACCCGAGTCTATTCGATCGAGAAAACTTCGGACGAAAAGAATTGTCGGTAAAGTCAGACGAAATTTTCGACGCTGTCGTCTATCAGCTTGGCATTTTTCAAGCGATCGCCGATGCGGCCGGCGTGTGTCCAAGTCACGTGAAACCGCACGGCGCGCTTTATAACATGGCGGTGCGCGATCGCGAACTGGCTGACGCGATTGGTCGTGCCATCGCCAAGATCGACACAAAATTAATTCTTTTTGCGCCGCAAAACAGCGCGCTGGCGCGAGGAGGAACAGCGAATGGGCTGCAAATCGCGCACGAAGTTTTTGCTGATCGAAATTATTTGAGCGACGGGTCGCTTGTTCCGCGCACGCGATCGGACGCTTTGCTGCATGATCCGAAAGAAGCCGCGGCGCGCGTGGTTCGGATGCTGCGCGATGGAAGAGTCAAATCGGTCGACGGCGCAGACGTCGATGTTCGCGCGGAGACCGTTTGTGTTCACGGCGATACGCCGGGCGCGGTAGATTTCGCGCGAGTGCTAAAATCGCGTCTCGAGGAAGAAGACGTCAGCCTTCGCGCGCCGAAGTTCCGGGAATGAGCGACGAGCAGCAGCAAAGTCGCTTGGTGCGCGCGCTCGGGCCCATCGACGCCACCATGATCGTGATCGGGTCGATGATCGGCTCCGGCATTTTCATCACTTCGGCGGAATCGGCGCGATTGAGCGGCGCGCCCGGTTGGCTATTGCTGGCGTGGGCGCTCGCCGGTTTGCTCACGATCACAGGCGCGCTTTGCTGCTCCGAACTCGCGACAATGATGCCGCGCGCGGGCGGCGTTTACGTTTTCTTTCGCGAAGCTTATGGCCCTGCCATGGGATTTTTGTACGGCTGGACTCTGTTTCTGGTCGTTCAAACCGGAACCATCGCGGCTGTCGCGATCGCGTTCGCTAAATTTCTGGGAGTTTTCGTCAGCGCAATTTCGCCGGACAATTATCTTTTCACAAAACAACCGTTGTCGTTGGGCGGCGGATATGCGGTCAGTCTTTCCACTCAACAGCTGGTTGCAATCGCGTTGGTCGCGTTGTTGACCTGGACAAATACGCGCGGACTCAAGCTCGGCACGCTCGTGCAAAACACTTTTACGTTTGCAAAAACGGCGGCGCTCGCCGGCGTCGTTGTCGTTGGAGGTTTCCTCGGTTGGAGTGCGACGAGCGCCGCTCGAACGTCCGCGTGGTGGAATTCGTCGGCTAACGGTTGGAGTCCACAGGTTGCACAGCCCGGGTTTAAGTTCGTCGGCGGACTCGCAATCATTCTGCTTCTGGGCAAGTCGATGGTCGGTCCGATCTTCGCCCAAACCGCCTGGACGAACGTCACGTTTCTTGGCAGCGAAGTGCGAGATCCGGGGCGAAATCTTGTCCGTGCGCTTTTGATTGGCTCCGGCGCCGTTGTGATTTTGTATGTGCTCGCGAACGTTTCTTATCTGGCGCTCTTGTCGTTTCCAGAAATCCAGCATGCGCCGCAGGATCGCGTCGCGGTTGCGGCGATGAAGTCCGCATTCGGAAATCCGGGCGCGATGTGCATGGCAGCGGCGATCATGATTTCGACGTTTGGTTGCGACAATGGACTGATTCTCGCCGGAGCCCGGGTCTATTTTGCGATGGCGCAAGATCATTTGTTCTTCAAAAAAGTTGCGACCACGAATCAATTCCATGTCCCGGCGGCGGCGTTGATCGCGCAGGGAATCTGGACGGCGGTTCTCACTTTGCCGCGAACCGTAACGACGAATGGCGCGACGCATCAAGTCGTCTACGGAAACGTTTACACCCAGTTGCTCGAATACATTGTCTCAGCCGATCTGATTTTTTATCTCCTGATGGTTTTCGCTTTGATTGTTCTGCGACGAAAAGCCCCAGCGGCCGACAGACCGTATCGGACGTGGGGCTATCCAATCGTGCCGATTATGTCGATGTTGCTGGCCGCTTTGCTGATTGTCGATCTTTCCTTTCTTGCGCCGACAACTTCCGGGATCGGAATCTTGATCGCGCTGACGGGCGTGCCGGTTTATTTCTTCTGGCGGAAATCGGCGGCCGCTTAACAAGTCCATTTCGCGTCCCGGCTGCGAAATATTTTTGTTATGCCTGCAAAATCAAAGAAACAACAAATGGCGGCTGGCGCGGCGCTCGCGGCCAAGCGCGGTAAGCGGTCGAAATCATCACTGCGCGGCGCATCGAGAGGCATGTATAAATCGATGAGCCGAAAAGAACTGCGGAGAGTGGCTAAGACTAAGCGCAAAAATTTGCCGACCCGAAAACGGAAGCGCAAATAAACGACCGCAGCGCGACTAAAGCGACTTCCGGTGAAAGAAATTGTACCCGCTGGAAAAGGCCGGCGCGTTGACCTGCAATTGCGAAACAGTCAGGAACAAAACGGTTGCGCAGAGCAATGTCCATCGCAGCCATTCCCGTTTCGTCCAGCTGCTGAACTGATCAATCGCATAAGCGAACAATAAGAAAAAAGGAACGGCGGCGGCGTTCAACAAACGCCCCGAAGTGAAATAGGGATGTTCGCGCGATGGATACGGACACTGGCCGAAATCAAAACTGATCGATAAGAGGACGAGAAACGCGACGAGCGAGACAAAACTCAGAAGCGCCACCCACAAAATGAGTCGTTGTTCGTTCTGTTTCGACTGCCGTCGCAGCAACAGCGCACCGGTCGCGAGAATTACGACGGCCGAGGAGATTGCATAGAACGCGTCCGCCGCGGCGGAAGCCATTCGTTGAAGATGCCAAACAAATTCTCCGCGCCAGAAACTTGCGACCAACTCTGTCCAAAATTCTTTCGAACCATGTAGCGTGAAGATGGGATGATGCCACCATTCGTGGATTGGCTTTCGTGTCCAGCCTAACAGCTCGATTTTCGATTTGGTGGCAGTCAGGTCGCCAAAATGCTGATGATTCCACGCGAACCAGATCCCGATCGGCACGGCGACGGCCACGACGAAGACGGCAAGTGTGATTAGGGCAGGTTGAAGTGTTCCTTTCCTCGCGCTGAGAAATGTTTCCAACGCGATCGCAGCTGTCGCAATGAGTGGCAGCGGAAGATTGCTGGTTTTGACGAGACAGGTCGCGGCGATCGCAAAACCTGTCCAAATCGGGACGACAATTCCGACGCGCTCGTGTTGCAGCATTTTGGTAAGCCCGAGAAAAGCAATGCCGAAGCAAAGGGGCGAGAGAGCATCGCCTTGAATCGAATAAAACGCGCTCTGCGGCCACACCGCCAATAACGCGGGCACACCGAGCTGCAGAAATTGATTGTCAGGGAACGTCGACCTGGTCGCTGCGAAGCCGACCCAGACCAAAGCAGCCGCGATGCCGACATTGAGAAAGCGCACCCAGTAGAGCAGTGGCAATCCGCGCAGGCCAACGAGGCGACCTACATTCATCCAGCCGCCGGCGAGTGCGTAACACAGAGGCGGTTCGCCCGATTCGTGATTCAGTCGCGATTCCCAGAAGGGAATTTCATCGTCGAGGATTTTCTGCAGCTCATCCTGTGGTAAGAGCCAGTTGGGAGGCGGATATTGCCCGCCATATTGCTCCGGTGTAACGAAATATTCTGGCGTGCTGTAAACCGCGAAATAGAGCGCTGCTTCGGAGGCGAAAGGTTCGATGCCGCGCGGCGGTTTGGCATGCGCATATTTTACGACAAGATCGACATGCGCCTGTTCGTCGACGTTGTTGAAGAATGGAAAGGCAGCGGCGAAAACAAAAACGCGAAGCGCAGCCACTGCGCAGAGGCCAATGACGATCCAGCGCACCGTGCGTTCGGCTAATTTCATCTCAGCGATTCAGATGCAAAACGCTGTTCAATCACCGTGAGCGTTCCGTGCTCGGTAATTCGTGGCGGCACGCCCCCTTTTTGCGCGAGAATTGTTTCGATCTCCGGCCGATACGGCGAATTTGTTTCAACCACAAACACGGTGCGATCCTGACTGCTCGGCTCCGGCTTTGGAATCGAAGGCGGATAAACCGGGCGATCGACACCAAAAATCGATTCCGAGGCGATGAGCTTTTCGCCGGTCTCGAAGATGAGCGGGTAAACGAACGAGATCGTGGTCCAGACCGCCTTGATCCCGTTTTGTTCGAGATCATGTTTCACGCCGTCAATGTCTGCGCCGGGAACGCGCATCATGCAGTGATCCTGTCGATTCGGACATAGAGTGAGCGTCTCTATTTGGTTGTGAGTAGCAGTCTCGATCACGGCAACGGCGCCGCAGATAATGGTTGCCAAGAGAATCGTGGCACCCAGCGCGCGCAACGACATTTCCTTTTGCGCGAGAAAGCGGTCGATGCAGCGCGCAATCAAGATCGACATGAAGAAACTGGCCCCCAGGAAATACCCGGGCACGCGCAAAGGCGCGATGATGTAAGGAACAAAGCTCGCCCCGACCAAGGTCAGCATCAGCAAATCTTTGGTGGTATCGGTCGCGGCAAAACCCGAGCTGAACGCACTACGGATTTTCGGCAGTGCGCACCAGGCGGCAATCACCACGGCAATCGCGGTCACGAAATACAAAACATGACCGGTCCACGGCGTTCCCGGGTAATACCAAAGGACCGTGTCGGTGCTGAAAAACTTTGGCATCTCATAAAGAAAAATGTCGCGCCACGCCGGCAAACCGAATCGCTCCCCAAGTCCGCCAGCCTCGGGTTTTTCGAAAAACACGAAATGCCAGTTTCGCAACCCATGAGTGAGGTTCCACCAAATCGCCGGCGCGTAGCCGATCGTGAAACCGCCGACGCAGGCGGCGAAAGTTCGAATAGAAAATTTGCGTCGAAGAAAAAGCAGAACCCAAAGCCCGGCGAAGATGATTAAGAGCAATTCCATGCTCCAGAGCGCGACACCGCAAGCGAGTCCGAAGAAAAAAAAGTCGCGGGTGCGGCGGACTTTTTCGTTTTCGATGATCAGAAACAAAATGATCAGCGCGGGGATGAACAAAAAATAGAATGCGTAACCGCGAGGCTGAAAATGCCATTTCATTAGACCTGGCCAAAGCGCGAAGATGAGACTGCTCAACGTCGGCACGCGGATCGAGTAGAGTCGCGTCGTCATCATGTAGAAGAGGGTGAGACAAACGAGCGACAACAAAACGATCGGTGTTTTTAGCGCGACAACCCCGACGCCCGCGATCGCGAATGGGACGACGGCAAGGTACGCTTCCCAGGCGCAGGAGGCGTTGTAGGAGGTGCCGTAGAAATAAAACGGAAAATAACGACCCTCGAGGATGTGTTTCGCCATCAACCCTATGATCGCTTCATCACTGGTGACGTGCGTTTGCGAGACGAACAAAATGACGAAACGCACTATCCCAGTCGCAACCAGAATCAGAATGAAAGCGAAGTGCCGCCGCATGAACGACAGTTCGTTAATGCCGAGTGACC
>QHPY01000192.1 GCA_003219215.1 Verrucomicrobiota bacterium | reverse complement strand
ATCGGCATCGTAGAAGCCGGGATACATTTCTTCGTAGAGCTTCCGTTTCCGCGCGTAATAGGTCTTGAGTTTGACGTTGAGAAAATTGTAATCCGCCACCCGATATTTCGGCGAATGCACCGGCGGCTTGCCGGCGAGCGATCGCATCAGCTCATCGACGTATTCGAGTTTTTGGAGCGCTTTCCAACCGGCGTAACGCTTGCGCCAGTCGAAATCCGGTGTCAGCCAGATCGCGAACGTCTCCGCGAAATCTTCGTCCGGATGCGCCTGCGCGTACCAATCGTCCAAGTGCGTCACGTAACTCCGACTGAACGGGCGCGGCCGGTAAAAACTCGGCGTCTCTTCGTCAGACGTTTGCCCAAACATTTCTTGCCACCGTTTTTTCCGGGTTAGGCGATAGGCATACATGTAAGCGTGACCGGCCTCGTGCCGGATCAATTTCATGAACCATTCCGGCGTCTCGCCTTCGACCTCGAGCATCATCGACCGCTCCAGCGCGCGGAGACGATCGTGCACCAGGAAAAACGGAACGAAAATCGCCGGGACACCGATCGGCACGAACCATTCATCGCCGACATGCGTCGGCGGATGAAACGCGAGTCCCGTGGCCGAAAGCTCTGCGTAAAGTTGCTGGACCAACGGCTCGAGCGGCGTCGTTTCCAGTCGCAACCCAAGCTTCGAAATCCGTCGCTCGAGCAACTGCTCGTCAGTCAATCCTGCCCAATCGGGGACTTCCATTCGGGAATATTCTTAGGCCTTTTGCCTCAACCCTCAACAACCCTATCACGCCTCCGCCACGGCAGCCTTGTCTCATAAATAAAGCAACTCGCCCGACCCGGAAAATTGAGCATCGCTATCTAAAATATTCATAATCACTTATCGTTCTACGATAGGGACTTATGACGGAAACGGTGCTGGCGCGCTGGACAGGTACGCAATCGGCTGTAAATAAGTAGAGATGAATTTGATCGACGTGCCGACTCGCGCTGCCCCCTTGGATGGGCAGGCTGTGTAAAGGCTCGTCCGATCTCGCCAAGTTGGAGCCCGCACTTTCGCGGCACCCCAGTGGTCGAATCTCAACCACGCGCGGGTTTTTGCGCCGGTATCCCGAACCGCATTCGGGAACAACAAATTTTAAAAATTTATGAAACCAACACCTCAAATCAGTCACAACCAGCATGCTGGTTTTCCGTTAACCGATTACAATTATCAGCCGACCGGGGATGCAAAGAGCACCGCCGGCCGGCCGGCCCGGAAGTCGCCCGCCTTCTACAGATTAAGCCATGAGTTTTTCGGCGCGGAAATGAGCCGGGATTATGTGACTAACTTTTTAGTCTTCACCGTGATCGCGGTAGTCACCACCTGGCCAATTATTTCGATGATCGTCGCCGTGACGCGAATGGCCCGTTATTAATCGGACAAAGCTGTAGAGGCGCTGGCCGCGGCCAGCGCCTTTGCTTTATCTGTCATTCCGACCGAAGTGGAGGAATGGAGTGAGTAGGCCGAGCGACATGGACGGCAAAGCCGCGAGGGTAGCGGCGAAGAGAGCCGGGAGACGAACGAGTTCAATCTCTTACTATTTCTGAAATATCTAGAGATGTCTTCATCATTGACAGAATCACAGATTCGCGGTTGAGAGTTAGCCGGTGAGCCGGGTTCTTATTGCCGATGATCAGCGCGATGTGCTGGAAGCGCTCCGGATTTTGCTCAAAGGCGAGGGGCATCAGACTGAGTCGGTCACTTCGGTAAGCGGAATTTTCAACGCCTTGCAGCAACGCGATTACGCCTTGCTGATGATGGACCTGAATTACACCCGCGACACCACGTCGGGGCAGGAAGGTCTCGAAGTCATTCCAAAAATTCAGGCGCTCGACAGCACATTGCCGATCGTGGTGATGACGGCGTGGGCGACGATCGATCTCGCGGTCGAGGCGATGAAACGGGGCGCGCGCGATTTTGTTCCGAAACCGTGGGACAACCAGCGGCTGCTCACGATTGTGCGGACGCAGATCGAGCTGGCGAGCGCGTTGCGCAAAGGCCGGAAACTGGAGGCAGCCAATAAACTTCTCGGTGGAAATGTTCCAAACTTGATCGCGGACGCGCCCTCGATGCGGCCGGTAATCGAAATGATCTCGCGAGTCGCGCCGTCGGACGCGAACGTCCTCATCACTGGCGAAAACGGCACCGGCAAAAGTCTGATCGCGCAAGCGCTGCACGCGCTCTCGCCGCGCGCGTCCCACGGCATGATCACGGTGAACATGGGCGGGCTGTCGGAAACACTTTTTGAGAGCGAACTGTTCGGTCACGTCAAAGGCGCGTTCACCGACGCGAAGAGCGATCGCGCCGGACGATTTGAGCTGGCGGACGAAAGCTCGCTCTTCATGGACGAGATCGCGAACATTCCTCTCAATCAACAGGCGAAACTGTTGCGCGTGATCGAGACCGGCGAGTTTGAGCGGGTCGGTTCGTCGAAGACGTTGCACGCGAACGTACGGATCATTTCCGCGAGCAACGCGAACCTGGCCGATGAAGTCGCGGCCGGACGTTTTCGGCAGGATTTACTTTTTCGGCTGAACACGATCGAGATCGCGCTGCCGCCGTTACGGGACCGTCGCGAAGACATCATTCCATTGGCCAACAATTTCCTATCTCAACACACCCAACGTTATCGCAAAGAGTTGATCGGGTTCGACGAGACCGCGCGCGACCGCTTGTTGCAACATTCGTTTCCCGGGAACGTGCGCGAGCTTGATCACGTGATCGAGCGCGCGGTGCTGATGGCGCGAGGTTCGCATCTGAACGCGGCCGATCTTGGCCTGACGACTGCTGGAGGCGAATCGAAAAGCCTGGAAGACATGAGCCTGGAAGAAGTGGAAGCGTTCCTGATAAAAAAAGCGCTCGCCCGCAATAACGGGAACGCGCGGAAAGCGGCCGAAGCGCTGGGGCTGAGTCGGAGCGCATTTTACCGGCGGCTCCAACAATATGGTCTCTAAGTCCGAGCCGGACTGGCATTTTTCGGAACGCGGGATCTCGCTGTGATGAGACGCGGGCCGAAAGATCGATACCGGTTTTCGCATCAGGGCAAATTGACGTGGTTGATCCTCGGCGCGGTCGCGCCGGCGGTGATCATCGTAATGTTGATCTTATGGTTCGGCGATTTCAGCGCCAAAGTGCAATGGACGCTCGCGATCGTGATTCTAACCTTCGCCGCCGGCTTCATTTCGGCCGCGCGCGATCACGTGGTGCATCCGCTGCAAACGATGAGCAATCTGCTGGCGGCGCTACGGGAAGGGGATTACTCGATTCGCGCCCGCGGCGCGCGAGCGGACGACGCGCTTGGCGAAGTGCTACTCGAGGTCAATACGCTCGGTGAAACGTTGCGGGTGCAACGCCTGGGCGCGTTCGAAGCAACCGCACTTTTGCGCACGATCATGGCCGAGATCGACGTCGCGGTTTTCACCTTCGATCCAGATCGACGATTGCGCCTCGTTAATCGTGCCGGCGAAAATTTGCTCGGGCAAGCGATGGACAAATTGCTAGGCCGCAACGCCGATGATCTCGGACTGGCCGCTTGTTACGATGTTGATGAAGACGAGCCGCTGACGTTGTCGTTCCCCGGCGGTTCCGGTCGCTGGGGAGTACGGCGAAGCACCTTTCGCGAACACGGGTTGCCGCACGAGCTGCTGGTGCTGACCGATTTGAGTCGCACGCTGCGCGAAGAAGAGCGGCGCGCCTGGCAACGCCTTGTCCGCGTGCTCGGTCACGAAATGAACAATTCGCTCGCGCCGATCAAATCGCTCGCCGGAAGTTTGGAAACTTTGCTGCGCCGCGAACCGATGCCGCGCGATTGGAAAGACGACGCGGAAAGCGGTTTGAAATCGATCGCGGCGCGCGCGGATTCATTGAGTCGGTTCATGAAGGCCTACACCCGCCTGGCCAAACTTCCGCCGCCGCAAAAGGAAGATGTCGATCTTGGCGAGCTTGTGCAACGGGTGGTAAATCTCGAGCCACGACTGAAAGTGCAAATTGTTCCCGGACCGAAGCTGCAAATCGACGCGGACGCCGCGCAGATCGAACAGGTTCTGATTAATCTGGTGCACAATGCGGTCGACGCCGCGCTCGAAACCAAGGGAGCGGTGGAGATTCGATGGCGCGAAGCGGGCGACTGCGTCGAAGTGATCGTTCGTGATGAAGGAGAGGGGATCATGAATCCGACAAATTTGTTTGTTCCCTTTTTCACCACCAAGCCCGGCGGTTCCGGCATTGGATTGACGCTCAGCCGCCAAATCGCGGAAGCGCACAGCGGAACGTTGACTTTGACGAACCGAAACGATCGCACCGGCGCGGAAGCGATGT
>QHPY01000007.1 GCA_003219215.1 Verrucomicrobiota bacterium | reverse complement strand
GATGCGTGGCGATCAAAGTCGTCCGGCCGCGCATCAACTCTTTGATCGTTTCCATGATCGCCGCTTCAGTCGCTGGATCGAGTGCCGAAGTCGGTTCATCGAGAAGCAGCACCGGTGCGTTTTTCAAAAATGCGCGCGCGATGCCGATGCGTTGACGCTGGCCAACACTCAATTGTCCACCGCGCTCGCCCACAGTGCTGCCGTAACCGTTTGGCAGTTGCTGGATGAACTCGTCGGCCTGGGCCCGTTTGGCGGCGTCAATGATTTCGTCGTCAGTTGCCTCGGGTCGGCCGTAAGCAATGTTTTCCCGAATTGTCGTCGAAAAGAGCAGTGTGTCCTGAAGAACGATGCCGATTTGGGCGCGCAAAGATTTCTTTTTGATCTCCCGGACATCGCGGCCGTCGAGCGTGACCGAGCCGGACGTCGGATCGTAAAAGCGCGGGACCAAACTCAACAGCGTACTTTTGCCGGCGCCAGTGCCGCCGACTACGGCGATCATTTGATTCGGTTCGATCCGAAGGTCGACAGCGTGCAGCACCTGTCGATCTTGCGCGTAGCCGAACGATACGTTGTGAAATCCGATAGCGCCTTTGGCAGATTCGATTGCGACTGCATTCGGCGAATCGACCACGTCGTCTTCTCTATCGAGCACTTCGAAGCAACGTTTCGCGCCGGCGGTTGCGCCCTCCATCGCCCACGCGGTATAAGTGATCGATTCCAGCGGTTGATAAAGCATCAGCAAGTAAGCGCTGAAAACGAGCAGTGTTCCGAGCGTCAGCGTGTCGGCGAGAACGTGCAGCGTTCCGACGTAATACATCGCCGCCGTCCCGAAAACCATCAGCGTGCTGATTACCAGCGCACTGTTCACGTTTGTGAGCGTGAGGCGCAGGTTCGCCTGCAAACTTTGCCGGGCTTGCTGATGAAATTGCATCACTTCGAATTGTTCGCGACCAAACGCGTGGACCATGCGTATGGAGCTGAGCCCTTCCTGCGCCTGCGCCAGCACGGCGCTTTCCTGTTCTTGAATGAATGTCGATTCGCGGCGAATGCGGTGCGCGAAAAAATAAATCGCCACGATGATGAGCGGCACGATGCCTAACGAAAGCAATGTGAGTTGCCAATCGAGCCGAACCATGATCGCAAATGTGCCGATCAAGGTGACGACCGATCCGAAGATGCCGGTGAAGCCTTTGTTATAAATCGTCTGGATCGATTGTGAATCGTAGGCGACGCGAAAACTGGAATCGCTCGAACGGCGGACATCGTGATATTTGAGCGAGAGCGATTGTAAATACGCATAAAGATCGGTGCGGAGTTTGAGCAGCGCCTGCAGTCCAATCTTCACAAAAATGTAGTTCGTAATCCAATTAACGAGGCCCCACAGAAATTGGATTACGACAAGCGCAAGGCAGAGTAGGGGAATCGAAGTGTGCCAATCGCCCCGTGGTGTCGGGTTCGGGCGCAGAAAATCGTCTACAATAATTTTGAACGGCCATGGTTTGAGCAGATTTAGACCGATGCCGATTAGGGAGAGGAGCAATCCCGCAGTCGTCTGTGGAAGGAATGGGCGGTAATAACGAAAGACGCGCCGGTAGATCGACATGATAATTTAAGATTGCAGATTGCCGATTTCAGATTGAACTACACACGCTCGAATTTCCGCTCAGGCTAAATCCGAAATCGGAAATCCGAAATCCGAAATTCTTCGCATGCATCATTTGCTTCAATTTTGGTCGCAATGGGTCCTGACCGGGGGTTATCTCGGAATTATCGTGTTGATGGCGATGGGGAGCACGCCGTTACCGTTGCCGGCTGAAGTGGTTGTGCCACCGGCTGCTTTTCTGGCCGCGCAAGGCCGGTTGAGTCTGGCGGGTGTAATCCTGGCGAGCACGCTCGGTGCATATCTTGGCGCGGCGTTGATGTACTGGCTCTCACTTTGGCTCGGCCGTCCGTTAGTCGTGCGGTTCGGCCGGTTCATTCTCTTTCCGCCGAAGAAATTGGAGGAAGCGGAGCATTGGCTGGCCCGTTACGAAGCCGGGGGCGTTTTTTTTGCGCGACTTTTGCCCGGAGTGCGGCATCTGATTTCCATCCCAGCCGGCATTGTGCGGATGAATTTTGCGATTTTCAGCATTTGGACGATCATCGGGTCAGCGATCTCCTGTTCAATTCTCGCTTATCTTGGGGTTCGCGCTCAGCATGTTGCGCCCGATTTACTTAAGGATCCGGACGCGCTGATCCAATTCGTGCGCGGCCAATCGAAGTGGCTGCTTCTGGTAGTTGTTGCATTTGCAGCTCTTTACATCGTGTCAGTTTGGCTTTCCAAACGGAAATCTAACTGACTTTTCGACAAGCAAAATTAATCGAACCGTCTGAACCGCGACGGGCGAACTTTGATTGAACAAAGGCATTGAAGCTGCTGTCAAAGGAATACAAAGCAATGAAGAAAAACAGCCAGATCTTGAAACCGCGTCCGAAACTTTCTCTTGGCGATCTCGTCCTCGCGGTCAGTTCCTGCGCCGGGAACACGAAAGAAACGGTCGCGACCGTGGCTGATCTGTTGGCCAGCGGAAAAGTGCGTGTGCAGAGCGACGGCAAGTTCCTGCGCGCCAAGGTTTGCTAAGATAATTCGACTTTCGAAAGTCGCTCCGGTGGTTTGTCTGCCGGAGCGATTTTCTTTTGCGCCACAAAACACTTTCGTGTTTGGTGCGCCATTCTATCTTGCGGCGTGATCGATCGTTATTCGCGGCCGCAAATGCGCGACATCTGGGCAGACGAGCGCAAATTCGAGATCTGGCTCGAGGTTGAACTGCTCGCCTGCGAGGCGATGGCCGAGCTAGGTCAGATTCCGGAAAAGGACGCGACTGAAATCCGAAAGCGGGCGCGCTTTTCCATTCCGGAAATTCTCGAAATCGAGAAGCGTACCAATCACGATGTCATCGCTTTCCTCGAAAATGTTGCGGCATCGGTTGGTCCGGCGGCGCGTTGGATTCATCAAGGATTAACGTCGTCGGACATTCTCGACACGACGTTGTCCGTTCAACTCACGGAATCGACTAAAATCCTGGCAGATGATTTGAAGCAATTGCGCAGCGTCATTGCCGCGCAAGCGCGCCGTTACAAAATGACGCCGATGATCGGTCGCAGCCACGGTGTGCACGCGGAGCCGATCACGTTTGGACTAAAGCTGGCGCTGATGTTCGACGAATTCGGCCGAGCGGAAGAGCGACTGGGACAAACGCTCGAGCGCATCCGCGTCGGGAAAATCAGTGGCGCCGTCGGCACGCACGCACATGTCGATCCAAAAGTTGAACGCGCAGTGTGTGAAAAGCTGGGATTAAAGCCAGCAACGCTCTCGACGCAGATCGTGCAACGCGACCGCCACGCCGAATTTATGACGACGCTGGCCGTGATCGCTTCCAGTATCGATCGCTGGGCAACAGAATTTCGTCATCTTCAACGGACTGAAGTTCTCGAAGTGGAGGAATATTTTGGCGAAGGCCAGAAAGGGAGCTCGGCCATGCCGCACAAACGCAACCCGATAACGAGCGAGCGATTGAGTGGACTCGCGCGCGTGATTCGCGGTAACGCGATGGTGGCGCTTGAAAACGTCCCGCTTTGGCACGAGCGCGATATAAGCCATTCGAGCGCCGAGCGGATTATCTTGCCCGACTCGTGCATTCTGCTGGATTTCATGCTGGCGGAATTGCGCAATTTAGTCGAGCGGCTGCAGGTTTATCCCGAGCGAATGCGACAGAACCTTGAAGTCACAAAAGGACTTTACTTCAGCCAATCGGTCTTGCTCGCGCTCACCCGCGCTGGAGCGCAACGCAAAACGGCTTATGAAGCGGTGCAACGCGCGGCGATGAAAACTTGGAAAGGCGAGGGGACTTTCGCCGAAAACGTGAAAGTCGAACCGGAAATCAGCGCCAAACTTTCCGCCAAGGAGATCGATCGACTTTGCTCGCTCGACGTCCACTTCGAACATATCGATGAGACATTCAAAGCGCTCGGCTTGGAGTAGATCGACAAGGCGAGTTACTTGACCGGGTTTAAGAGCAGTTCGGCAATGCGTCCTGAGTCGTCGAGTTTTAAAACCCGCAGTTCGAATTTTGCTGCGGTTTGTTCTGGCGCTTTCGGATTCAGCGTGACGCGCACAACATTTGTGCTGCAGTTCAAGATCAACTGCGCCACTTGAAAATTGGGTGACAGCTCAACCGCGTTTAGTTCGAGATGAGCTCGCAATTCCATCGTCATCGGCGTCGTGCCGGCAGGAGTGAGTTGAACACGCGCCCGTGTTTCATTTGGAATGAGAGCGACGCCTCCGATCTCAAACGCCGTTCGCATTTGCGAAGGTTGAAAAGGCTTTAAAGTGGGAACCAATCGCAGCGTGAAAATGCGGCCTTCGGCATTCAACTTTGCCGGGCCAAGCTGAAATCCTAACGCGGCCGGAATGGCCTTGCGTGCTGAGCCCGATTGCAGCCGAAGGGAAGCTGTCAGCGACGCGGGGCGCGCGCGAATTGCGCCCATTTGAAGCTGCGATGTGAGTTGCATCGAGAGCACTTCCAGAAAAAGTCCGAGCACGGCAGCGTTGCCGTCAGTTGGAGCGACTCGGATTGTCGGAGCAGCAACCGGCGCAGGCTCGTCGATGTGAGACTCAACGGGGGCAAGAGTAGCGGGAGCAACTGTTCTAGCTGACTGCCTCGGCGCGATTTCTTTTTTCAGCGACGGCGGTGGCGTTGGTTTGGATTCGAAAATTGTCGGCGCCACTGGTTCCTCATCCGCCAGCCTTTCGAATGCCTGCTCGGTTTCGAGTGTTCGCTGGACAAGATCGACAAATGCGTCGGAGAAAAACGGTTTTTCAATTTTTGCCACGATGTTGGGAAACCGCGCTGCTGCGGCATTCATTTCCACAACGTGCCCGGACATCATTAACACCGGCACGTGCGCGGTCCGTTCATTTTCTAGAAGTCGTTCGCAAAGTTCATCGCCGTTAAAATCAGGCAGACTGTAATCGAGCAGGACCAGATCAGGGATTAATCGTTCGATTTCTCGCAATCCTTCGCTCGCACTGAGCGCAGTCGTGATCCGCAATTTCGGATCGGCGGTTGTGAGAATGTCTTCCACGAAAATTAAGAGCATCTCGGTGTCGTCGACTACAACGACTGTTTTCCCGGCGGGCGGCGGAATTCTTTCTGGTTGCGCTTTGCGCGGTTCGGAAATCTCGGTCTCGGCTCCGCGCAATGCCTCAACTACAATCACTTGCCATTTCGTGATTGTTCGACGGGGAGGGGCGGATGGCTTCTTTTCGCTGGGGCGCGGTTTGGACCAGTTCAGCATCTCGCGCAACGCATCTTCGCCTTGAAGTTTACCGGTGGCGGCATGCAATACCTGTCCACCGGCAATATGGATTTCGCCCGTTCTGCTACCGGAGTGTAGATCGACAATGACGCTGGAGTTGGCGGCGCAATGTGAAAGGACGACATCAATCGCGTTGAGCGCGCCAAGCGTCCCACGACCTTCCTGTTCCCGCCACGGGCCGAGCAAAGCCTGCACCGCTGCACCGAACGCCGCCAGATCAAACGGCTTTTCAACGAATTGCAGCGCGCCAGACGATCCGCGTTCCGCGGCAATCTCGGAAGGGACCGCGCCGCCGATCACGAGTGCGCGCGCGTTCGGGTGCGCGGCGCGAATTTTCTCGAGGAAATTCGTCAGGCCCGCCCAAGGTGGATCGACATCGAGAATGAAAAGCTCGGGATCGAGATCGGAAGCCAGCTTCTCGGCTTCGGCGAGAGAACGGGCGACTGCGCCGAAATGTTGGGGCGCGAATTTTTTTAGCGCCGAGCTGATCGCTGCGGCCAGCGCGTCGTACTCTTCGAGAAGAAGAATGTTGCGTTGCGGCACATCCGCGCGGGCAGGTTTACGACGAACAGGCACTTGGGCAAGACCTCAAAATTTCTAGGGTATGACAAAGCTGAATGACTGGTCAAAGGGAAGCACGCGCAGGTTGCATGCCCTCGGACAGACGACGTGCGGTCGGATGTCGGTCTATTATTCGTAGCGCAGCGCTTCGATTGGATCGAGGCTGGCCGCGCGGTAGGCCGGGTAAAGGCCGAACCCAATGCCGATCGCCGAGCAAACGAGTAATCCGGCGATTGCCCATCCGTAAGGGAAAATCAGTTCGACCTTTAGCCAGGCGGCCAGCAAATCGCCGACGACGATTCCGAGAATGATTCCCAAAATGCCGCCGGCTTCCGAAATGAAGACCGCCTCCGTCAAAAATTGCCGCAAAATGTCTTTGCTGCGCGCGCCAATCGATTTCCGGACGCCGATTTCTTTGGTCCGCTCGGTCACGCTCACCAACATGATGTTCATGATCCCGATGCCCGCGGCGACGAGTGCGATAAAACTAATCACGAACGCGCCGACCCGAACGATGCCTGCCACGGAAACGAACGCGCTCTTGAGCGAATCGTTGGAATAAATTTCAAAATCGTTTTCCTGCTCGGCGCGCAACCCCCGCGCGGTCCGCATCGCGCCAACAGCCTTGTCGAAGGTCCCATTATATGTCTCGGTTGAAAACGCCTGGGTCGCGATGTTCACCGTTCGTTTTGCCGAGCCGAAATCTTCGAAGAAGCGGGTGATCGGCATGATGCAAAGATTGTCCTGACTTTGACCGAACGCCGTTCCTTTCTCGGCCAGGACTCCGATGATTGTGTAAGTGTGACCGGTCACGCGCACCATTTTGCCGATTGGCGTTTCGTGAGGAAACAAACGCTTCTCGATCATTTTCCCTACGACGATGACATTGCGGGCAAGTTCGACATCTTCGTCGTTTATATTTCTTCCGTAACCGAGCGTGTAAGCGTTGGCCGTCAAGAAACCTCGGTTTGCGCCGACAATGAGGAGGCTCGGTGTCGTTTTAATGCCGTTGTAAACCGCCTGGCCCTTTACTTCGTAGCCGAAACTCTTCAGACAAATTTCGCGCGCGTTTCCTTCCATCAGCCGCTGGTAATGCAGCGCCTGCTGATAAGTAATGTTGCGGCGGTTCTGATATTTTTTCTTAACATTGCCGCCTGCGGACACGTTCGCCGGATACTTCGCGAACTGGAAAATGTTCGAACCGAGAAAACTCAGGCCGTTCTCAATTGAATATTGGAGCGCGCCAATCGCGGTCATGACCGAAATGACTGAGAAGACGCCGATGGTGATCCCAAACATCGTCAGGCCGGAGCGGAGTTTGTTCACGCCTAGCGAGCTCAGCGCCATCGTGATGATTTCGCCAAATTGCATGTCGACCTTTATTCGTAACGCAGCGCGGTAACCGGATCGAGACGCGACGCCGACCAAGCCGGCGCGAAACCTGAAATCAAACCCGTCAGCACCGAGACTATCATGCTGGCAACGACTAGCCCGAAGGAAAACTGAATTGGAAACGAAGGAAAGGCTTTGCCGATTCCGAAGCACATGAAATAGGCGAGAGTCAGGCCGATAAATCCGCCGAGCAGACAAAGCGCGGTCGATTCGATCAGGAACTGCAACAAAATCGTGCGACGACGCGCGCCGAGCGCTTTTCGTGTTCCAATTTCTTTCGTCCGCTCTTTCACGCTCACGAACGTGATGTTCATGATGCCAATCGCGCCGACGAACAGCGAAAGGCCGGTAATGAAGAGGCCGGCGATAGCGATGGTATTTTTTACCGGATCGAGCGTGCTCTTGAACGCCTGCTGCTCGTTGATCGAAAAATCCTCCTTCTTCTCCGGCGCCAAACCGCGCACGCGCCGCATCATTCCGGTCAGCTCGTCCTTGGCCTCGGCGAGTTTTATTTTGTCCTTCACCTTCACCCGCACGTCCGATTCGCCTTGGTTCTGCCCACGCACGTCCACTTCGTTTTTGAGGTTGAAGTATTTGTTAAAGGCCGCCAACGGCATCGCCACCATTGAGTCCCAACTGAACAATCCAAGGAAAGTTCCCTGGCGAGCGTTCACGCCAATCACTTTGAACAGATGACCGCTGATGAGAACAAATTTGTCGATCGGGCTCTCCGATGGAAACAAAACGTTCGCCACGTCGTAACCGATCACGACAACTTGCGCGCCAGTGCGTGATTCGATTTCGTTAAAGAAGCGGCCTTCCTTGCAGTCGATTGTCGATGTGACGGTGAAATCGGACGTGGTTCCAAGTGTGAAAACATTCTCCACTTCGTTTCCGCCATATTTGATTGAGCGCATCAGGCTCGATGTCGGCACCGCGACCATCAGGTTCGAATTCGGCGTCGCCGCAATCATGCGGTTGATCGTTTCGGCGTATTCGGTCTGGATTTTTTTCCGGTCGCGATAATTCCACCAATCGTCCACCGGTTTCCATGGCCATTGCGTCACGTAAAGCACGTCGTCGCCGAGAACCGCCATGCTTTTGTCGAAACCGACTTGAATCCCGCCAATCGCCGTGCCCATCAATGTTACAGCGACGATCCCGATGATGACGCCGAGCGCCGTTAACGTCGACCGCGTCAGATTCGAGCGCATCTGCGCATAAGCGATCCTCCAACTTTCTTCGAGTTCATAGAGAAAACGTTTCATGTTGCCAGTCCGGCTCGGACCCTAGCTGGCGACTGCAGCATCGAGTTCGGGAATAAAGCCGGGGTGATCCATTTCGATGACACCGTCACGCAGGTGAATCGTGCGGCGAGCATGCGCGGCAATGTCACGCTCGTGCGTTACCAAAATAATGGTATGACCTCGTTGATAAAGATCCTCAAGCAGCGCCATGATTTCCTCGCCCGTCTTTGAATCGAGGTTGCCGGTTGGTTCGTCAGCCAAAATGATGGACGGATTGTTCACCAGCGCGCGGGCGATCGCGACGCGTTGACGTTGACCGCCGGACAATTCGTTAGGCTTGTGCTGAATGCGATCACCCAAACCAACGTCGGTGAGCGCTTGCGTGGCCCGTTCCTGGCGCGCCTCAGGATCCATTCCCGCATAAATCAAAGGCAACTCAACGTTGCGCAGGCTGGTCGCGCGCGGAAGCAGGTTGAAGGTTTGAAAAACGAAACCGATCTCCCGATTGCGGATCGCGGCGAGCTCGTCGTCGTCCATGTCTGCGACGTTGCGGCCATTGAATTCGTAACGCCCGGATGTCGGCGTATCGAGACAGCCGAGCATGTTCATCAGCGTCGATTTGCCACTACCGCTCGGACCCATCACCGCGAGATATTCGTTGCGCCGAATTTGGAGCGAGACGCCGCGCAACGCGCGCACGATCTCTTCGCCCATCACATAATCTTTGGTGATGTTCTCAATGTCGATGACCATTGGGCCAGTTGGCCGGACCGAATAAGCATTCATGTTTCTGAGGGTTCAAGATTCAGATTTCAGCGTTCTGCCTGAACCCTGAACACTTATTTTGTCGCTTCCTTATCGTAAGCCACCTTCGCACCGTCTTTGAGTTTGCGGCTGATCGCACTGTAGCTGCCGGAAATCACCTCATCGCCGGGTTGAACACCGCTTTTGATTTCCATGTATGTGTCATCGGAAATTCCGGTTGTCACTTTGACTGACTGCGCTTTGCCGCCTTTTTTCAAAAACACGACCTTGGAGAGTTTCTCCCGCTCTTCTTTTTGGAGGGCCTTTTCCTGACGTTCGTTCACATAATCGGCGTTATTGTCGCCTTTATCGCGCGCAGCGGTTTTCAATCTCTTTTTTTCGATTTCCTCCGGGCTCAAATTGCTATCGCCGGTTCGAATCGTCACGGCCTGCATCGGCACTGCGACCGTGTCCTTCACCATGTTCGTCTCAATGTCCGCCGTGCAGCTCAGTCCCGGTCGCAGCAAAACATCTTCCCGTTCCAAATTAATTTTCACTTCGAAATTCGTGACTTCTTCCTGGGTGCCGGTACCAGTCGTCTTTCCGGTGTTTCCAATTTGCGCCACTGTCCCTTTGAATT